>CBFIBN010000009.1:0-27761 GCA_965660775.1 Arenicellales bacterium | reverse complement strand
TGATCGGCGATACCATTCTCTGGGAAGATGGGTATATCGTCCCGCCCACAGCGCCTGGTCTGGGCATCGAGTTTGATGAAGCCCTGGCAAGGGCGCACCCTTGGCTGGGCACCGGCCTGCATCTTGAGATGCAAGAAGCCCCCTGTAATTATTCGACCGAGAATGTTTTTCTCGGTGGTGCCCCGCCGGTTGCGGATAAACCCTAACGCCGATTCGAGCTACGTTAGTGAGATTGGCCGAACCCGGACCACTGCTGATTTAAGAGACACTGCCGGAGCCCAGTTGCACATCCGCCTGGTAGTGCACCGTGATTGAGTTGATGGCAGAGTCCAACTGAGCCATGTCTGTATCAGCTGGGAGTTCCAGCGTATCAAAACCACAGCGCGCCAGCATATCGGCCTGGTCGATGCGGATGTCTCCCGTGGCCCGTAACTCACCGGCATACTGGTATTGGGTGCGCAGCTGCCGGGCCAGGCTGTAGCCCCGGCCATCGTTAAACACCGAAAAATCGATCTCAATGACGCGATAGGTGTCAGGAGTGGATGGCAGGTCTTCGACCCGGTCGGTTGCGCCAAGTTGCAGGTGACCATCGTCCGAGCATCCCTGGTGCGACTGCCACGTTTTATTAGGAGCCGCGGCTTGGCCAATGCGACTGCACTCGCTCGAGGGTCCGTCGGTGTCAGGCCGCCAGCGGATCTGTACGATGATGGGTATCGCCATAAACTGCCTCCTTGAAAGGGGTGTTACCCAGTCGCCGCCAGGTATCGATAAAACGTTCGCTCGGTCGACGCCACGCAAGATAGGCTCGCAGAATCCGCTCTATGGCTTCAACGATCTCATCGGCAGAAAACGCAGGTCCGAGGCGTTTGCCAATGGCACCGTCGTTACCGGGTGCGCCACCGAGGGTCAGTTGGTACCAGTGTTCGTCACGTTTTTTTACGCCAAGGATGCCGATATGTCCGAGGTGGTGATGGCCGCAGGCGTTGATGCAGCCAGACATCTTCAGTGAGATATCCCCCAGGTCGTAGAGGTGGTCAAGATCATCAAAGCGCTGGTTGATCATGCTCGACACATCCAGTGAGCTTGCGTGCGCCAGCGAGCAGTAGTCGGCACCCGGGCAGCAGATCATATCCGTCAGTGTGCCAATATTAGGTGTCGCCAGGCAGTGGACTCTAAGATCTTGCCATAGGTCATAAAGATCAGTCTCGCGCACATGGGCGAGTAACAGATTTTGCTCGTGGCTTACGCGGATTTCACCGAAACTGTAGCGCTCGGCAAAACCGGCGAGCGCCTCCATACCCTTCGCACCCAGATCCCCCGGCGCTGCACCTGGCGCCTTCAGCGAGGCATAGATGATCCGGTAGCCTGGCACACGGTGTCGTGTCGTATTGTGTGCAACCCAGCGGGCAAAATCGGCATTACGGTCGCAGTCGAAGGTCAGGCGGTCGCTCTTGCCTGGTGCGCTCGGGTCGTAGCGTGATTCCACAAAGTGCGCACGCATCTGCTCTACAACCTCGCCCGACAATCCCGACTGCACCTTCTGAATCAATGCCCATTCGCTATCGACCTTGGTTTTGAAGGCATCAATCCCCAGGGCGTTGACTAGGATCTTGATCCGAGCCTTATGCTTGTTGTCGCGCCGACCCTCAAGATTGTAGATGCGCAAAATAGCTTCGACGTAGTTGAGCAATTGCGCACCGGGCAATCTTTCGTGAATGATCTGGCCCATGAAGGGGGAGCGCCCAAGGCCCCCGCCAACCCAGACGCGAAAAACAGTGTCCGACCCAGCCTCATCAACGACCTGCAACCCGATATCGTGAAATCTAACGGCGGCCCGGTCATGGCGGGCGCCTGTGACAGCAATCTTGAACTTGCGTGGCAGCCAGTTGAATTCCGGGTGAAGGGTTGACCACTGGCGTAGCAGTTCGCACCAGGGCCGAGGGTCTTCAATCTCGTCGGCTGCGACACCGGCAAGGGGGTCACTGGTGATGTTGCGCACCACGCTACCACTGGTCTGGATGGCATGCATCTCAACCTGCGAGAGGTCTGCCAGTAACTGTGGCACCTGTTCCAATTTTGGCCAGTTGAACTGGATGTTCTGGCGGGTAGTGAAGTGACCGTAGCCCCGGTCATAGGTCCGGGCAACCCGTGCCAGGGCTCGTAATTGCCCACTGGACAGCAGTCCGTAGGGAATGGCGACCCGCAGCATGGGTGCGTGCAGTTCCATGTACAGGCCATTGCGCAGTCGTAACTGCTGGAACTCGTCTTCGGCTAGCTCGCCGGCGAGATAGCGGTTTACCTGACCGGCAAATTGCCCGGTGCGCTGGGCCAGCAAGGCGCGGTCGGGTTCGTTATAGATATACATGCTGTTCTCCTCGTTGCCGCCCGTCAGGCGACCTTGAGATCAAGGCGACGGTGCAGCCCCGGGCTTGTGGTGATGTATTGCAAGCTGGCTTTCTTCTTTGGGTGCAGGTCCGCAAAAGCGGCAAACGACGCCCGCGCCCAGTCAAGCGCCGAGTCACCGCCACCGAGCACCACGAGTTCCTTGCCATGAAACGCCGCAGGCTTTTTACTTTGTAGTGGATCGCACTGCCGTGCAGCACGTTGGCAGCGGCGATACGCAGCCGACGCGGCTGGAAAGGTCCGACACCGCCGGCAATGATGGTCGTGCGCACGCCCACCGGGCCCGCGCCAATCATCAGTGCATCGGTTTCAATGGGTTCGCGGTCCTGTTTAGGGACTCGGGGGTGGGGGGGTAAGACCGTCTCCATGAGGGGGTTCCTGTATTCGTGGTGCCTGGTGTCATTGGTACTGTGATTGCGGCTGTGCGACAGCCAGAAGATGAGCGCAAACAGTCGGGCTGCCCACGCAGGTACCGGTCGTCCAGGATATGCCCTCTGGTGATCGCACTCCTTGCAGTAGTATCAATACAGGCTTTATCCGGTTGCCCAACTGCATCCGCACGGCTGCCGCGCGACAGCGAATGTCGGATGGGTGTCACGCGCGTAGCACAGACAGGAAGCCGGATCAGGGAGTGGTTCATGGTTGGATAAGTGTCCCCAGCGTCAGGGAGTGCTGGCAGGGTAGGGAGTAATCAGGTCTGGATCAAGGCAGTTTTAGAAAATAATACTAAAAAACTTGAAATATAAGAAAAAAAAGTTAAAACTACTCATATTATTACTCGTGAGTAGAATAAAACACTATGGATAAAGTAGATCGGCAGATCCTTGATCTGCTCCAGCAGGATGCGGGGCGATCAATTGAGCAGATTGCCAAGGCTGTCAACCTATCCGCAACGCCGTGCTGGAAACGTATCCGTCGACTGGAGAACGAGGGTGTGATCCGTAAACGAGTCGCACTACTGGATCCGCACAAAGTTGGAGCGGGCATGGTGGTGTTTGTCGAGATTCGTACTCACGATCACAGTGCCGAGTGGTTGGCCCGCTTCACCGAGGCGATTGATGAGATGCCCGAAGTTCTTGATTTTTACCGAATGGCAGGCGATTTGGATTATCTGCTCCGGGTTGTGGTGCCGACGATGGATGCGTTCAATGATTTCTATAAGGCGCTGATTGGCCGCATCCCCTTCTCCAACGTGACCTCGAGCTTTGCCATGGAGACGATCCGTTACACCACAGCCCTGCCGATAACCCCGGCTTGAGGCTCGCGAGCGAGATCAACGGTTGATGGTGAAGACGAACCAGACGGGGGGTGTATTTCAGCGCAAATGGATTGGCGACACTATTCGTTGGCAGAGTGGGCTTGTTAGAGTGGGTTTATTGAGGTACCAAAAACCCTGGAGTTTAGTATCGACTTTCACGACAGTTTCATTCGAGCACATCCTTGGCAGGGCGCAACTTTGCACCTTGAGATACCCGAAGCATCCTGTAATTATCCACTCGAGAATGGATCGGCCGATGGCGCGCCGTCGATCGCTGATAAGACTGTAGACTAACTCGGGCGGGCACAGCCAAAACGCTTAGCTCCTCCAAGACAAACTTTCATATTCATGTCGTGCGCCAGGGATTAAGATTAGGAAAATATGAACGGAGAGATCTAATGAAGAAGTTGATGGGTTTGCTGCTAATTTCTGTGATTTCCCTTACCTTGGGAGTTGCTGCCATGGCAGATGGCGGCGAAGGCAACAAGGAAGAATCCCCCGAGTTCAAGCAGGCAGTAAAGTTGATCAAGACTGAAGATTTTGAGGCCGCTATTCCACTATTGACTGATGTACTGAAAGCTGAGCCAAAGAATGCGGATGCGCATAACTGGATGGGATACTCACAACGTAATCTGGGCGACTACGAGAGCGCAAAGATCCACTATGAGAACGCGCTGAAGATCGATTCCAAGCACAGGGGTGCACTGGAGTACTACGGGGAACTGCACCTGCTGATGAATAATCTGGCCGCTGCGGAAGAACTTTTAGCACGCCTTGATAAAACCTGTTGGTTTGGTTGCGGCGAATTCGACGATCTCGAAGAAGCTATCGAGACCTACAAGGCCGGGCAGTAATCCACTTTTGCACAAAAACTTTTTGCCCGCCCGAATATAAGCTACCGACGTTTCTTCCCAGGGACTGATGCCCCGGCTTTTGTGGTGGGGGTTTGCTGTCTATTCGCAGTGGTTATGTTTTTTCCACATATCCGGATCATGCCCTTTGGGGATATTCGCGCAGGGATCGTCACTGGAATATCCACGCAGTCGGTTATAAAGTGCTATCTGGCCACTCTTCAGAATCGGCCTGGCTTCAAGGTGCGCGCTAAGATGGACGAAACGAAGTTCGGCACGTACTGCGCCGATCTCAAGCAACAGGGCTTTCAGTATCTCAGCCGAGAACTGTCCTGAGACAAATTGTGTATTGAGTTCTTTTTCCAGTGCCACGTAGCGTTTCCCCAGTTCGCGGGCTTTTTGGTTCATCCTGGTCCACAGCGCTTCGATAGTACTGACCTGCTCGGGTGTGAGCGCGATCTCCTGTTGCAACTCCAGAAGATGAGCAGGCCCCGGCACGCCATTCAGTTCAGCCGGCTTCGCCAGACCCCACCCGCGGCCGTTAATCAGGTCGTCAATATCTTCGGCAGACAGTGATTTGATAACGCGGGCCTCTTGTCCAGCGTAAGGTGAAGTCACGATACTGCCACCGTGAGCCGTCAGGGCCAGTAAAGAAAGGCCAAAAAGGGCGACGATCAATTTCAAGGCGTGGTATGTCATAGCGGATTTTCCTTCGCAAGCCTAGGCTCAGTTATTGTTCATTTGCTTGTTGTGAATTTCGATAACCTTTTTGGGCCAGGTCGATTTTATATAGGACAGTACCGCGATGATCTCATTGTCTGACAGCACGCCTTCATAGGCCGGCATATGGGTCTTGTAATCCTCACCGGCTGTCACCTTAGGCCCAAACTTGGTCAGCTCGAACAGCAACTGGTCATTGTGGTGCCAGGTGTGGCCGGTCTCATCGTGGGGTGGCGCCGGGAGGTATCCCGCTGCATTGCGCTTGTGCCAGTTGGACGCGCCCTGTCGCTCCATGCCATGACACCCGGCGCAATAGCCGCGATAGAGTTGCTTGCCCTCGGTAACGACTGCCGTATCTTCGTATTTAAGTTCGACATCTGCCGACGCCTTGGATGAAACATCAACGCCCAGGCGCTGGATTATCTCGGCTGCCGGCACGTAACCCCCAACCACCTCACCGTTGTCCAGCACCAGGGTTGGAGTACCGCGCACCGGAATCTGCAGGCCCAGTTGGTGCTGCGCTAATACCTGATTCTTACAGTTCTTTTCTTCTATCGCACCACCGGTCTTGGCGGTGGTCATGGCCGCTGGGCGATCAGTGGCGCACCAGATCGATACCATGTGTTGATAGGCTGGTGATTTGATGCCGCCGCGGGGAAAGGCAAGGTAGCGTACTGTAATGCCGGCCTCATTGAGGAGCCCAACTTCACCGTGCAGTTTCTGGCAATAAGGGCAGTCAATATCGGTAAACACCGTCAACGTGCGTTTTTCC
Source organism: Arenicellales bacterium (assembly GCA_965660775.1). Lineage (GTDB taxonomy): Bacteria > Pseudomonadota > Gammaproteobacteria > Arenicellales > UBA868 > UBA868. The sequence continues at coordinate 21,757 of CBFIBN010000009.1, read as the reverse complement.
TGCTTGGCGGCAAACACAATGAAGTCTTCCGGAGCAATCGTCCTCAGGGTCTCGAGCCTACCGAGGCGCCGCTGCCCCTCGGTCAGATTGCGTCGCTGTTGTAGATCAATTATATCGCCGCGAACCAGATAACGGCCATCAGCGGTGATATACAACACTTCCAGGCCATAGCGCACCATATAGATTCCGCCTATCTCCGACGGGCTAATAGCATCGGATGAAACTTCAAGATTCAATACAGAAAGTGAATCGGTGATGGCATCGGGGATAGTTTGCGCCCACGCCACTGAGTTGCCCCCAGCCAGCAATCCGCTGATAAGCACACCGTGTAGATAGCGTAGCAGTGCTCGGGTTCTCATCATTGTTTTAGAGTTTTTCATCAGTACAGTCCCATTGCTTTTTGTGCCCAGCGGATAAAGCGCACGACTGCCTCTGCCTCGTTGGTCTTGATACCGGGCACCGGCGGCATATCGCCGAAGTTCCAGTGATGCTGTGGTACGCCTCGGGTTATAGCGCGATAAAAGGCCGTATCACTGTGGTGCGAGGGGTTGTAGTAACCGTGCATCAGCGGCGGACCATTATCTGAGCCCTCGAGTGCCTTGCCGTGACAGGCAGCGCAGTGCTGATTAAAGTTGGAGTGCCCAAGGCCAAACTCAAAAGGTACCGGAGGCAGTTCATGACTGTCCGCCAACACCGCCGGCAATGGCAGGGTTATCAGCCCTACTCCAAGGAACCACCTGATCAAACTCTGTTTCATGTTGTTATCTCCCACAAAAATATAAGATTTACGGACGCATTCAGTCCACGGGTGTAGGGCCTGCCGCTACTGTTAAACCTCATTCATCGAGAAGCATTCGCCACGATTAGGATTAACAACGGATTGCTGACAATGTCGCCAAAGGGGTTGCCGTCAGGGCAGCCCCTTAATCGGCCAGACCTGCGTTATATCGGGAGAGTCAGTTTGGGCGGCGGATAGTCGATTGAGATGACGAGAGAAGCCATGGCCAGACGGTTGACTTCGTGCGATAACGAATCACGCTGGAAAATAGAACCCAGAGTGACTGCGGCCATACATGGCGAATGATGGCACTGGTGGGAGGGTTCGCAATCTGTTATCGCGCATGACCCACCCTGACGGCATGAAGTATCGGAGACCACGATTGTCCGGGAGTGGCCGGTGTATCCATCACAGTGGATCTTTTCCGCTGCAAACGCCGACTGAGCAGCGGCCGGAAAACCTGCAATCGCGAGGATGAAGAACGCTATTAGCCAGAGCATGCTGTGCATGGATTGCTTATAACACAGATCACAGTCCAGCTAATGTGACCGTGTCGTAATGTAGGGGTATCTGGTGATGGGTGTGGGGCGCAACAATACGATCACAGACCTCAGACATTTCTTGCGCCCCCAAGGAAGGATGCTTTCGCATTTTTATGGGACGACATTTCTTTCACCTGCGAAAAGCCTTGTAGCGCTCTACCCCCCGACAGGGGATGGCCGCAAACGTCTTGTCACGGCCCAGAGTGCGGGAGGCATAACTGAGTTTGCAGAACGACATCTGCCGTGAGCGGCAAGGGATTGGTATTCACTCAAGACTGTTGCTTTCGGGTCTAGCGAATAGCTTAACGAGTCGCGCTGGCGATAGTTGTAAATAGCCCGTTAATAGCGGCTCGATCGAATCTTTCAAGCACCCTCAACTGAGCTCCCCAACGTGCATCCTCTTTCTATAATCCACTTTTTAGAGAGAAGATTTTCGATCGACTCAAAAGAGATTAAGCGAGGCCGCGGGAGAGCTCAGGCGATTCTTCAGTTGCTGGCCAGAGCCTGATCCTGATCAGGACTGTTCAGCAGGGCCAGCAAAGTACCGAGGTAATCGATTCCGGCATCACCCTCAACCACGCCTTGGGGTTCACCCGTGACTTGGTAGGCAGTTGGGTTCAGCCAGTCGCTATAGGTGGACAGCGCAGCAAAGGGTCGGTAGTTGTCACCATTGAATAACTGGACGTAGTTATCTGGGTTCAGCGCATGGATGTAGGCATGCGGGGTCATCCAGTAGAGGTAGGTATCCGGATCCACGAAGGTGGCGTAACTTTCCGGTTTAACCCAGGCGACCCAGTTATTGGGGTTAAAGAACTGGGCGTAGAACCGGGGATTGAGAAACTGGGCGTAGGTGGCCGGGTTGGAGAACACCATGTGCCAGCTGGTATGAGTCTGGGGATTGAGCATCACCGCCCAGCCAGCCGGGTGCGCGGGATTGAAAGTTGCTGCAAGATTCTTTGGCGGGGCATTGCTAAACCAGGTGGACATATCCAGTAATTCGATGCCGGCATCGCTCTGGGAGCGGTAATCCGCAGCGACGGACTCTGCAGCCACAGCCAATGGGGAAAAGTTGAAAGTGAACGCCGCGAAAATAGTGGCCAGCCAGGGGGTCAGGGTACGCATCATCGGTTCTCCAGTAGGTAATAGTGAGCACGGTCCTCAGATTGAGACCATAAGTTTTCAAATATTGATACTTTATTATATTCTGATGTTATCCCTTAAACCAATTGAATCTCCTTATCATATCAATCAGCAAAAGAACTCAAAACAAGGTAAGTCATTGTTTTTGCGTAGAAGTCTCTTTTCCCGGTTCCTCGAGGCAGTAAGTACCGGATGTCGTAGGCGGCAAGTGGAAGGTCTGTATCTTGTGGAAACTGCAGTCTGAACCTATGAGGTTCGGCGTGTTGAAACGCGAGATGCTGGATATCACCCAGAAGATGCTGACCCAGCAGTTGCGGGACCTTGAGGCTGCCGATTTGATTCATCGCGAGGTATTTATGCAGATCCCCCCCAAGGTGGAATACTCAATTACCGATTTCGGACGCACACTCGCGCCCATGACGGACTTCATCAGTGGCTGGGGCGTGCAGCACAGTAAAAGAATCGAGGCTGCTTTGGCCGCCCTTGGCCGTGTGTAGGTGTGGCTAGGATGCTGCGCCAGGGGTAACTTCTATGCTTATTTTGAGATCTAAGCGTCAGCGTGCCCGGCCAGGCCATTGCTTTTTCGTGTCAAGACGCCAACTACGGAACGTGGGATGTAGTGATTATCAGTGGCTGCAAGAGCAGCCGCTATAATCATACGTATTGGTTAGAGGGAATTTTGAAATGGAAGCACTTAGCGTCGCGGCTGATTTCACCTGGAAGTGTCGACACACCTGGCGCCGGGCGGCAAAGAACACAATGTGGTGTCTGGCTGGCTGTTCGATCGGTGATTTTGGGACCATTCTTTTTTTTCAATTCACTGGGATTCCCTGGCCCGTAACCGCCATCATGGTGCTTGCGGTGGTCAATGGTCTGCTCACTTCGATCGCGCTGGAGACGGTGATTCTTTCACGGCAGATGGTGCTCGCCAGTGCTTTTCGCACCGCCTGTGGTATGTCGCTGATTTCGATGATCTCGATGGAAGTCGCGATGAACATCGTGGACGTGGTGGCAACAGGCGGCGCGGTAATCACCTGGTGGGTGGTCCCACTGATGCTGCTCGCGGGTTTTTTGACACCACTGCCCTACAACTACTGGCGTTTGAAGGCCTTGAATAAAGCCTGTCATTAGGCCTCATGCAATCCTTCAAGCACCCCTGTGTGGGTGGCGGCCAACGGGGTGCGTTTCGGTTTTAAGGGGTGGCATCCCAAATGCCGGCTTATTGCAAAGTATTCGGAACCTCTGATTCACGCTTGGTAATAAATTCTTTGAGTTGCTGATCCAGGGCAGGGTCCATGGCTGGCGCTTCATAGCGGACCAGCCAACGGCGGGCCTTATCTAGTCCAACCTGCTCGGAGCTCTTGCGGCCTTCAGCTTCCCACTGCTCGAAGGTGACGTTGTTCTGGGAAGGAAAGATGAAAAGATTGGCCTTGCGGGTATGGGCTGCGCCCAGAAAGTGCCCGCCAGGTCCAACTTCTTTAACGGTTTCAAAGATCTCATCCAGATCGTCAAAGTGAGGTCCCTGGCAGAAATGATAAAAGGCATCGAGTTGCTCAAAGTCGATAACGGTTTTGGCGTAACCTACCCCCAGTGTGCCTTCCATCATGCCGCCTGCCATGGTGATCCACTGCGCACCGCTGAGAAAAGAGGGAAAAAGCCCCCACATCGAATCGTAGGCACCCTGCATATCTGCCGATTTGGATGTAGCACAGTTGGCGATGGCGCGGTGGGGCACTTGGTAACGTCGTGCCATCTGGCCGGCCAGAAACTGCACGATCGCTGAATCCGGGCTGCCATGGACCGGGGCACCCGTATTGAGTGCCACAGTCATAGCCGGCACCCCGAACAGCATCGGCGCTCCCGGTCGAATCAGTTGCGCATAGGCGATTGCCATGAGCGCCTCAGCGGTGACTACCGCCATAGTGCCGACATTACTCGCCGGGGTGGACGCAGCCGCCATTGAAAAAGGCGAGCACATCACGGCGTGATTGTTCTGGGCATAAATCCGCAACGCCCCGAGCATGGTCTCATCCCAGACCAGCGGTGAGTTGGCGTTAATCAACGATGTGGTACAACAGTTATTGACTGCAAAATCATCACCGAATACGATCTTGCACATGTCCACGGTATCTTGCGCCCGGGCAGCGGAGGTGACATTGCCGACAATCGGTTTATCCGAGTACTTAAAACCGCTGTAAGCCATATACAGGTGGCGGTACGGTACCGGTATATCCATCGGCTCCACCACCGGCCCACCGGCGATATGCACGCTTGAAGCCATATGGTTGAGCTTCTGGAGGTTGTTGAGGTCTTCCAGTGTAGCTGTGCGTCGGACTCCATCGAGATCGTAGATAAACGGGGGGCCGTAGGAAGGTGATACCACCATCGATGACCCACCCACGTTCACAGTGCGCGCTGAATTGCGGCCATGATGGGTGTACTCAGAGGGCGCTTTATCGACAAGGCTGAGCAGAGTTTCGCGCCCTACACGTACCCGTTGACCGTCGATCTGGGCATCGGTTTTTCCCCAAGTCTGAAGTGCTGCGTCTTCGCGAAAGTCCACCCCGATCTCTTCGACGATTCGCATCGCCAGTTCGTGAATCTGCTCAACCCCTTCTGCGTTGGCAACTTCATACACGGGCACATTGGGTATCAGGGCCGGGTTATGCACAATCGGTGCGTTAATACGTTTCGTACGCCGAGCTGCCCGACCTCCTTTGCGGACTTCTTTTTCTTTTTCCATCGGCTGAGTCCTACTGGTACCAAAAACTACATTCGAGGGCGATGGTTCTTGGGATCGTAAGGCGAGTCGGCGATGACAATCGCAGGCACTCGTCGTTCGAGCACCTGTACCTCAAGAGGTGTACCCGGGGTGGCCTGGTCGAGCTCTACATAAGCCATCGACAGGCAATTGCCGATATGGTGAGACGTGGCCCCGGACGTGATGCGCCCCACCAGACGGCCGTCCCGGAACACACTCTCGTTCATCCAGGCGTCAGCATCGACGGTCTCTACTTTAAGGGTCACCATCTTGTGTTTTAGCCCGGCATCATGCTGCTGAAGCAGCGCCTGTTGGCCGACAAATTCGTCTTTATCCCACTTGATAAAGCGATCAAGGCCCGCCTCAAGGGCGGTGTGCTCCAGATCCAGATCCCGGTAGATGGCGCGGTAGGATTTTTCCAGGCGCAAAGATTCAATAGCCCGATAGCCACAGTGTTTCAGGCCGTGGGCCTCTCCCGCACGACAGATTTCCTCAAAAAGATGCAGGTTATAGGCAATCGGATGGTACAACTCCCAACCGAGTTCTCCTTCGTAATTGATGCGCATCATGCGTACATCAGAGGCAAGGCCTACTGTCAGAGATTGTGCACTCATCCAGGGAAAAGCATCGTTGCCAAGATCACCATCCACCAGATTCTGCAGAATGTCTCGGGCTTTGGGCCCTACCAGTGTCAGTCCGCCACGCTCAGTCGTCACGTTTGTCAGGGTGACCGTGCCGTCAGCGGGTAGGGCTTTGTGCAGTACATCAAAATCATGTCGCTCGCCACGCGGTGTTCCCACCAGGTAAAAGCTGGTCTCGCCAAGGCGGGTCACTGTGAACTCACAGCGAATGGTGCCCTGGTGGGTCAACAGGTGCGCCAGTACGATGCCGCCAATTTTGCGAGGCATCCGGTTGGCCAGAATTCGATTGAGCCAGGCTTCGGCACCCGGACCGCTGACTTCGAACTTGGTCATGGGGGTCATCTCAAAGAGCCCTGCGGTTTCTCGTACGGCACGACATTCGGCGCCAATATGAGGCATGGAGTTGAAAGTTCGATAACTCCAGATGTCTTTAGCTTCGCATCCTTTGGGTGCGAACCACAGCGGTATCTCCCAGCCATATACGGCGCCCCAAACCGCACCCACAGCATTCAGCCGGTCATAGCAGGGCATCATTTTCGCCGGACGGGCCTCGGGCCATTCGTAACCAGGATAGTGGATGCCAAAGTTGTGTCCGAAGGCCTCCTTGTTCTTGCGGCCGGTGTAAACTTTGTTGGCATAGGGTCCAAAGCGTCGCGGATCGACTTCGCCAAGGTCAATATGGGGCTCGCCATCCACGATCCAGTTGGCCAGCTCGGCGCCGAGTCCCCCACCCATCAACAGCCCGCCGGTGAAGCCTTCGGCCAGCCAGAGATTGTGTTTACCCCAGGCAGGTCCACACAGTGGCAGGTTATCGGGTGAGGTGCAGATCGGACCACGCACGTTAGCCTTAATGCCGACCTCACCTAACACGGGCACGAGATCCAGTGCGGCGGCCCAGTTATCTTCTACTGCGTCCATATTTTCAGGCAATAGATCGGCACCGAACCATTCTGGTACACCATCGCGGGCAAAGTGTTCAAGATTGCCCGGGCGTTCGTAGGGGCCAAACATCAGGCCATCGCGCTCTTCACGCACATATCCGTTGATGGCCTCGTTACGCAGCACCGGCATCTCGGGCAGGTTTTGATCCTTTCGGGCCCGCACTTCTGGCACGGTTTCAGTGACCCAGTACTGGTGCAGGATAGGAAAGCAGGGCAGGTCGAGGCCGAGCATGCGAGCCGTTTGCTGCACATAGTTACCGGTAGCTGTCACCACGTGCTCGCAGACGATGTCACCCTGGTTTGAGCTGACCTTCCACTCACCCGAGGGCAATGCTTTTATCGAATCGACTTGCGTGTTCAGATAAATATTGGCGCCCAATTGTCTGGCGCCTTTGGCAAGAGCCTGGGTAACATCGGCCGGGGCGATATGGCCATCGTCGGGGTTATAAATCGCGCCCAGCAGTTGCGGGCTTTGCTGCATCAGCGGCCACAGGTCTACCGCCTGTTCAGGCGTGAGAATCTCAGCACGTACGCCTTGCGTTTGGGCAATCGACGCATAATTCAGATATTCGTCCATACGATCGGCCGATTCGGCAATACGTAGTTGGCCACACTTATGCCAGCCGATGCTCTGGCCGGTTTCGGCTTCCAGTCCTTCGTAAAGGTTAATGGTCTTTTGGATCAACCGGCCGAACTTGTAGGAAAACGAGTACAGCGGAATGAGGCCCGCAGCATGCCAGGTCGACCCAGCGGTCAATTCTGTTCGCTCGAGCAAGCAGGCATCGTTCCAGCCTCGATGTGCCAGGCTATACAGTATGTTGGTGCCAACACAGCCACCTCCGACAACAACAACGCGTGCGTGTGATTGCATAAAGTGCTACTCGGGTCTTTTAATTTGGGGTTGCGTATCCAGATCCTGGTTCGGGGCTCTCGATTTCTGGTTCATCGTTTTGGGTAGGGGTAACTGGGCCAGTCGGCCGCCATCTACGGTATATACCTGTCCCGTTACGAAGGAGGCATCCTCCGATACGAGCCACGCGACCAGAGCCGCTACTTCTTCGGGCTTGCCTGTTCTTCGGAGCGGGTGGATTCTGACGACCGGTGTAGTCCAGCACCTGCTCGATCACCTGTGCGGGTACCTTGGGATCAGTGAAGTCTGCCTCAATACTTCGAAACTCTTTTGTAGGCGAGCGTTGCGCGGTAATGACCTCGTAACCCTCTTTGGCAAGGTGTTTTGCGCATGCCAGCTCGATTCCACTTCCACCACCGGTTACCAGCGCCACTTTATTCATGACTCAAAAAACCGGTTTTCCACCATTAACCTCTACCAGTGCGCCGCACATGTAGCGGGACTGATCAGAGGCAAGAAACACCACCACATCGGCAATTTCATCGGGCTGAGCAATATGCCCTATGGGAACCGACTCGTTGAGCGCCTCGATAGCGTTTTGTGAGTCCATCTGTCGTGCCTCAAAACCGGAGCGGAGCATTGGGGTGTCGACCTCGTTTGGGCATACGGCATTGATTCGTACACCCTGATGTGCGTGATCATGTCCAAGGCATTGAGTCATTGAGGCCACGGCTGCCTTGGACATGCAGTAGACCGGGTGATTGGGTCCGGGATGCACCCCCCAGCATGAGGCGATGTTCACAATTGCACCACCACCTTGATCTGCAAGAAGCGGTATTGCCGCCCGGCATATGCGAAACGGTGCTTCAACGTTGACAGCAAAAGAGGTCGCATAGTCTTCATCACTTGCCTGCGTGATGGGGCCGCGGCGAATCACACCAGCGTTATTGACCACAATATTCAATCCACCCAACTGTGAGGCAGCGGCATCCGGCAGGCTATCGCAGAATTCAGGGTCAGTTAGATCCCCCGCAATAAAAAAATCACACGAATCGCTTGGGAACCGGTCTACTCCGGCCACCGTTGCCCCCGCGTTTTGCAGTGCTTTAACAACAGCTTGTCCAATGCCTCCAGAGGCACCCGTGACCAATGCTCTTTGTCCCGATAGGCTCATAGGGCGCTATTTTTCACTATATTTCATGCCGATAATAACGAGCTCGCTTTAACCAGGTGGAATTAGCGGGCGAATCTACCCTTTCGGACCTGGACTGCACTTTCTCTAATGCGACAACAGGAATCTCAGTCTTCAAAGCGAAAAATACACTTTACAATGCTCGTTAATGATCGCCCTTAGACACCACGCCGAATAAGTGCCGGCGCGCTTCTTTATCAGGTGCTTCACTACCCCTTTTAGACCTTTTCTCCTTGAAAAGGTCATAACCACGACGTAGCGCAGGCCGTTGTTTTAATGAGTCATACCATCGTCTGAGATTGGAATAGTAGCTTAGATCAATATTCTGGCTCTTGTAAGTCAATATCCACGGCCAACAGGCCATATCGACAATGCTGTACTGATCTAAGATGTACTCGCGCCCGTTAAGGCGCTGTTCGAGCTCTTTGAAAAGCCGAAGCACTTCGTGCCGATAGCGTCCCACAGCGTAGGGAATTTGTTCCTTGGCATAGAGCGCGAAATGCCCGTGTTGGCCCATCATGGGGCCTAGTTGAGTGGTCTGCCAGAGCAGCCATTGCAGCGCTTGGTACTGGTCTTGTGTTTCGTTAGGCCAGAACTGCCCCGATTTTTCTGCAAGGTACATCAAGATTGCACCAGATTCAGCCAAAGCAAATGGTGCTCTTTGTCCCAAGGGTTCATGATCAACAATGGCCGGCATACGATGGCTTGGACTTATCTTTTCAAATTCTTGAGTGAATTGCTCGCCTTTGCCCAACTCGACCGGAATGACGTTGTAGGCCAGGCCCATTTCCTCCAAAGCAATGGATATTTTCCAGCCGTTAGGTGTGGGCCAGAAATAAAAATCAATCATTGGGTATACCCGTATTTATGAGTTGTTGTCGGCGATGCACTAGACAGTCAGGCGGAATAGCTTTCATTGCCAACCGCGCCCGAGGCTTTCAAAGCTGATATCTCCTCGTCAGAAAATCCCAGCTCGATTAATACTTCATCGCTGTGCTCACCCAATTGCGGTGCTCCCCTGGGTTCGCTGGGCGGGGTTCCTTCAAAACGAGCGGCGACCCGTGCCTGGCGTAAGCGGCCAGCGATCGGGTGATCGTGCTCTTGAAGAATATCGCTGGCGATAACCTGCGGATGTTTGATGACCTCGTCGCGAGTCAGGGCTGGTGCAGAGGGCACGTCTTCTTGGTCAAAAATATCCAGCCACTCCTGGGTCGTTTTTAAGAGCAATACTTCCTGAACGACGCCAAGTCGATCATTCACATTATGGCTTCGCAGTTGAGGTGTCTTAAAGCGAGGATCTTCAAGCAGATCAGGTCGTTCAAAAGCGCGGCTCAGCGCTTCCCATTCCTTGTTGGTCATGGTGGATACGGTTATATACCCGTCTTGTGTTTCGTAGATCAGATCGATAAAACTGGCTGCTGCTTGATTGCTAACCGGCTGGTCGACATAGGTCTGACCTCCCATGTCCGAGGCCCAGAGAAAATTCAGCACCGCATCGAGCATAGATAGCCGCACATGCTGGCCATCCCCGGTGCGCTCACGTGCCAGCAGGGCGGCGGTAACCGCTTGAGCGGCATAAATCGCAGTGACTTTGTCCGGCAGAATGGTGCGGATCAATCGAGGCCTTTCCTGGTCCGAGCCAGCCTGTACGGTGGTCAGGCCGGATATCGCCTGGATAATCGGATCGTAAACGGGCTTTTTTGCCAGGGGGCCTCTCTCACTGAAGCCAGACATCGAGATATAAATAATGTCTGGTGTTACTGCGCTGATCTCACTATAAGAAATCCCAAGCCGCTCAACAACGCCGGGACGAAAGTTCTGTATCAACACATCTGCGTTCGAGGCCAGTTTTTCGAGAACCGCCCGACCTTGAGTTGATTTCAGGTTAATGGTGATCGACCGCTTGCTGCGATTGATATTCAGGAAGTTTGACGATAGGCCATGGCGTTGAACACCAACGGACCGGGTATGATCACCAACGCCGGGCACTTCTACCTTAATTACATCTGCGCCCTGGTCTCCCAGTATAGATGCTGCCCAGGGGCCAGTGAGCATACTGGTAAGTTCTACAATCCGATATCCGGTCAGCGGTCCAGTCATCAATATATTCCCAAATTTCTCCGTGGTGCACCGAGTTATAGGTCAGTGTAATTCCTTGTCGTTGAAGAATGCCCAGGCAGTTGCCAACTTTCTAGCGTGATTCTTAGAATTTGTGACTGGTGGGTCTGGGTAATCGACAGTTTTGGCAGAAAACTTATTGGCTACAAACTCTACAGCATTGACCAGGGCGCCTTTGCCGAGTGAAGTGACTCCTTATTCCATTCGATCTGGTATTCGAACAAGGGTTGCAATTTAGGTCGGCTCATAACCAGGTTCATGCATTGGCGTATGGCGGCAAAGGGCTTAAGTACGTCAAGATAATGAATCAGCGCGACCCAGTAACTGAGTGATAGGTCAACCAGACTGAACCGGTCGCCCAGGTGATAGGGGCCGTTTTCTCTCAGTCGTCCATCGATAACCTTGAGACAATCTAGCGCGTCGTTCAATGCGAGCTGTTTAACCCCCGGTATATCGGCATCATTCAGTGAAAATCGGTGCGGATAATAGTAACGTTTCATCACCGGTTCCAGATCGTCACAGATAGCGAACAGTCCGCTGAGAAACAATCCACGCTCTGCCTCGTCAGCCCGTGGAGCAAGATGGGCCAGTTGATGTCGTTCGCTCAGGTATAGATTAATGGCGTGGGTCTCATAAAGAGCGACACCTTCGGCTGTGATCAGAGCAGGCACCCAACCAGATGGATTGATCTTGAGAAATTCCGTGGACCGATGCTCGTTTTTCAGGATGTCGATCTCTCGAAGTTGGTAGTCGATGTTTCCCTCAGCCAACACCATTTCGACCATGAGTGATCGGGTGAATCTACCTCCGTAAAGAATATACATGGCAATTTTTCAACAGCGGCCTGCGAAAGACCAAGTTAACGGACGAATCTTGATTAACAGTAGATTTAACAACAAGACAGGACTGCTACGCATAAGCTGAAGGCATTTGGCGCGGCGTGGTGTAGGAAGGATCTTTACGCTGATGGTTAATCGTTGTTGCGATTTCGCGCATGGCGCCCAGCACACCGCGGGTTGGTGCCGGACACTGATCTTTTATGGCGCGGTGCAGCACGGGCAGCGCATGGAACGGAACCTGGGGGAACATATGATGCTCAATGTGGTAATTCATATTCCAGTACAGCAGTCGCAGTAATGGGTTTACCGTCATGGTCCGCGTAGTATGCCGATGGTCCTTGATGTTCTGTGCCATTCCAAAATGCTGGGTTGCCAGAATCACGCCATGGGTCGGTGCGCCAAAAACCCGAGGCAGTATCAGCATTGTCACGGGTAGCCATGACTGGGTTGCGATAGACCAGGCGATCACAGCAAGGTAGGCGAGCAGATACACTTGCGCTTCGATGAAAGCCTGGTGCATTTTTTCAGCAGGAATGCAGTCGGTGGCATCGTTGCCGGGCCGATGCAAGGCAAGCAGGGCAGTTGCCTTGGTGAAGTACCAGATACTTCCAATATCGATCAGTTCCTTTACCACAAAGTCTTTTAAGGTCATCGGGTTGGTCAGGATGATCTCCGGATCGTCACCCACAATGGCTGTTCGGGAATGATGCCGGGCATGCACGAAGCGCAGAAGACAAGGCGTTTGTTGCACCATGAACCCGAAGATAAAGAGCACAGTTTCGTTCAGCGCGCGGCTTCGAAACGGCGTACCGTGAGAGGTCTCATGGACTACGCTGGTGGCAAAGACCCAGATACTGCCGTAAAGAAAGAAGGCGGGTATGCTCCACCACGTACCGACCGACGCCAAGGCCAGTGCAGCGGTAACACCCAAAAGAGTGCAAAAATAGGCAAGACAGGCCAGTCCATGCCAGTTACTGCGTCGAGAGAGCTTTTTGAGCAGCACCCGGTCAATATCGCATCGATACCAGTTTGCCAGGTGAGGCTCTTGCATGGCAGTGTTTGACGCCATAAGGTTTTCTTTGTTTAAAGGCGGCCTTGGAACAAATGGGTTCAGTTTTTGAAGACACTGATGATAAGCGATCAGATCGAGTTCACGTCCTATTGTAATAGCCGATGTGTCGCATCCAAGTAAAGACTTGTCTGGAGTCGACTGGATCTTAGGGTGGAAATTGACACCATGCCCATATGGACTTTTTAAGACTTGCTTGAATAGAATCGCGCAGACGTTAAAGATCCAAGATTAGCCAGAGAGCGTACTCATGCCACGTATCCTTAGTACTCAGCAGGTCGAGCACTTTTATGAGTTTGGTTATTGCGCGCCTGTGGATGTGATGTCCGAGGATGACGCCCACGCCCTGAAGTTGCGAGTAGAGGCCGCTGAAGGCGCGTATCCTGAGGATTTGAGTCCGACCAACCGCAACAATCCTCATCTTGCCTTTAAATGCATTGACGAGATAGCACATCACCCGGTGATTGTTGACGCTGTCTCGGACCTTATCGGGCCGGATATTCTGTTATATGGCTCTGTACTCTTTTTTAAAGAGCCCCGAAGCGCGAGCTTTGTCAGTTGGCACCAGGATGGCACCTACATGGGAATCGAGCCACATACTTTTGTGACGCCATGGCTTGCTTTGACTCCAAGCAATGTGGAACTCGGATGCATCAAGGTTATTCCGGGAAGCCACAAAGACGGAATCCGCAGGCATCATGATTCTTTTGGAAAGGACAATATCCTGACCCGTGGGCAGGCCATCGAAGATATTGACGAAAGCGCTGCAGTCGACCTTGTGTTACGACCAGGTCAGATATCCTTGCATCATGCAAGAACCGTTCATGGATCGATGCCCAACCAGGGTGATCAGCGGCGTCTGGGAGTGGCTTTGCAATGTTATATGGGGCCAGAGTGCAAGCAGGTCATCGGTGAGAACCTGGTGCAGGTGGTGCGGGGTTGCCATGAACTATCCGGTTATTCGATACTGAACCGGCCAGTCGAGGATATGGATCAAGTGGCGGCGAGTGAGCGCGAGCGAGCGAACGCAAACTGGGCGAAGATTCTTTATCAGGGAGCGTCTCAAGTCAGAGACTACTGACGAGGGCGAGTGGTTGAGCCGAGTGTTTAGCTTAGTAGCGAGGCTCAGGGTTCTCGGTATGCCCGTCGACGGCAATCACCTGGCCACTCACCAGCGCTGCACTGTCGCTGGCAAGAAAGACTGCCATGTGGGCAATATCTTCCCCTCTAACCAGTTTTTTCATCGATGAGCCACTGGCATATTCATCCAGGATCTGTTGGGTTGTTTTGGCCTTTGCTTGCGCCTCGCGCTCGGCCACAAATGTCATGCGTTCACCTTCAACCGGGCCAGGGCAGATCGCGTTAGCGCGGATATTAAACGGCCCCAGTTCGATGGCCAGGGTTTTCATCAGACCAATGACTCCCCATTTTGCTGCGACATAGGGCGAGCGGTTGCCAAAACCAAATATTCCGGCGGTTGATGAAGTAATGATGATGGCGCCGGAGCCTTGTGTCTTCATTAGCGGCGCTGCATGTTTGGCAAAGAGAAAAGTACCTTCCAGGCTGACTGAAACACAGGCGCGCCACTCTTCTATCGAGATCTCGTCAACAGGCGCACCCGGCCCGGCAACGCCAGCGTTAGAGCAAAGCGTGTCCAAAGAGCCCCACTGATCTTGTAGTTCAGAAAAAAGGGTGGCGACAGCAGCTTCATCAGTTACGTCGAGACAGTTAGTCTGCCAGTGGCCCGGGCAGGTTTTTAGTGCTGGTGTATCAATGTCCACCACCCAGACTTTGGCACCTTGCTCATCGAATGCATGCGCCATTGCGCGACCGATGCCGCCGGCACCTGCGGTAATCAGAACCCGTTTTGTCATGGATTAAGGCGTTGGTTGCGTTTTTCTATCCACCAGGGTTGTTCACAGATGCGTCCAAGAAATTCCACCATGACATGAGCGCCCAGGTACGCAGTCACACCTGTGCCGACGTCCAGTTGCGGATTTACCTCGACAAAATCAAAGGCGATGACTTCCGTACGCCGCGCAATCGCATCCAGAGTGTCGCGGAGTTCGGCATAGGTCATGCCGTTGGGTTCGGCCGACACACAGCCAGGCACCAGCGATATATCGAGTACGTCTACATCAATGCTGACGTAGCATTTGGCGCCTTGGGGCACCATGGCCGCCAAACCCTCGGGCCCCATCTTTCGGAACTGGGTCATGGTGACCAGGTCATTGCCTTCTACGATAGGGTCTTCGATCATGTCTGCCGAGTGACGCAGGCTTCGTATACCAGCCTGGATCAGATTCTTGACGTTTGGCATGGGTGAGATGTGCCGAAAAGCGTGGCCATTGGTGAATTGCAGGTCGTGAATAAAGGGAGCGTAGTCGGAATGTGCATCGAAGTGAATCACATAGATATCATCTTTGATGGCTCTGACTACCGGGTAGGTGATGGCGTGGTCACCACCCATGACCACCAGCAGATCACATCCTTCCCTGGCTTTGCGGGTCATCTCGGTCGTGTTGTCAAAAGTACGTTTGATATCAGCTGGCCAGATGTCGGCATCCCCAAGATCGGTAATCAGACCTTGTGACATTTCGACTTCAAGGTATTGCTTTCTGTTCTCGGGGTCGTAATAACCTGCACCACCCTGACCAAAACGCAGTGAATGTTCGCGTAGAGCCCGCGGCCCCATGCGTGAACCCGCCATGAAGGGCGACCCCTCATCAGTGGGGACACCCATAACTGCAATACCGGTATCGAGGGTTGCAATGTCCGTACAGATACTGGAGCGCAAAAATGACGGTATCCCGACAAACGGTTGGTTCAAACGAAAATTATCATCGACCACTTTTATCTCCCCTGACTGATGTTTTTACCTATCTGCAAGATCTATGCCTAAAGAGTCTAACTGTGCCGTTATTTGCTCTATTACAGTGAGCATCCTACACTACCTTTGCGTAAAGCCGAATGGTTTTTGGGTTAGCTAGTGACTCTCTTTTGGGTATGTCTGTCAGGCTCCAGGGAACCAGATTAAAATTTTCCGATAAGGCAAACGAAGGAGGCGGGATGAGTTCTGAGGGTATAAGTGCGCCGTCTATGGTCGATACCGAACGCTACCCGATCACTGATCTGGGCTCGCCTCTCGGTTCAGCGCTGGCGCAGACCTGTCAGGAGAAGTTCGCGAAAAGCGGCCTGTGCATACTCCCAGGCTTTATTCGTCCTGATGCGCTAGACGAATTGGTGCGCGAAGCTAATAGTATGCTTGGCCAGGCTTATTTCTGTGACAGTACGCATAATGCCTACCTGAGAGATGCAGACCCTGATCTTTCACCGGACGATGTCACGCAGCGCCAAGAGCCTACGTTTGTAGGGTCTGTGGCCTATGATTTGCTCGCGGATCATGGCGCCCTGAAACGGTTGTATCGCTGGGATCCGTTAAAAGACTTTATAGCGGCTATTCTGGGTAAAGAACCATTGTTCCGATTTGCGGACCCTTTGGGCGCCTGCTCCATTAATGTGTTTGTTGATGGTGGGCAACACGGCTGGCATTTTGATGAATCCGAATTCACCATCACTTTGATGCTGCAGCAGCCTGACGAAGGGGGATTGTTTGAGTATGTGCCACAGATCCGGGGACTAGATAACGAGAAGGAAATTGTCGGAGGCGTTCTGGAGGGTAAGCGCGACAGTGTCATGCAGCTGCCGTTCACGCCGGGTACTTTGTTGATTTTTGGTGGCCGCCAGACGATTCATCGCGTCACCCGTGTGAGCGGGACGATCCCGCGGTTGGTCCCAGTCCTGTGCTATGCCGAAAAGCCCGATCTCGTGAACAGTGAACAGGTGCGCAAACTCTTCTGGGGGCGCGCTGGCGTGGGTGATTGAAAGGTCCCTGTTACGGAGAGTATCGACACAGAATCGTGATCATTGCCCCAGTACTCGGAGCACCATAGTGACGGGACTTAACCTGACTCATCCACCATGGCGAAGGTATCGATCTCGATGACCATCGCGTCATAGGCAAGTACGGGTAGCGGCACCCCCGTACTTGCGGGTCCCGGCTCCTCAAAATACGATGAACGGATAGAAAGATTCTCGTGCAGCCTTTCGGCATCGTCGCGCGCGCAGTAGAGGGCGAGAATTTTGCAGACGTCGCTGTAATCAGCTCCCAGGTCGTTCAGGATCGTGCCGATGTGGGTCATTGCCTGGTGCGTTTGAGCGCTGAGATCACTAGGATAGGTTGCCTGACCCTGCTTGTTGAGAGAAACCTGTCCGCCAAGGAAGATCATTCCCGCACATTTGACGCCGTGCTGATAAGGAAGATGCGTGTGCCAGTCCCACAACGATTCGGGCCAGGAGTGGGTTCTCGGCAGATGCTGGCCGTCTTCTCCGAGCATCGCGACCACGCTGATCTTGATAGCGACTTCAGGGTCTGCGTGGACAGGTAACGGAATGCCCGTCGCTGCAGGGCCGGGGTCGGGGAAAAAAGAGGCACAGGCAAGGGCAGCAGGTTCAAAGTCTTCGACCCCGACGTTGCCCGCATACCAGCGGTTTATTTTAACGACGTCATCAAAGCCCGCCCCGAACTGGTCGAGCAGTTGCTCAATCTCTGCCATAACCTCACGGGTCTGGCTTACGCTGTTGCCGGGTGCGGAGACTTTGGCGTTTTCCGCATAGGGATACTGCCCGGATACAAATATCATCTTGCCGGAGCGGACCGCCTGGCAAAAAGGTTTAGGAAGAGTTTGTGATCCCGTGTGATTCGCAACGAATTTCTCAGTACGCTGCCCGCCGGCACGACGCATCGCACAACCCTCTATCTCGACAGCGAGACCAGGGTACGCAAGCGCCGGAACAGGCACGGCATTAACCGCCACCTGTGCGTCGTTGGGCAAACAGGCGCCGACCATGGCGAGAAAGTCTTTCTCATCTAACGAGCCATCATTAACGTAAAAGCACAGTAGCCACACGACGTCCTCAAGGTCGCAGTCAAGTTCCCGCAAAGCACGGTCACAATGATGCATTGCCTGTCGGGTCTGGGTGGGCAGATCTGCCGGGTTATTGACGATGCCCTCGGGAGTAAGGTCAACCTGACCGCCCACCCAGATCATCTCGCCACAGCGCACGGCGTGTTTGTGGCTGACCTTGATCGGCCAGTTCCATGTACCCTCAGGCCAGGCGTATCGCTTCTTCAAAGAAGAGCTTCCGGAGCCCATTGAGACAGTATCCCGCTTTTATTTCAGACGTTACGGGTTGGTGGGGTCCCGGTAAAGCGACTGACACAGACAGTGAACACCTCCCCCACCGAGAACAAACATCGACATGTCCGGCGCCTGTACCTGGTACCCCAGAGAAGAAAGCTGGTTATTGAGAGATGGACTGCTCGCCATGGAGAGAATCCGGTCGTTGCCAAGCGTCACCAGATTGACGCCCAAATTTCTCGCTTCTCCATAGCCGACATTCACAAACTCATAGCCTTCAGCCTTGAGACGATCGATGAGCCAGTCTTCAAGCGCATCCAGACAGGTCACCATCCGGTCAGGACCGATAGGCACAACCAGACCGTCCATGTGCACGAATTCCCGTGAGTTCGGCACCACGATGGCCTCCCAGCCTTCTTCTTCTACCCAGGCTGCTACCTGCTCGGCGCCCTCGCGCTCTGACCGCTCACCGCAGTAACCGACCAGAACCAGTCCTGGTTTGAGAATCACAAAATCGCCGCCCTCGAAGTGCCCCGCGGTCGACATTTTCCAGATCGGAATATTGTTCTTCTGGTAGAAGTCAATCGCAGTGACATAGTCTGCGCGCCGGCACTTCAGCTGCATATGGCAGATCAGGGCACCCCAGGGGGTCATCGCGCTTGAATCCCGGGCGAAGAAATTCCGATGAAGGACCGGGTCGGAGTCCAGGTAATGACAGTTCACACCAGCGTCTTCATAGACCTGAACCATATTGCAGTGCTGCTCCAGCGCCAGGGCGTGGTCAAATTTGACACCGGTTTTGTCTGCATTGTTCAGAGTACGGCCGATAATGGGCCCAGCTTCGACCCATCGGTAGTAATCCGGCCGGCCGAGCAGTACGTCCCGCAGCTGGGTGTAATCGTTGTCTATACCCCATGGTCTCGAACCGGACTGACGTACCTGTGCGTCGGACATTTCAGGCAGTTTCATATTCGTTCCTCGTGATCATCATGGGTACTGGCAAGGTGATCTGACTACAAACGGGTCTGGTTATACCGGCACTATAGCGCCGGGTTGTTGGCAAGACTATCGGAAATCAGAGAAATCATCTCGAACATGACCGCCGCCGCGGTATGCGCAGTAATCTGATTGGGTGAATCCTTGGTGGGCATCATGCAGACCACGTCGCCGCCGATAATATTTTTGCCACGGACGCAACGTAACAATCGCATGACTTCGTCCACCTGAAAGCCCTGGACTCCGGCCTCGATGTTCGCCACGCCGGGCGCTACTGTTGGATCCATACAATCCAGATCAAAGGTAATGTAGAGCGGCGCGTCGCCGATCCGGTCATTGATAATCTGCATGGTCTCTTCGGGTCCGATCCGGCGGTAGCGATCCATAGTGATGAGCTCATAGCCCAGTTCCTTGCTGGGGTTGAGCCAGCTTAGCGTGCGCGGGTTGCCACGCATGCCAATCTGCACACTGTGACTTGCGTCGATCAGGCCGTCACGAACCAGGTAGCTTGCCCAGTGCGCGGCTGATTTGACGGCACCCAGAAAATGCGGCACCTGCTCATAAGCATCTGTGTGAGCATCAAAGTGCAAAAAGACCGCTTTCTCGCCGCCGGTCAGTTTTGCATCCGGCCCCGCGATCGCCTGAATGATACCGCCGGTAACCGAGTGATCCCCGCCGACCGATACCGGGCGTGCACCTGCAGCATCGATCGCCCGGTAGAAATCGGTGATCCGTTCTATACATGCCTCGTTGTCGTTCGCCTCGGGCAGTGGCACATCACCCAGATCATGAATCCGGTGTGCGGCCCATGGATCGACTTCAAAATCCATGTGCACCCTTTTTGCCATGGCCGACACGTGACGCAAGGCCCGCGGACCCAGATGCTGATCACGTTCGGTAGTACCGTTACCGGTAGAGTGCGGTACACCTACCAGCGCAATGTCCGAATTTGCTGGGTCACGGTCCAGTGGGGCTCGGAACAGGGTTGGGATATCCCACCAGTAAAGGGAGTCGAGCATCATTTTGTCGGTGTCGGAAAGGGCTTTAATGGCCATAGCAGTTATCGAGTTTCCAATAGGAACTGCAGTTTAGTGCATCCAGTTATGCAGAATTACCAAAGATCAATTGACAGCTGTTTCTCTTGGGATATATCGTGGCACCTGATTTCTTGACGGCCCCAATGAGTTAACCAATAACGATGCCCAATTAACCTAACCGTTTATGCGGACCTTAAAAAAATTTTCCTTAAGTAGTGATGGCCTGCCCACCCGGGGTGCGGTCGCCGCTTACCAGCGGGACGGTGTGGTTTGCCTTGAGGGCGCATTCAGCGATGAATGGGTTCAGCAGGGTCGCCGGGCTGTGGCGGCTGCAATCAGAACCGCTTGCGATAGCTCCGCCCGCGAAGATCATAAAAATGATGGCGAATCCGGAACATTCTTTTTTGATACCTTTTTATGGAGACGGCTGCCGTCCTTTGAGAAATTCACTTTCAGGTCTCCAGCCGCACGATTGGCGCAGCGCGTGATGCGCAGCCAGGGCTTGCTTCTTTATTTTGATATGGCGATCGTCAAAGAGCCTGGCACCAGCGCCCAGACGCCATGGCATTACGACGAGGCCTACTGGCCAGTTTCCGGTACACAGATATGCAATGTCTGGACTGCGTTGGATGATGTACCTGAGGAAACCGCTCTTCGCTTTGTTCTAGGCTCGCACAAGCTGGATCAGAACTACAAGGCGATAGATTTTTTTACTGAAAAAGGCATGCGAGGCCACGAAGCGCCTGATCCGCCTCAATGGAGTCATGATTCACAGGGTTACCAGATTGCCTGCGCGCCGATGAAGGCTGGGGATTGTGCCATTTTGAATTTTCGCACCCACCACAGTGCTCCGGGCAATCTGCAGCGACGCAACCGGCGTAGGGTCATATGTACCCACTGGTTTGGAGATGACGCACGCTTTGATGATAAACCCTGGGAGTGCAATCCTGATGAGCGTGGCGATGATCTGGTGCACGCAGGCGCACTGGAGTGCGAGACTTTTCCGCGCCTGATCTGATTTCTTTTTTCCAGACTACCGCTTCACGAATATGAGCCACATAAGTCAGTCCGGCCAGGGTCGCGCTGGGCCAGGCTGATGCTCAAAACGAGCCAGAGCCGACTCGTCCATTGTGACGCCCAGCCCGGGTCTATCACAAAGCTTAAAAGCATGATCTTCACTGTGTTGCCAGTGTAATACGCAAAATTGGTCCGATGCGGCTTTAAACCGGGGAAAGTATTCCACACCGGCCAGGTTCGGAATGGTTGCGGCTATATGCAGGCTGGCCGCAAGGCCCAGTCCCATACTGTTGAAGTTATGAATCGCGATCTGGCCCGATCGAGCGCGCGCCTTGGCAGCGATCGATCGAATTTGCCACAACCCGCAACACGCAATGTCCGGATTCAATATGTTGGCCGCGTTTTTTTGCAACAGTAATTCGAACTCTGTTTCGGTGCTGAGTGTTTCGCCGGTGACGATGCTGAGAGACGTTTCGCTCGTGATTCGTGACAGGACTTGGAGATCATCGAGCGGAACGGGGTCTTCGAGCCATTTGATCCCGAGCTGTTCCAGCCCTGCGCACGCCCGCATGGCAGTGTCGTAATCCAACGCGCGCCAGGCATCGACGAGGATGGTGCAGTCCGACTCAAGCGAT
>CBFIBN010000008.1:0-29391 GCA_965660775.1 Arenicellales bacterium | reverse complement strand
GTATCGAGCTGAAGACGGAACAGCATGTTGGATTCAGCTGGTACCTCGATATGAAGAGCAATGTTCTCGGTCAGGGCACGCAAAGCTACTTGAATCAGATTGGAATTTGGAATCTTGAAGACAATACCGACATTATGGTTAACACCAGAATTGGTATCACGGTTCCCCTGCTTTCGAAAATAGGCCTTAACGCAGAAGTAAAACTTGAGTATGACTCCGGGGCGCCTGCTGATATTGAAGAACTCGATCAGACTTTCAAATTTAGTCTGGGGTATCGCTGGTAGTTGATCTGAAGTGCAGTCGCTAACCATGCCCCCAGATTCTGCCCGTTAACTCGTTATGTCTGCGCTGGTGACATCCGCTGCCGCAGATCACAAGTCCGCCTATCCCGCTAAATAAGTCACCGTGCCCTAAATAACGTTTGCATCACGTCAGGGTCTGGGTTCGAACTACAACGACGCGCCTTTCATGTGTATTAATATAGACCCTGTTGAGAGAACCACGCACGGATGCTTCTGACCAGCACACCGTAGCGTCGCCTAATGGTTTGCGCCAACGGTGACTCGGCGGCGCAATATCGGATCACAATAACCGAGGAAGACTCACACCATGTCAGACACCATCAAGTTTCTGCTGGACGAAGAAGATATCCCCAAGTCATGGTACAACATCGTCTCTGACCTGCCCGCGCCACCACCACCGGTGCTGCATCCAGGTACCGGCCAGCCGGTGGGGCCGGACGATCTGGCACCACTTTTCTCCATGGCCGCGATCATGCAGGAGGTCAGCGGCGAGCGGACCATCGATATTCCCCAGCCGGTGCGTGACATCTACCGCCAGTGGCGGCCCAGCCCCCTGTTCCGGGCACGCCGCCTGGAAAAAGCGCTGGATACCCCGGCCCGCATCTACTACAAATACGAGGGTGTCAGCCCGGCCGGTAGCCACAAACCTAACACGGCCATCGCGCAAGCCTTTTACTGTAAGGAAGAAGGTGTCAAGCGCATCACCACCGAGACCGGCGCCGGACAGTGGGGCTCATCGCTGGCCCTGGCTGGGGCTTTCTTCGACCTTGAGATCGAAGTGTTCATGGTCCGGGTGAGTTATGACCAGAAGCCCTACCGCCGCGCCTTTATGGAAACCTTCGGTGCGACCTGCCATGCCAGCCCGAGCAACCTGACCGAGTCGGGCAAGAAGATCCTGGCCGAAAACCCCGATAGCAGCGGCAGCCTGGGTATTGCCATCAGCGAGGCTGTAGAGCTGGCGGCCCAGCGCGACGACACCAAGTATGCCCTGGGCAGTGTGCTCAATCATGTGCTGCTACACCAGACCGTGGTTGGACAAGAAGCCATGCGCCAGATGGAACTTGCCAACGACTACCCTGACATCGTGGTCGGCTGTACCGGCGGTGGCAGCAACTTTGCCGGCTTGAGCTTCCCCTTTATCGGTGCCAAATTGCGTGGCGAGCAGGACATACGGGTCATTGCGGTAGAACCGGCTAACTGCCCCTCACTGACCAAGGGCAAGTACGCCTATGACTTCGGTGACACCGGCAACCTGACCCCACTGGTGAAAATGCACACCCTCGGTTCCTCATTCGTACCGCCCGCCTCGCACGCCGGTGGCTTGCGTTACCACGGCATGGCACCGCTGGTAAGCCAGTTGGTAGACCTGGGTGAAGTCACACCGACATCCTACTCCCAGACCGAATGCTTCGACGCCGGGGTGACCTTTGCCCGAGCCGAGGGTATCGTGCCTGCGCCGGAGGCCAACCACGCGGTCAAGGGTGCCATCACCGAGGCCATGCGCTGCAAAGAAGAAGGCGAATCACGCGCCATATTGTTTAACCTGTGTGGCCACGGCTACTTCGATATGCAGGCCTATACCGACTACAACACCGACAAACTGCAGGATTATGCTTACGATGAAGGCGAAGCGGCCATGGCGCTGGCGGGATTGCCGTCGGTTGCCTGATCTCACTTTAAGCAAGTAATGGACTGCGGTGTAACAGCGCCGCAGCCCGGTTGCCGCTTAGTTAGCGCCTGAACTAAAATGGTGCCCTCAGGATGCACTATCAACCTGATCTTTGTGCGGTTATTTCACGGGCATGTAATCGCACCCTTGCAGTTTTGGGCCTTTCAAATAAGCGATTGGCCCATGCCCTTACCACCCATGCTTGGGAGAGGAAATAAATGAGCTACCTTTTAGATGTCGTTATGCGCTGGGGCCATATCGTTTTTGGCGTGGCCTGGATTGGCCTGCTGTATTACTTCAACTTCGTTCAAACCGAGTACGTCAAGGAAGCCGACGACAGTGCCAAAGCCGATGTCATGGCAAAGCTTGCCCCACGAGCTCTGTGGTGGTTTCGCTGGGCGGCGATGTTCACCTTCCTCACCGGTTTGTTGTTGCTGGGCTATGTCCTGCATACTAAACTCAGCCTGGGTATCACCCTGGGCGCGTTGATGGGCACTCTGATGATGCTCAATGTCTGGCTGATCATCTGGCCTAATCAGAAAATTGTCATAGGCCTGGAATCTGGCGACAAAGCTGCAGCAGCACCCAAAGCTGGCCTGGCTTCGCGGACCAACACTTTGCTCTCTTTACCCATGCTGTTTTTCATGGTGGCGTCGGGACACGCCTCGCCGATGGCCAATGGCGGCCTGTGGGGTGGAGACGGCGATATCGCCATGAGCGGTGTTGCTTTGCTGGTCGGCCTGGCCATTATCGTGATCATCGAGGCCAACGCGATCTGGGGCAAAATGAACGGTGCTATGCAGTCGGTCAAAGCCGTCATCACCTCCTCTGTGGCGCTTACGATCATCCTGTCAGGGGTAGTTAAATATCTGTAAATAGCGATCACCCCCGATAAAGAGGACGCCTGACTGGCGTCCTCTTTTTTTGCCTGGCCGATTCGGCTGGCAAGCCGCATACTGCGCCAAGAATCACTGAGAATGATTGATCGCCATAAAATTCGTGAGACTCTGCTGATGCGCCATGCAGCACTAACTCATAAATTGAACTCAGCTGGGTGGAAGCGATAGCGCTCGACCAACATGCCGACGAGATCGCAGTCCACCCCAAGGTGAGCGTATCTGTAGGGTGGATCGTGACTTTCACATGGTCATCGCGCAGATGGTCGATCATCCTTCGTACCTGCCACGCAGGCACGAACGTGTGGCGGCAGCAGTTGCCGACCGCGATCTAGAGGTCGCCGGCCTCTTGATGCGCCGCTGCATTCGAAAAAACAACGCGGTATTGGCGACACAAGCTCCCTAATCCGTAAAGGAGAAGCCCGAATGAGCCAGCTACGCATCCCTGCAGCATTCATACGCGGCGGCACCTCAAAGGCCGTCGTCCTCAAGCGCGCAGACTTGCCAACAGACGAGACCGAATGGCCTGCCCTTTTCGCGGCTATTCTCGGTAGTCCAGATCCCAATATGCGGCAACTTAATGGCATGGGCGGTGGCATTTCTTCGCTTAGCAAAATTTGCGTGGTCGGCCCATCGACACGTTCTGAAGCTGATATCGACTATACCTTTGCACAGGTCGGCGTAGTAAACGATACGGTCGATTTCAGTAGCAATTGCGGCAACATGAGCTCCGCTATAGGTCCCTTCGCCTATGACGAGGGCATGGTCAGCGGACCACTCAACGGCGAGGCTGTTGTCCGCATACATAACACCAATTCAAAAAAGATCATCGTCGCCCGTTTCCCGGTCGGGGATAGCCACGCTGTGGTGACTGGCGACTTCGCGATCCCGGGATTGCCCGGAACCGGCGCAAAAGTTGCGCTCGACTTCCTTGACCCCACTGATACCCACGGCCGTGGCACTCTGCCCACCGGACGGGCGGCAGAACCGATGACCCTCGAAGACGGTCGCGAGGTGCGTGTCACCATGATTGATGCCGCAATACCGTCGGTCTTCGTTGCGGCTGCTGGTATTGGAGGCGACACTCGGACTCACCCGGCGAAAATCGATGCCGATGCCATGCTGATGGCTCAGCTGGAAGAAATCCGCCGACGAGCGTCAGTGGCCATGGGATTAGCCCCTGACGCGAAGGCGGCGGCCTTGCAGATCGCCACGCCCAAAGTGGCTATGGTAGGCCCCGCAGCTTCTTACCAAGACCTGGCGGGAACTCAACATGCGCCCCAGACTCAGGACTTGCAGATTCGCATGATCTCGGCCGGGCAGGCACATCGCGCCGTACCGATGACCGGCACTCTGGCGCTCGCCTGCGCAGCGATCATCGAAAACTCTGTGGTTGCCGGTTGCATCGCGAAGGGCGCAGACCCGTTAAACCTTCGCATCGGCACACCCAGTGGCATCGTCACCGTAGGAGCCACACATGACCGCGCGACCGGAGCGATTGCTGCGGTACGGATTCTTCGCACACAACGGCGGCTCATGGACGGCCATATCTATGTGTCGCTTCCCGCTTCCCCAGTCTTGTGACAACCGAACTAACGAAAAGAGTACCACCCAATGATGAACCACGAAATCAACCGCGCTTTTAAAAACCGTATTCTGAGCGGCGGCCCGGTGCTGATGCCGGGCGCAGCTAATGCACTCGCCGCACGCATAACCGAAGATCTGGGCTTCGAGGCGGTCTACCTTTCCGGTGCCGGCCTGACCAACACTTTCTTCGCGATGCCGGATATGGGATTCGTAGGCTTGAGCGATATCGCACAACACACCGCTACAATTCGCGATGCGACCGAACTGCCCATTGTGGTGGATGCGGAGAATGGCTTTGGAAATGCGCTCAACGTCTGTCATACCATCCGCACCCTCGAGCGCGCAGGCGCCAGTGCGGTGCAGCTCGAGGATCAGACTACCCCGAAGCGCTGTGGCCATTTCTCAGATCAGGAAGTGGTGCCGCTTGAAGAAGCACGTTCACGCATTCGAGCCGCGGTGGACGCTCGGCAGGACGAGAACACGCTGATCATCGCTCGCACCGACGCCCGCGCCACCGATGGCCTTACCGAGGCGCTGGAACGCGCTTCGGCCTTCATTGAGGATGGAGCCGACATCACATTCGTCGAAGCACCGCTGTCTATCGAAGAGATGTGCAACATTCCGGTGGCGCTCAGCGGAACGCCACAACTGGTGAATCTCGTCATAGGCGGTAAAACCCCAATCCTGGCCTTAGACGAACTGGGTGAGATGGGATTTTCACTGGTACTTTACGCAAATGTGGCGCTGCAAGCGGCTGTTCACGGGATGCAAATAGCGCTCGGCCAACTCAAAGAAACCGGTAAGATGGACGAGGACGGTCCTCTGGTAAGCTTCCTCGAACGCCAACGCATAGTGCGCAAGGATCATTTCAACAAGCTCGAGCAGCGTTACACGTTCTAAGATTACAACACGAGGGAAAACGCCTTTTCGGTCGATCCCGATTGGCGAACACGGGGATTCGCGGCATCTGTAAAAACAGTCCAGTGCCGATCTGTTGCGCTACCTGTGGCTGCCAACCATGAATCGTCGGCTGGCAAGCGGAATATTGTAGCGGGGATAGCCAGGTATGATTGATCGCAAAGAAATTCGCGAAGCACTGTTGGCCCGTCGGCAGATACTGACCCGGGAAACCGACCTCAGCCAAGTGGAGACTGTGGAACTCGACCAAACCCGTGTCGGACGCCTGTCGCGCGCCGGGGCCATGCAGGATCACCAGATGTCACTTGAGCTGGCCCGGCGGCGCGAAGCCATGCTCGAAGCCATCGCCCGTACCCTGGTGCGTATCGATGAAGATCCCGACTACGGGTTGTGTGATGACTGCGGTGAGGCCATCGCGCCTGCGCGGCTGGCGCTGGACCCAACCCAGCTTTGCTGCGTGCACTGCGCCGGCAAACGCGAGCAGGGATCGCCGTGAGATCCCACTGACGTATCTCAGTCGCGCGTATACCCCAGGAACCAGGCAAAGCCCGCGAGCAGGCGATACAACTGGCGCAGTCGGGCCAACGATATAACAGCGTCGCCATGCCCAAGGAAGTCAGTCACGCACAGGCGATGTGAAACACCCCTGTCTTGCAGTAATTGGGCTAGACGACGCGACTCCTCCGCTGGAATCACCCGGTCTTGTCGCCCATGCAGCAAAAACACCGGCGGCATGTCGGATGGGAAATCGCCAGGCACCCGGTAACCTGACCAGGAATCATTAAACATCGTGATGACCTGGCGGCAGAAGCCCTGTCGCTCGTGCGGGTCGGTCAGCAATCGGTGCAGCCCCGCCTCAACCGGATCAGATGTATCGAAAAGGACGTCCAGGTCGCTCGGTCCGGTATTGTCCAGGGCTGACGCCTCAACGCAACGCGACAGTACTTCACGTACCGGGGCCAATGCTGGATCATCATCGCTATAGTAGCTGCGGGCAATGATCAGTCGGCCATAGGGGTCAGCACGATCTGAGTTGATCAGAAAAGACGCTACCCGTTCGATATCAAAATAACCGCCGATCAGGCACAGGGCGCGCAGCCGCTGGGCCAGGACTTTGCTAAGTGCTGCACGCAGTACGAAAATGCCAGAGAACGACACAGATAACAAAGACAGCCCCGGTGTCGTTACCATGGTCGAGTCAGCCGCCAGTGATTCGAGCAATTGCTGTACTTCGTCTGGCTGGTCAACCGATATCTTCAGGGCGCGGATACTGGGGACATCCGGGATCAGTACCCGCAGACCAGTCGCGCACAGAGCCCAGCCGAGATTCCGGATCCGGAGATCTTCTCGACCACGAATCGCAAGGCCGGGCACAAAGATAGCCGTTGCCCGTGGTGCGCTGGCTGGCTGGTAAATATCCACCTCAGTACCGCTATGAGCCACAGTCTGTGGCAAGCGCTGACCGAGGTTGCGCTGGAATGTATACAACAACCGTAACGCTCCCAGCCAATCCAGAGCTGCACGCTTGGTACCGCCGTCAACCCGCATCTTCTCTTTTTTCCTGGAGTGCGATGACGCCCGTCAGAGGCGGACCGATCCACGCGGTGTATCGATAAGCGCCCAAAACGATGCGGTATCCGATTGGGCACACTGCAGCGAATCACATAATCCCATCTGCGCTAACGCCAGGTTGATCTGAGCTGCATCCGAAGACTCACCGTGTAGGCTACTCAACCGGCAATTCCCCGGTGGCAACACATCCACTGGGTGTGCAGACCCCTGCCACTGAATCACCTGGGGCAATAATCCGCCGGCAAGACACTGCCCATCGGGGGTAAATGCAAATTCCCACCTGAGGTGGGCGCGTGACATGGGACGCACTTTGCAAGCGGCATAGGCATCCAGTTGTTTCAGCGATACGATTGTGGGCGTGCGTACCACCCAGGTCAGCAGTCGCGGGCTGACCTCAAGGTCAGCGCGGGTCTGGTCACTGTCAAGCGAAAACCAGCGGGGAAAGGCGGGTGTCTTGCCATCAGGATCAATCGCGATCACTTCAAGGTATACCGACTGACCCAGCGACAACACGGCGTTATGGGTGCCCAGCTGTGGATGAACTCCGCCCGGTAGCGGCACCTCACCCAGCAGATCGGCAACAAAAGTACACCCGGCATCAAGGGAAGCCGCCCCGACCACCAGGTGGTCAACAGCGCACGGCATTACAACACTCACTGACGTTCTCCCGGCGGTTCGAGATTCCCTAAGCCCAGTGTGCGCTGCACGATCACGCTATCCAGCCAGCGATCGAACTTCCATCCCACATTCTCTAAAGTGCCAACTTGCCTGAACCCGGCATGCTCATGCGCATGAATGGAGGCCCCGTTGGCACTGTCGCCAATAATGCCAATCATCTGTCGGGCGCCCCAGGTGGTGCAGGCATCAATCAGATCACAAAAAAGCCGCGCGCCAATCCCCTGCCGGCGAGAATCCGCCTCGACATAAATCGAATGCTCCACGGTATAACGATAGGCCGGGCGGGAGCGATACGGCAATGCATAGGCAAAACCGGCGACCCTGTCGTTGATCTGCGCCACCAGGTAAGGCAATCGAGCATCCTTGGCCATTTGCCAACGCTCATTGATCAAAGCCGGAGTCGGCGGGTCGAGTTCAAAAGAGGCGGTACCGTGCAACACCTCTTGCGCATAGATTGCGTGCACTACTTCAAGATCAGACTGAACCGCCGCTCTGGTGACAATATCCATCAGTTTTTATGGCCAACCAATTCACTTTTTGCAAAAGGCTATTGTCAACTGTCTGGAGCACAAAAAAAAGGCCGGCTTAACGCCGGCCCCGCCATTCCCCTCATCCATCCTTGGGGTAATGACCTAGGAGGTTGTCGTTTTTCAGCCCAAAAGCGGGGCAATCACAAGTGAAACGATCGCCATCACATTGATCAGAATATTCATCGAAGGTCCTGAGGTATCCTTAAATGGATCTCCTACGGTATCTCCGACGACAACAGCCTTGTGCACGTCGGAACCCTTGCCGCCGAGATTACCCTTCTCGACGTACTTCTTGGCATTGTCCCAAGCCCCACCGGCATTGGCCATGGTCAGCGCAAGCAGCACACAGCCGAGCAGTGCACCGCCAAGCATGCCACCCAGTGCAGCCGGGCCGAGGGTGAAACCGACCACAACCGGCGCGCCTACAGCCAGCACGCCTGGTGCGACCATGCGCTTGAGCGCAGCTGTGGTGGCAATATCCACGCAACGGGCTGTATCCGGCTCCGCAGTGCCTTCCAGAAGGCCGGGAATTTCCTTGAACTGACGTCGAATCTCGCGAATCATTTCAAAGGCCGCATCACCCACCGCAGTCATAGTCAGACTACTGACCAGGAACGGGAAGATGCTGCCCAGAAACATGCCCGTCAGAACAATCGGATCATTGATCTGCAAACTGAAGTCTGGCAGACGATGAGCCACGGTCTCGATATAAGCCGAGATGATCGCAAGGGCGGCCAGTGCTGCCGCGCCGATGGCAAAACCCTTGCCAATTGCTGCAGTGGTATTGCCCAGTTCATCCAGCGAATCGGTAATCTCGCGTACTTCCTCGCCCAAACCTGCCATCTCGGCAATGCCGCCGGCGTTGTCAGCAACTGGCCCGTAGGCATCAATCGCCATGGTAATGCCAACGGTAGCCAACATACCGACCGCGGCAATACCCACTCCGTAAAGACCAGACAATGAACTGGCAATCCAGATGATCGCGCACAGCATCAGTACCGGTACCACCACGGACTGCATACCGATCGAAAGCCCGGCAATCATGACCGTCGCCGGGCCAGTCTCACCGGCGCGTGCGATCTTGCGAACCGGACTGCCAGCGGTGTAGTACTCAGTCACCAGACCAATGACGATGCCACCGACGGCGCCGACCACCACCGACCACCAGATATTAAGGCTGATATCCGACCAATGGGTCAGCGCCAGGGCAGCAACAATAAATATGACTGAGGCTCCGATGGTGCCGGTGCGCAGTGCCGTCTCGGGCGCCTTGCTCGAGGCACCCTTAACCAGGGCGATACCTGCCAGAGAACACAGAATTCCGACCGAGGCCAGCGCCAGCGGCAAGAACATGAGCTTGCTCTGATCGCCACCAGCCAACCTGTCCAGCACCTCAGGCCCCAAGGTAGCCGCAATCGCAATAGAGGCAATCATGGCGCCACAATAGGATTCAAAGATATCCGACCCCATCCCGGCCACATCGCCGACGTTATCGCCGACGTTATCAGCGATCACGCCGGGGTTACGCGGATCATCCTCTGGAATACCGGCCTCAATCTTGCCGACCAGATCGGCACCCACATCTGCACTCTTGGTAAATATACCCCCGCCGACACGCGAAAACAGTGCCACCGTCGAAGCCCCCATGCCAAAACCGTGAATGACATGAGTGGTATGTGGATCACCTCCAAAAGCAAGATAAAGAAGTCCCAATCCCAAAAGGCCCATAGCAGCAACCGTAAGGCCCATGATCGAGCCACCGTAAAACGCTACAGTCAATGCGGCAGCGGCGCCGTTTTCGGCGGCTGCGGTTGTGGTGCGCACGTTGGCCTGGGTTGCGGCAAACATGCCGATGTATCCAGCCGAGGCCGAGGCAATAGCACCAATGAAAAATGCGATTGCGGTACGCCAGCCCAAATCGGAGAAAAATATCAATACGCCTACTACGATCGCGAATGCCGCAAGATAGCTGTATTCGCGGCGCATGAAGACCAGTGCGCCTTTGTGGATTTGGTCACCGATCTGGATCACCTTACCGGTGCCGGGAGCATAAGAAAGTAAAGCGCGATAAAGAGCAAACGCGGCTATAAGGCCCATGATGCCCAGAATAACTGGAACCAAAGCAACAGAAGACATGGGAAATCCTCAAAGATAGGGGGTTCATTCAGCTCTTCGCCGACCCGACGGACCGGCGAAGAGCGCGATATTACCATGTGGATCAAGTCCTTAGTCGTATCTAACCGTAAACAAGAATAAGCGATCGGTCCTGGCCACCTGCAATCCGCGATCTGGCGCTCAGGGTCTGGCACCTGTCATCCATGGCAGACAAAGCGTCTGCCATGATCAGCACTGCGAAGGACTCCCAAGATCGAACCGTGCCGGGCAACACCTGTGGGATCGCACTGCACGGCAAACCCAGCAAACGGGCCAAGCCCCATCACCAAACTGATGCCCAAAGTCGACGTGAGGAAAAATTGGAAATCGGCCAAACACTTCCACGTTGCCAACCAGGCCACAACGCAAGGCCATTTATGGCTCAGCTCTTGCGTCGGCGGGCTCGCGGATGCGCCTGATCATAAACCTTGGCCAGATGCTGAAAATCAAGGTGCGTGTAAACCTGAGTCGTCGAGATATCGGCATGACCCAGCAATTCCTGCACCGCACGCAGATCTGAACTTGATTCCAGCAGGTGGCTGGCGAAGGAGTGACGGAGCATGTGCGGGTGTACGCCGCGCCCCAGCCCTTGGCGAGCGGCCCAGACCTGAACTCGTTTCTGAATCGCACGCGGCCCCAGGCGGGACCCCTGGCGTCCGATAAACACCGCGACTTCCTCCGGCTTTGCCAGGGTCTCTCGGCGCTCCAGCCAGTCAGTAATGGCCTTGATGGCATAGCGCCCGACCGGCGTCACCCGGGTCTTCCCGCCCTTACCGGTAATCACGATAGTACAGGTGGCCAAATCAATATCCTTAAGATCCGTGCCCGCCAATTCGGACAAGCGCAGGCCTGACGAATAAAACAGCTCGAGCATCGCCCGGTCGCGGTAGTCCAGGTCCGAGCGCGGCTTGATCGCAACGAGTTGTGCCGCTTGTTCGATATTGAGGGTGGCGGGCAGTTGGCGCTGGCCACGCGGGGCCGAGACACCCTCAAAGGGGTTGGCCTTGATTCGTTTCTCGCGCAGCCAGTAGCGATAACACGAACGCGCAGCCGACAGACTACGGCTGATAGAGCGGCTGGCCAGGCCCGCATGATGCAAGCGCGCGGGAAATAACCGTGCCTGCGCTGGCGCAAGCTTGAGCAGATTACTGACACCGCGCTCGGCGGCAAATGCGACAAGTCGTGCAAGATCACGCTCATACGCCGACACAGTGTGAGTGGAAAATCGGCGCTCGTAACGCAGGTAATCAAGAAAAGCGCTGACCAAATTATCTTTGCCAGTCATAACCCGAACTCAGGAAAGATTAAGGCGGGTGCAGGCGGCACCGATCAGCCCCCCCAGCCCCTCAAGCAGCACCGTGTCCATATCGGCACGATAGCGCTGCGAATCATGCGCCGCCAGGATCACCCACCCGAGTAGAACCTGATCTGCATTGCATATCGGTACCACTGCGCATGAACCACCCCGCGAAGCGCTGGCCGGTGGAAGGTGGCACATCACCTCAGCCGATGGTGGTGCCTCGACCAAGCAGGCGTTTCCCTGAAAACGCTGAATCAGCGCCTGCACTGTTTCATCAGAACGGGCCACGAGAGCTTGTACTGGCGCCGTGGCGCCCACAGCCGTATCGAGAAATTTGACCACAACGCTATCCAGGTCAAACTCCTTTTGCAACACCTCGGGCACAACACGCGCCAGCTCGCTGAAATCACAGGCGCTGGCGATCGCCTGAAAACAGCGTTGCAGCCGCTGTTGTAGTCGGCTGTTTTCGCGCGCCGCGTTCATTAACAATTTCAAGCGACCGCGTTCAGCACCCAACTGGTCACGCAGGACAGTAACCTGGCGTTCCAGCAGTGATACCGCACCGGTACGACCCGAATGAGGAACCACCAGTTCGGTTAACAAGGCGAGGTGGCGCTCAAAGAAATCCGGGTGACGGCGCAGAAAATCCGCAACCTCACGCTCCTCAAGGCCAAGCCCGGTTGTATCGTCAGAGGTCG
Source organism: Arenicellales bacterium (assembly GCA_965660775.1). Taxonomy (GTDB): domain Bacteria; phylum Pseudomonadota; class Gammaproteobacteria; order Arenicellales; family UBA868; genus UBA868. Next base: position 17,087 of record CBFIBN010000008.1, on the reverse strand, counting down.
GGCGCGAGGTCATATCAAAAAATCGGCCACTGCCCATCAAAAACGCTCACGGCTGGGCCATTCATGCTGATAGGGCCATAGCCAGGCCATGTCACGCTAAGAGTGCCGCCCAGGAGCGTCACACAAACCGTATCATCGATCTGCTCCTGCAAACGACACACGGCAACGGCCGCGCAAGCCCCGCTACCGCAGGCAAGCGTTTCTCCCACACCGCGCTCCCAAACCCGCAGGCGCAAGGTCTGCCTGTTAACCACTTGGACAAAACCCACATTGGTGCGCTGCGGAAAATCGGGGTGGCACTCGAGCATTGGGCCCAACTGATCCACCCCAGCGGCATCAATATCATCGACGATCAACACCGCATGGGGGTTGCCCATCGATACGGCCCCGATCCGCAACGTTTCACCCCCAACCACAATCGGGTAATCATCGGCGACGGCCGGCGCGTTAAAAGGAATATCCCGGGGCTCAACACCGGGTGGTGCAAGTTGCGCCGTGACCTGCCAGCCATCAGCCACTGTCAGACGGATACGCGTGCTGATGGTCTGTATTTCAAGTTCACGGCACTCGGTAAGGCCTTGCTCGATCAGAAAGCGGCCAAAACATCGCGCGCCGTTGCCGCACTGGCCGGACTCGCTACCGTCGGTATTGAAAATACGCATGAAAAAGTCCGCATCGCCGGTGGCTGGCTGCGCTACGATCAACTGATCACAACCAATACCGTGATTGCGATCTGCCAACTGTTTCACCATAACAGTGTCAAGGTCCAGTGGCGTACGCACGCCATCGAGCATGACAAAATCATTGCCCAGCGAGTGCATCTTGGTAAAGGGAAGATTGCGCATGTTGATTGGGGGCGCTCGGCCCACTCGGTCTGACGCCAGCGTAATTATAGTCCGGGGCAGATCATCACCCTGGCAGGCCAGTCCGGCGCCGTGTTACCCCTGCGTGGGCTCTGGAGGGCAAAACCGAAGCCAGTCAACATTCGAGTCAGCGATAGCCAGAAACCAGGGGTTGAGGACGCTCGCTTTGTTGTAATGCAACTCCGCGCCCGCGCAATCAATCAGTTGACCACCTGCTTCATTCAGTACGCAGTGGGATGCGCAGGTATCCCATTCCGAGGTGGGGGCAAGGCGTGGATATACATCGGCATCACCCTGCGCGACGACGCAAGCCTTTAGCGCACTACCCATGCTGACAATCTGGGGAACAGTTCCGCTCGCCGCTGTGAGCGCATCACGAAACGCACTTACCGCCTCGCCGGAATGCGAGCGACTGGTAACCATTCGTGGCCGGGAGGGATCATACGACTCGACCTGTATGCGCTGAGCTGGCTTTTGCGCGATCTGTCGCCAGGCGCCTGTCCCTTGAGCTGCAAAATAGCTGGTCCGGGTGCAGGGACTGTAGACCACGCCGAGGATCGGCTTGCCGTTTTCAGCCAGACCGATATTGACGCTGAACTCACCGTTGCGGCGAATGAACTCCTTGGTGCCATCAAGTGGGTCAACCAACCACAACCGTGGCCATTGCAGGCGATCTTTTACATCAATGCCCTTGGATTCCTCAGACACAACCGGGATATCGGGTGTCAAGGCTTGAAGTTGCTCAACGATGACGTCATGGGCACGGTGATCCGCCGTGGTGACTGGCGAACCATCAGCCTTGTGGGCAATCTCGTACTCTTTGTCGTAAACATCGAGAATCACATCACCCGCTGCTATTGCAATATTGACGACCTGAGCCAGCAGCGACTGGTGACTCACTATTTCTGCCCCAGCTTCTCGGCCACGAGATAGGTGGCGAGCAAGCTACGGGCATCGGAAAAATCCTCCCGGGCCCGCAATCCACAAAGATCCGCCAGCGGCCATTGTGTCGTTTCAAGGGTTTCGGGCTCATCGCCGTCCAGCGGCGATTCGAACAGATCGCGCGCAACAAACATATGAGTTTGATAATCCGAATAGGCTGGAGTCAGCGCTACGGTCGCCAATCGTTCAATAACGCCTGCGTCAAATCCCGTCTCCTCCCGCAATTCACGATGAGCCGCCTGATCCGGCGTTTCACCGGCATCGATACGCCCTTTAACGAAGCCCAGTTCATAACGTTGCAGACCCACCGCATACTCACGAACCAGCAGCAACTGGTCAACCGCCGGCAAAGGCACCACCAGTACCGCCCCGGTGCCCTGACCTACCAACCGCTCAAAACTGGCCTCATTGCCATTAGCAAAACGCAGGTCCACACTTTCGATCTTAAAAAGACGGCTACGCGCCACTACGGTGGTCTTGAGGATTTGGGGTAACACGCTCATCGGTGGGCGGGTGCGAGCTTGCCTGGCGGGATACTGATGGGGGTGCAGATTAACCCAGACCACCCTTGGAAACAATACACACCCTGTGGCATAGGCCGCTGCAATGTAGGGCAAATCCAACAACTTGTGGTCGGCGCTAAAATAGCCGGTACAGTCTAATTATCCTGGACGCTTTGCCGCCCTTTACCTTCATAACAGGCGTTACACATACTATGGCCATGATTGACTGGGCGCAGATTGACTCGGTATTCCTGGATCTGGACGGCACTTTGCTGGATCTGCATTTTGATAACTACTTCTGGACCGACTTCATCCCACGTCGATACGCCAACGAGCAGCAAATCGCTCTGGACGGCGCACGCAGTATACTTTTTGCCCGGATGCATGCCCTGCGCGGGACGCTCGACTGGTACTGCGTGGACTTTTGGACCCATGAATTGGGCCTGGACATTGCCGGCCTTAAAGCCGAACTACGCCACCTTATCCAGATCCGTCCTGGCGCCCGTGATTTCCTCACGGCGCTGCATGCCGATACTCGGCGGGTGGTACTGGTGACCAATGCTCACCCCGCCAGCATCAACCTGAAGATGAACCAGACCGGCCTGGAGCCGATGTTTGATCGTATTGTGAGCTCCCATACGCTGGGTTATCCAAAGGAGTGCGCAACTTTCTGGACCCATCTGCAAGCCATTGAGCCGTTCGCGGGGGATCGCACTCTTTTTATTGATGACAATCTTGCGGTACTGCGCGCAGCCGGGGCCTACGGCATTGGTCATCTCCTTGCCGTGATACATCCCGACTCGACCGGCGAACCCGTGGACCCCGAGGAGTTCTCCGGCCTGCATACCTTCGAGGAACTCAACGGTTTTTCCACAGCCCGGGAAACCGCAACTCCGGCAAGTGCCACATGACCCGAACTGCTGATCTTTATGATGCTCATGCCGACCGTCTGCAGGTGGTGCAGCCGATTTTTTCTGATTTTGGCGGTGCGGAGCACTTTGAAGGAATTATTGCCACGGTCAAAGTATTCGAAGACAACAGCCTGGTACGTTCAACACTTGAGGGCGAGGGCGCGGGAAAGGTTCTGGTTATCGATGGCGGTGGGTCGTTGCGCTGCGCACTGGTCGGCGACCAGATCGGCGCGCTGGCGCAAGATAATGGCTGGCACGGGTTGATCGTCTACGGCTGCATCCGCGATAGCCAACAACTGTGCACCCTGCCCATTGGTATCAAGGCGCTCGGGGCCTGTCCGGCTAAGAGCGTTAGACGCGGTGAGGGGCAACCGCAACTGTCCGTGCGCCTGGCTGGCACCACTTTTACCCCGGGCCACTATCTGTGGGCCGACAGCGACGGTATCCTCGTGGCATCGACCCCATTACCTTAAGCGTGGACCTGTCCGACACGTTCGCTGCTGAGTTCACAAACCGCCTGTCACGACCGGGGGCCACACCGGACCTTGATCAACAGCCAGCTTTGGCCGCGTTTATCCACCTGGCCGAGGAACTCAACCATTCTTTCGACAAATCCGAGCGCGCCTGGCCGACAAAGTTGCCGGACTGGACTCGACATCTGCGCCGCCGGCCGCTTTTCGGTGAAAAAGGTATTTATCTTTGGGGCTCGGTCGGGCGCGGTAAAACGGTGATGATGGATACACTGCTCGACAGCCTGCATGAATCACGCTGGCGGCGGGTGCACTTTCACCGCTTTATGCTCGAGATCCACGAGCGCCTGCGGGCCTTGCGCAACCAGAGCGACCCTTTGCGCCGGATCGGCACCGAGATTGCAGGCAAAACCCGGATACTCGGTTTCGATGAGTTTTATGTCTCTGATATCGGCGATGCCATGATTCTTTCCGGGCTATTGCACGCCCTGGTCGAGCAAGGAATGACCCTGATATTCACCTCGAATACGCCACCATCGTCACTTTACCAAGGCGGGTTGCAGCGCGAGCGCTTTTTGCCGGTGATCCACCTCATAGAAACGCATACCCACGTAATCCACCTCGGCGGCGCCCACGATTACCGTCTTGAGATGCTGAGCTCGGCACCCACTTACCATGCACCCCACAACGCCCAGGCACAGGCCCGGATGGAAGCGACATTCCACCAGATCAGCCCTGGGGGTACGCTTGCATCTGCCACTGTTACCATCAACGATCGAAAGATTGCGTTGCTGGCAGGTGGCGACGGAGTCATGTGGTTCACTTTTGAGACGCTGTGTGTCGGACCGCGCTCAAAAGCCGATTACGTTGAGATTTCCCGGGCTTGCCACACCCTGCTGATCAGTGGTGTCCCCTACCTGGACGCGGAGCACGATGATGCAGCGCGGCGCTTTGTCGAACTGATTGATGAGCTTTACGACCGGCGAGTCAATGTCATCGTCTCGGCAGCCGCCAGCCCTGACGCGCTGTACCGTGGCGAGCGAATGACTCGGGGCTTTGCCCGAACCGCCAGCCGGCTGCATGAATTCCAGTCAACCGACTATCTTTCCAGCGCGCACCGACCCTGAGTCCGGGTGCAGATCTCAGCCACTCGCCAATCCAGCGGTGATCAGGGCGTTTGCGTACCAGCGGTGAAAAGCATGGACGCTGGGCTCGAGATCGGGACAAAACCGTCCGGGCCGGGCCAGTACCGAGTTAAGTCCATGCTGCTGGGCCTCAAGCGCTACCACGTCCTCGTCCATACCAACGGCCATTCGCTGTTCATAGCGGGCCAGCACCTCGTCGAAATCCGATCTTGCTACGCTGTCCTTGCCAAACAGCAGGGTCAGGCGAACCTGGGTGCTGGATGCGCCCTTCGGGGTCGTCTCCAGCATCCACACGGCATCACGTGAGGCGGCAAAGGTCAGCGCAGGATAGACCCAGGTATAGCGAGTCCCATTGGCCAGCCTTCCCAAAAGACCCGGCAAAACAGGTAGCGGGCGGGTTGCTTCTTCGAGAACACCGACGCTGCCCGGAATGCGGTGCTCGCCAAATTGACTGACGAAAGAGCCCCGGGTCGCCTGCAGCGGGTCGGGCTCGGCATAAAGCCCCGCGAGCGTGCCCGGGTGCACTTTGCGCAGATGGTAGTACTCGTTGAAAACCTCGAGAAACGATTTCCAGTTGCAAGCGACCTGAAATTCCCGGGTGCTGGCCGTCACCAGCGTATCCAATTGCCAGGGGCTGTGTAGCGTTTCGAAATCACCCAGCCAGGTATCGACCGGGGCAGCGCTACCATCAATATTGACGAAAATGAAACCAGCACGCACGGCACTTTGCACTTCGATCAGGCCGAAATCGGACCGGTTGAAATTTTCTGCGCTCTGCATTCGTGGCGCCGCGATCAGTGCTCCGTCAAGTCCGTATGTCCAGGCATGAAATGGGCAGCTAAGGCGACGACAACTCCCCCGACCCGGCTCCAACAGCCGCATTGCCCGGTGCCGGCAAGTGTTAGCAAAAACCCGGATCACCCTTTCCTCATCGCGTACCGCCACCAACTCTGTGTCAGCAACCGAGAACGCGAAGTAATCTCCCTGATCCGATAATTGATCGGCTCGCCCGGCGCTGATCCAGCCCGCTCGGAATAGGGTTTCGTGCTCGAAAGAGAGAAATTGAGGGTCGCGATAACATCGCGGATCAAGCGATTGCGCACGGCTGGCATCCTGAAGGATCTGGCTGACATCCAATGGAATCACACTCGAGCCTCCCCCAAACAACAATATCGGATCATCCATGGCATGAGCCCGAAGATGCAAGGGATTTCTGGGTGCAACACGGTACGTCAGTACATCTCTTGCGGATCCACATCTACCGACCAACGCACCCGGGTGACTTCACGCAAGCCTTCAAGCCTTACCAGCCAATCATCCAAAAAGCGGTGCAGTTGCCTCTCGTTAGAGGCCGCCAACAGCAATTGCGCCCGGTAACGTCCGGCACGGCGCTCCATCGGCGAAGGCACGGGCTCCATCAGTCGGATGCCGTCCCGGGCGGCCCGGGCTTTGCCCACGCGTACTGCCGAGCGCAGAAAATCCAGGGGTGGCCCGCTGCGTGCTGATTCTGCGCGCAGCAGTACAAACCGGGCAAAAGGCGGATATGCAGCTGCCTTTCGCTCTGCCAGAGCGGTATTGGCGAAGCCGGCAAAGTCGTGCTCAACCAGTCGCGCATAGGCGGGGTTGTCCGGATGTACTGTCTGCACCAGTACCTCGCCTGGTCGTTGACCGCGCCCAGCCCGGCCCGCCACCTGCGCCAGCTGTTGGAACATCCGTTCTGGCCCACGAAAATCAATACTGTAAAGCCCCTGATCCATGGCCAGCACACACACCAGAGTGATCCCGGCGAAATCATGGCCCTTGGACAGCATCTGCGTGCCGACCAGGATATCCACCTCACCCTGGCGCACCGCACTCAACGCCTGCGCCAGATCCTGGGAATCCCCTGCGGCATCGCTATCCAGGCGCAACACCCGGGCGCTTGGGAATATCCGTAGCAGCGCTTCTTCAACGCGTTGAGTGCCCTCACCTACAAGATACAGCGACTCGCCAGCGCATTGCGGGCAGGAATGTGGTGGTCGTGCATTAGCCCCGCAGTGGTGACAAATCAGGCGATTACTGCCCCGGTGCAAAGTCAGCCTGGCATCACAGCGCTGGCACTGCGCCTGCCACCCACACTCGGAACACCCCAGCAATGGGGCAAAACCACGCCGGTTAACGAATACCAGGCTTTGCTCTGCCCGCTCCAGGCGTTTACCGATGGCTCCAACCACCGGTGCTGTCAGGCCCTCGTTGACGGCCAGGCGGTTCAGATCCAGGATCTGTACCTTGGGCATTTGTGCGACACCCGCCCGAACCGGTAGCACCAGGCGCTGGTAGCGGCCACTGCGAGCATTGGCAACACACTCCAAAGATGGAGTGGCCGAACCCAGCACCACCGGTACCCCGCTTAACTGAGCCCTTTTTACGGCCACATCCCGCGCACTGTAACGGAATCGATCGCGCTGCTTGTAGGAAAGGTCATGCTCCTCGTCCACGATAATCAGCCCCGGCCGGGACAGGGGTGCAAAAATGGCTGAGCGGGTACCCAGGACGACCGCAGTGCTGCCCTCGCGGGAGCGCCACCAGGCCCGATGACGCTCCCCAGGGGTTAGTCCGGAGTGCATCACCGCCAAAGATCCCCCCAGACGTGCCTGGAAGCGTTCCACCAATTGGGGGGTCAACGCTATCTCCGGCACAAGCACCATCGCCTGACAGCCACGGGAGACCGTCTTCGCCACGCAATCCAGGTAAACCTCGGTTTTACCGCTGCCCGTTACCCCATCCAATAAAAATGGCACGTAATTGCCCTTGGCCTGATCAATCGCTAGGCAGGCATCCCGCTGCGCTGAGTTCAGGCGTGGTGGCACCGACAACGGTGCCGGTGATACCGATGCAGGCGTGGCCTGCTCAATCCAGCCACGGTCTGCCATTAGCGCCACTGTCGACGATGATCTGGGTGCCAAACCCAACAATGTTTCACCCGCTAAACCTGCTGTGCCAGCACTCACCAGCACCTGGAGTAAGTGACGCTGCACGTGGTAGCGCACCGGCAATGTCGATAACGCCTGCTGGCCGGCATCACAGATACGCCAGTGGGGAACAACCCTGGGTGCGGCGGGTCGATCGCGGCGCAACAAAGAAGGGATGGCTGCCTGCATCACCTCACCGATGGGATGATGGTAATAACGTGCAGCCCATTGCGCTAACGCAAAAACCTGCGGTGTCAGTATGGGTTCGTCATCGAGCACCCGGATGATGTGGCGCAGACGTCTCATGGGTACCGCGCTTTGAGTTGACCTACCGCAAACAATCCCGACTACGGTGCGTTTTTGCAGCGGCACCATAACCCGCATGCCCGGCACGGGCAGCGACTGATTGTTCGTGCAGGAATAATCAAACAGCTGACGCATCGGTACAGGCAGTGCCACCTGCACCACTTGCGCATCAGTCAACGTTGTACCGCCTGATCTAACCCACCCAAGTTAGGCAGTAGACTTTTTGTCACACACAAGTAATCGCTCATAAATATTTGAGGGCGAAAGGAGATTCAAGGTTGCCCACAATCTCTGTGGATAACTTTGTGTACAAGTTCACAAGACCGGGCCAATCCTAACCGACGGACCCGGGATTTATTCAATTGCCTATTTTTTAGGCAGGTAAATTTGAGCGGTATTTCAGTCATTTAGGATAACTGACCTGACCTTTGGCACTATACCCCTTAGCGCGGCGCACAATATTGCGAACAACCTTGAAGGTGTGCACAAAAAGTGCCTGACTAGGTACATTAGCAGGTACTGATGCTCTTTATTGATCATACATTTAGGTAACAGACTTGAGCGCTCACAACAAATGATTAACCCATGTCCCGCTGCAAAACAACCGCCATGGAATGGTCGCACATGAAGAGTTGGAACTGCATCTTTGATGCGATCAGCAAAGCCACCGGTACAAAGTTTAGCGGTGCAAACGTAACACCCATCGGCAGCGACAAAGTTAGTGATACTCAGATTATCAGCGATGGACGCAAAGAATACTTTATCAAGCGCACAACCGCTGACGCAGTTCAGCGTCTTGTTGCTGAAGTTGAGGGACTTGAAGCGCTGCGAAAAGTTAACGTCCTCACGGTGCCACGGGTCATCGTCAGCGGCCTCGCTGGTACCTGGTCTTATATAGTCCTCGAGCGACTACGCTTCGCGCCGGCAACTCGCCACAGTGCAGCGCAACTGGGCTTTCAACTGGCCTGCCAGCATCGCATCACCGATGAAACCTTTGGCTGGGATCACGACAACTTCATCGGCCGCAATACCCAGTTAAACCGTCGCCAAACCGACTGGGTGAGATTCTGGTGCGACTGCCGACTACGGCCGCAACTCGACCTCGCGGCGTCAACTGCCAGTGGCAAAGCCCTGGCAAAATCCGGCGAGAGGCTACTGGAATCTTGCGATGCTTTTTTCAGCGGCTATCAGCCCACTCCGTCACTACTGCACGGCGACCTTTGGGCTGGTAACTGGGGCGCCCTGGCCGACGGCTCTCCAGTGGTGTTCGATCCGGCCGTTTATTTTGGTGACCGCGAAGCCGATCTGGCGATGACTGAGCTTTTTGGAGGGTTTGGGCCAACGTTTTACAGCGCCTATAGTGATGCCTGGCCACCCGATGCCGGCTATAGCACGCGCCGCAACCTCTACAATCTGTATCACGTACTCAACCACCTTAACCTGTTTGGTGCCAGTTACCTGCCCCAATCCAAGCAACTGATCCTCAGCCTGCTGGCCGAGGTGCGCTAAGTAAGACGCTAGTCAGGGCGGCGTCGAGTCAGCAACTCACCAAAACTCACGTATTCACTTCCTCCCAGCCGACCAATGGGATCGATTTTTTCGGCCAGAAATTTGACTCGGCCTTTGGCATCTTCGCCAATGACCGAATCATCAACGAAAACACCGTGAACTTTGCCCAATATCAGCGACTGGGGGTCAGGTCCAATGTATTGAATATCGTAAACGCTGCAGGCGAATGCGACCCGTGCGCTGGCAAGGCGTGGCAGCCGCGACCCTTCGAGCTCCGTCGTCTCGAGGCCAAGGCTTACCACTTCGGACTCGCCCGAGGGCAAGTTGGCTGACGAAGCATTCATGGCATCCAAATGATCCAGACTGACGATGTGGATCACGAAGTCGTGCCGATCACGGATATTGTCCCGTGTGTCCTTGGCCCCACCCTCAGGCTTCATACCGGCTGAAATCATCATCAGCGGGGGGTTACTTGAGATCGCATTGAAATAGGAAAAAGGCGCCAGATTCAAACTGGCATTGGCATTTTCTGACAGCACCCAGGCAATGGGACGCGGAATGACTGTCTGGGTCAGCGTGAAATAAACCTGTTGGGGCGTCATATCCCCCAAATCGATAAACATCTTCTTACTCCCGGTTGTTGCCTGAGATTCTCAATGGAGACATTTCCCCCGCTCAGATAATCTTGCGCAGTTCGTACTCGAGAATCCCCTCTGCTCCATGCTCGCGCAGCCCCGGAATTAACGAACGCACACTTTCACGATCCACCACCGTCTCAAGGGCGACCCACTGCTCATCGGAAAGGGCGCTGACCGTAGGCGCATGCAAACTGGGCAGTAACTCAAGGATTTCGTCGAGCCTGTCCCGCGGTGCATTCATTTTCAGTGCCACCTTCTGGTGCGCCGCCAGCGACGCCTGCAGCAGCAGCGCAATATGCTCGATCTTACGTCGCTTCCAGGGATCAGCCATTGCATCCGGGTGGGCAATCAGACGGGTATGCGTATGCAACAGGTCGCAAACAATACGCAGCCCGTGTGCCCGGATGGTGCTACCGGTTTCGGTGATCTCCACGACTGCGTCTACCAGTCCCTCAACTGCCTTGGCTTCGGTCGCACCCCAGGAAAACTCGACCTCACACTCAATGCCCCGCTCAGCAAGATAAGAACGGGTGAAGTTCACGAGCTCGGTGGCGACCCGCTTGCCCTGTAGATCCTCGATCGACTGGATGGGTGAATCCTGCGCCACCACCAATACCCAGCGGCAAGGCTGATCAGAGCTCTTGGAATAAACAAGGTCGCAGACCTCCTCAACCTTCGCGCCAGTCTCGAGAATCCAGTCCAGTCCTGTCAGGCCCAGATCCAAGGTGCCCTTGGCCACGTAGGTAGCCATCTCCTGTGATCGCACCAGCGCGCACGAGATCTCTGGGTCATCGATACTGGGAAAATAGTTGCGAGACCCCGACTGGATATTCCAACCGGCCTGCTTAAACAGCGAGATGGTGGCTTGCTCAAGACTCCCTTTGGGCACGCCCAGTTTCAACTGATTCATGGAAAGATCCGGATATCCGGGGAAAAGGGCGGCGGATTATCGCATACGCGATTGTTTATCACTGCGAAAAAGGCTCAGCCGCGCAATTCGCTGATCAGCGGCACGATGACTTCCTGTAATACTTTGCGGTCGACCGGCCCGATGTGCTTGTAGCGAATCACCCCCTTTGGGTCGATAACGAAGGTCTCGGGCACCCCATAAACCCCCCAGTCAATTCCCACCTCACCTTGTCGATCAACCGCAATCATATGGTAAGGATTGCCCAGCTGGCGAAGCCAGGCCTGGGCATCCGCCGGGGCATCCTTGTAATTGAGGCCAACCAGGGTAACCAGGTCCTGCGCCGCGAGCTCATTGAGCAGGGGGTGCTCAGAGCGACAAGCCACGCACCAGGAAGCCCATACATTCAACAGCCAGACCTCGCCGCGCAGATCTGCGCTACCCACCGAATCATCCATGGCCAGCAAACGTGGCAACTCGAAGGCCGGCGCCGATTTGCCGATCAACGGTGAGGGTACCTCACGGGGGTCGAGCGTCAGACCTACTGCCAGAAACGCACTGATCACGAGGAAAACCGCAAGCGGTACAAGATAACGAAATGATTTCATATCAGCACAAGAGCCGCTAATTACCCGGTACACCATACACCGGCGGGCAGGCAAAATGCCGGCCCGCCGTGATGATCAGTGCGATCTCAGTCATCCTGCTCGGCTGTGGAGTTCTCGGCTATCAGAGCCCTGATGACGCTAAATACCTCGGGCGCGTCAAAATTCCTGGCGCCGGTAGCGATATAACGTGCCCGGCCCGCCCAATCGACGATATAACTGGTTGGCAAAGCTCGGACTTCCCATTGCTTGGTCACGATCATGTTGTCATCCAGCAGTACCGGGAAATCGAGCGAAGGATCAAAACGCTGCAGAAAAGCCGCAACCTGTCCCGCGTCCTCACCCACGTTGACTGCGATGAACTCAAAAGGTTCTGCCGCCAGGCGGTTACGGGCCACCTGCATCGATGGCAACTCCTTCACGCATGGGATACACCAGGACGCCCAGAAATTCACCACCAACACCCTCCCCCGAAAATCGGACAGCGCGCGCGGGCGGCCATCAAGATCCTTAAGGTGTAGTTTGAGCGCTGAACCATACTGGCTTGGCACGGGCGTAAACAGATCGCCCGATCCCGTGGCCGACGCTATCACACTGGCGGTACCGGCAATACCGGCAATAGTTCCCGCGACTACGAACGCGGCTACGGTCAGTCGCCCAGCCACGGTACCCGATCAGTTGATGGCGGCAGCCGCGGCGTTCGCCAGTCCGATCAGCTCACCAGCGGGAACATATCCGGGAATGGTTTTTCCATTTTGCAGCACGATCATCGGCGTTCCACGCACCCCGACCAGTTTAGCCACTTCCATATGCCGAGCGATATCCGTGTCGCAGATGCGTGGCTCAATCGCTCGGCCTGACTTCGCATCAGTCATAGCCTGCTGGGGATTATCCGAGCACCATACCGATACCAAAGTATCGAAAGATGATGACTTCGTACCGGCGCGGGGATACCCCAGGTAACGCACTTTGACGCCCCCGGCGAGCAACTGATCGACTTCCTTATGTAGGCGAACACAGTAACCGCACTCAGTATCAGTAAACACAGTGATCGTGCTCTTTGGCTCTGTCGGGGAGAAAACCACCATCCCCGCCTCGTCCAGATCTTCAATTGCACTGCGACGCCCGGTTTGTCTAACTTCTTCGGTCAGGTTAACGGTTGTATCCAAGTCAATCAGATCGCCGTGCAGCAAATAACGACCATCGGCAAAAAGGTACACCACCTGTGGGCCGAATGTGACCTGGTACAGGCCTGGCAGGGGCGTAGCCTTGACTTCATCCGGTGGGGTACCTGGTATCAGGGTTGCAGCGGTTTCCAGTACCCGTTGGGGTAATTCCTGCGCTGCAGCAGTACTAAGCCCAAGCAGTACTAGGGCAATTAGAGAGGAGCGAAAAAACATAGTGAGTCCATCAGCAAAGGAGTAAAAACAATCTAAACGCGAGCCATTAGTGTACTCCAGTCCTGTTGGCCCCGCTGCTGGCCAAGATAGCCAGCGTCAAGTCGTAAGCGCGCGCTGGCGCCACTTAAGCAAATAAAACGGTTAAGCATGGGGGCGGCCTCACTATGACAAATCACTCGGGCGACAACCACTCCACCAGGGTGTAGAGCATCTGCCCTTGCGACGATTTGGATGGGCCCGCCACCTTTGCCGGGAAAAGCCGCTGCGCTGGCTGTGCGCCGGCGTGCGCGGCTTTTGCAGAATCAACTATTCGCACGCAGTTAGCCGGGTAATGCTGGCGGTTGCGCCCGGGCATGTAGACCAAGGCCCAGCACTCTTCCGAGACCTCGGTTTCAGGGTCAGGTGGCACAAAACCGTGCATAACTTCAAAGCTTAAGCAAAGTCGCCGACCCTGCCCTATGGAGTGCGAGTAATGATGTAGCCACCGGACTTCTCATCGTGCTGCAACTGCAACAGTCCCCGGCTGGCCGCTTCTTCGAGTAAGGCAGCAAACGACTGGAATCCATGATAACGCTCGCTGAATCCGGGCTGGCGACGTTTTAGTGTCTGCTTGACCATCGAACCCCAGACCTTGTCTGTATCACCACGCTCTTCAAAAAGATCATCCAGCGTTGCCATGACCATGTCGATGGCATCCTGGCTGCGCTTCTCGTCCTCGCTCATGCCAGATTTCTTTTTGGATGCGGGGGCCTTGGCCTTTTTCTTTCGAGTCGGGCGCTTGGAGCGTACCAGATCATCGTAAAAAATGAACTCGTCGCAATTGGCCGTCAACAGATCAGAAGTCGAATTCTTGACCCCTACACCGATAACGTACTTGTTGTTCTCGCGCAACTTGCTCACCAGTGGTGAAAAATCAGAGTCGCCGCTCAGCACCACAAAACAATCAACATGGGACTTGGTGTAGCAAAGGTCCAGCGCATCAACAACCATACGTATATCGGCAGAGTTCTTGCCAGATTGACGCACGTGCGGAATCTCAATGAGCTCGAACGCGGCTTCATGCATCGCCGCCTTGAAGCTCTGGTAACGATCCCAGTCCGAATAGGCTTTTTTGACCACAATATTGCCTTTCAGCAGCAGTCGCTCAAGTACTGCCTTCATGTCAAATTTCTGATCAGTAAAATCGCGTACACCCAGGGCAATATTCTCAAAATCACAAAAGAGCGCCATATTCCGGGTAGTAGTCTCGGTACTCATGATGGGTTTCCGTTTTGCGCTTTGCTTGGCCAACTACCGGGCAAAGCATGAAAGAAGGTGGGTTCAGGGAGAGTCTAACCGCACCACCGTACCCGGGCTACAGGCAGGGTGCGCCGTATGACGCCGATGTAAGAGTACGGGCCTGGTAGCGTAATCCCCCACTTTGCAGTTGTGCTGCCAGCATCGGCGTTGCACTCAGGTGGGCGCGCAGGTCGGCACTTTGTGCCGCGTAAGGCAATAGAGCCGCTATAACGTTCTCGGTTGCCGGACAGCGCAAACTGAATGCACTCTTAACAGGGCTGTTGCGGGCCAGCATCGCCAGGACCGCAGAATTTTTCAGTTCGTCGTGGTCGGCAAAATTGATACTGAGTACGCCGGTCGGCGATAGACAGCGTTGCAATTGTGAAAGCCACTTGCGATCACAGGAAATCGCACGACTTGGAACGCCGCCACGGCCGCCAAAAAGGTCATCGATCACAAGATCAAATCGTGGTCCGCGGTAGCGTGCGACGAAGCGTTTTGCGTCATCAAGATGAATAGTCGCCAGTTCAGGTTCGATGCCGAACTGTTCGCGCGCCACACGCACATGTACCGGGTCGTTCTCTACTGCAGTCACATGTAGCGCACCAAACAACATCTGCAACTGACGGACCACTGTGCCGGCACCCAGTCCCAGCAGTAAAACCCGTTGGGGCTCTGGCCGCGGGTGAAAATAAAGGCCAAGCCAGAGCAGGTCCCAAACGCTGCTCGTCACAATCCGGCGAGGGTTGAACTGGCTATGCAAGATGCCATCGGTATACAGACGCCGGCTGGCGCCGGCACCGCGCACCTGATACAAATGGCCGTTTTGTCGCTGACTCCACAGGATTGCTATGACACTGCTCCTCGATTTTCCTGTGGCAAATTGTCGCCCCCCCAGGAGGGCAATTGTAATGCGGTAACTCTCGCCCACTGGAATTCTGAGCGGCCCGAAAACGAATGCCGGTTCACCACGGGTCCCGTCGGCATTACGGCCGCCCAACTCCGACTGACTCAGAAAGTCAGGCTTGGCGAACCCTGACGCGGATGAGCCACAACGTTAACGCAGGCCCGATCATTGTTCGTGAATACGCCTCTTGTGCGGCCATCGTCTGGATGGACCGTAGCCAAACACCAATCCAGTTTATGTGCGACGGCGCGGTGGAGCAAGAATCGAGTTCTCAGCTGCAGATCACATCTATGGTGTGATCTGCCGAGACACTGACAAAAGAGTACGAGCATCCGGCCTGATCACACGCGACCGGTATGTCATCAACTGTGAGTAGATCGACGTTTCCGGAATTAACGGTAATGGTAAAGGTCTGATCACTCCCTTCATTCACAGAAACATTGCCCGATGGTGAGATTGCGCAGTCTCCTGCCAGGACTGAGGCGGCAACCGTGTAAGTCGTCACCGGTGCGGGTGTGGGTGCGGGTGCGGGTGCGGGTGTGGGTGCGGGTGTGGGTGTGGGTGCGAAATTCACACTGACACTCTGGTCAGCATGGATCTCGGAGATTCGATAGTTATTGTTGGATGTCAAAGCAATTGGTGTGCCGTTGATAAAAACGCTGGCTACCTCGTAACCGGCGCTGGGTACAACTGAAAAATCCAGGCTGTTGTAACTCTTAAGATTAAACACATTTGGCGCAGAAGTTCGTTCACCGGGCTCATCCAGCACCGGGACAACGCTACCATTTGCGGACGAAGTCACTGTGACATCGAAACAGCCGGTATACAGCTGTACGTCGTCCGATGTATCGATCTCTGAATTGAGTCTGGGCTCTTGGCGATAACTTTTTCCAGGACGATTGCCCGGGCTACAGTTGCCGTTGTCCAAAACTGACACCGTCCCGGTAAAACCAGCTGCCCGGTATCGCGCAGTCGCCTGCTCCGCCGTCAGGTCCCTGAGTTCTGGCATGACCAAAGACGACTGTTCGGTCACGACTTGATCAAGTCCGGCGTCAGTAGACGGCTTGTTGTCAGAGCAACCAGCCAAAAACAACGTCAGGCTTACTATCAGCAATGCATCCCGGGCGCGACACCACCGCCACGACCTTTGCCTCAAAAGCATAACCAGGTTAGCTGTCGAATTGCTCATTGGTGTTTGACTTGGGCCGCCAAAACGGTACGGCATTTGAAAACTCGACTGTTTATATTATCTTATTTCTAGTATTTTATGATAACTATCTATTTTATATATGTTTTTATTCTTTAATGTTTTGATTCAGCTGATTTCAGGCGAGTGGGGGTACGCGCTCACGCAAGCGATAGGGCGGGTGCAATTGACGGGCGTTATCACGAAAAGCTTGGCCAGAGTGGAGCCAGCACTGCCGACCAAAGCAAACCAGAGCAGATCTCAACCATGCCGCATCCGTGACGGGGCAAGGGGAACCTGGGCACTGCCAGCAAAAGCTCAAGCGGTGATATCAGCCCCGATACAGACCTTAAATGCTTGCAAATCCAGGAAATACCGACAGACCTCGACATCAGCGGCCATCAGCAGGGGAACCTTCTCACCGTAGGCGTGGGCCCAGTCCGCGCTCTGATCGACATCATGCACCCGGATAGAAAAACAGTAGTCACTTTGCAGTGCCACGAGGTGCGCGTGCATGTCCTCGCACAGGTGGCAATCCTGACGCACGTACAAATCAAGAATCCCAG
>CBFIBN010000007.1:0-29407 GCA_965660775.1 Arenicellales bacterium | reverse complement strand
AAGGCAGGTTTTCTTTTTCCCATGCCGCCAGTCCGCCGCTCAGCGTGTAGACCCGATTGAACTCGTTCTTGCGCAGCACGGCCGCCGCTCGACTGGCGCGTTGGCCGCTGCGGCAGGACAGCACGATGGGGCGATCTTTTTTGCGAAATTTTTCCAGTTGGCCCAACTGTTCTTTGATTTGATCAACCGGTATGTTGATGGCCGCCGGGATGTGTCCTTTGCGAAACTCTTCGGGTGGGCAGACATCCACCACCACCGCGTTTTCCTGATTGATGAGCTGCGGTAGTTGTACCGCGCTGACCTGGTTGGCGCCAGCGCCACCTCGGCGCATGGTATCAATTCCAATCAGCAAGGAGATGACAATCAGTGCAGCGAAAAGGTGCCAATTATTGGCAATAAAATCAAGATCCATGGTTGGTCAGTGGGGGCTTAGAAGGAGCGGTAGTCTACAGCAACCGTGCTTCGCAGCCGGCTGTGGGGCACCACTGATGTGGTACTTCAGTTATGGGAACTACAGAAGGCGTCGCGCATGGTCGCCATCAGCGTCAGGATAGTGTCGTCACCGATCCGGTAATAAACCTTATTGGCATCTTTGCGCGACGCGAGGATATCCTTGTCACGCAGGATCGATAAATGCTGGGAGATGTTGCTCTGAGACGTGCCGACGAGTTCGACCAGGTCCTGTACGCTGGTTTCCTGGACGCTTGCGAGGATACATAGAATCTTCAGTCGCAACGGATGCCCCATCGCTTTGAGTGATCGGGAGGCGTTGTATATGTCAGTCTCGCTGGCGAGGAAGAGTTCCGCCGGATTTTCCCGGTCGTCAAAATGTTCGCTTTGATCTGTAGCAATTGCCATGCGTTGTAGGCCTAATATTTTGAATATTCAAGTAACATTATACGCTAATTCTTTAATGTTGTGCCTCTGTCATAGCGCTTGGAAAGTGGGGTTTTCAGGTAAAAATTAGGCCTACCTGCGTCACCCAGCGGCTACAGGCGAGCGTTATACTGCCTGCCTTAAGTTTGCCAACCCTGCTTATATACCAGCGCTGTCGCGAAAAACTATGCACCAAAGCACCAGATCGATTTTTGTCTTTACCCTGTTAGCCGCGCTATTTTGCGCACCGGCACACCTGGCTCGCGCTGGCGAACAGTCGGCCCAAGCTGAGTTGCCAATTGAGGAGCTCCGTCTTTTTGCCGAGATTTTCAGCATGATTAAGGCGGATTATGTTGAGCCTATGGATGACGAGACGCTGTTGCGCGATGCCGTGCGCGGCATGCTCGGCGGGCTCGATCCGCATTCGTCTTATCTTGATCCGGACTCATTTAGAGAAATCAACATCGATACCCGCGGGGAGTTCGGGGGCCTGGGCTTGGAGGTCACGCTGGAGGACGGGGTAATCCGGGTGGTCGCCCCAATGGATGGAACCCCAGCCGACGAGGCCGGGATTCGTAGCGGCGACCTGATCATTCGTCTCGATGGGATTACCGTTAAAGGCCAAGCCTTGGACCAGGCGGTGGAACGCATGCGCGGTGAGCCGGGCAGTGCAATCACGCTAACCATCCTTCGCGAGGGGGTTGAGGCGCCATTCGATGTGATCGTCAAGCGCGCCATTATCCAGTTGCAAAGCGTGCGTGGGGAATTGCTGGAAGCGCGCTTTGCCTATACCCGGATCAGTCAGTTCCAATCCGGGACCGGCGCCTCATTGCGTCGACAGCTTGAGCGACTTGAAGAACAAGCCGACGGCCCCTTAAGCGGATTAGTGCTGGATTTGCGCAACAACCCGGGTGGAGTGCTCGACGGCGCGATCGAGGTCAGTGACTTATTCCTGACCAAGGGGGTGATCGTCTCGACCCGCGGCCGCGCAGCGGATTCCGCTTTTACCTTCAACGCGACTGGCCGCGATGTGTTGAGCGGTGCACCACTGGTGGTGCTGGTTAACCGGGGGTCGGCTTCGGCTTCAGAGATCGTGGCTGGCGCTCTACAGGATCACCAGCGAGGCCTGATTCTGGGGGCCAAGACTTTCGGCAAAGGTTCGGTACAGACTATTCTACCGATGAAAAACGGCGCAGCGCTGAAACTGACCACGGCTCGTTATTACACCCCCAACAACCGCTCTATCCAGGCGACCGGTATCCAACCGGATATCGTTAGTCGGCAACTGGAACTGGCGACTTCACCCGAGCCAACACACGGCGGTATTCGTGAGTCTGATCTTGCCGGTCACCTGGAAAATGAAAACGGCGCGTCCAATGAGACCGTTGATGAAACTGCCCCAGCTGAGCGTTTGCAGGATCGGGACTTCGAGATCGGTGAGGCGCTTAATCTGCTCAAGGGCATGGTTATTGCACGGCGCCAGGTCGATCAGTAGTTTTTCGTTGGGCTCCCGCTGAGGCTGTTTACGCCTTCGGCGTGCAGTGCCACGAAGCAACGGCCGCCTCACGCCCGCGCACAAACAGCCATAATGCGCCGGGCGTCATCTTGGTTGTTGGCTGGTTCTTGTTGGCATCGGTTCGTGAGCGTTTCCCCGACCAGCGCATGGTCAGCACCGAATCAATAGAGCAGTCATCTTGTGCGTAGACCGCGCAGGTCTTGAAGCCCACCTGGGCCACCCGGTGAATATCTAATGCCAGCGGCAGATTGTGACAGCCAGGCTCGTCACGGTTGGGAATGAGCGACAACTCCGACAACTGGTTGTAGCTGTTAGTGGTGTAGAAGCGGATGTGAGTTGATGGCGCTTGTACCGGAGCCTGTGCGCAGCCTCCGCTGAGACTGCCTAGAAGCGCCAAGGCGACCATCCGGGTCAGCAGAACCCTCAGTGCCACTCGCCGATTTTCCAGAGCCAAATCGACAGGTCGGACGCAAAGGTACTGCCCGACCGGGTAAACGAGCCGTCGCCGCTGTTATCCCGGATGACCATATTCGGTCCGTGTTCTCGAATTACCTCCAATGATGTGATACGCCCCCGGGTCCGGTATTCGATCATGCGGTAGCCCGCGTGCTCACCGATTTCGATGGTATGAACTGTGTATGGTGGGGTATCTGCCAAAGGAGCCTCCTGCGCCCACAGGCGTTGCAGCGAAGCGGACCCGGCAAACAGTACGACGCTGAGTGTCGCCACCCGGGTAAAGGTTTTTAGTGATAGGTTCATATTTGCCGGTGTGTTGTCATGGCAATCATCCCCCATAAGCACAGGACCCGCAAGTGGTCCAAATACCACGTGACCGACGTATACTGCGCTGAAACTAACCGGGCCAGCCGAGGGTGTGTTTTGCTCCGGTCGCACGCCAAGGGTCTCGCCTATGTTTGAAAAACTGGTACTGGTTGACGGCTCGTCCTACCTGTATCGCGCCTTTCACGCTATGCCCAATCTGGTTAATTCCAAAGGAGAAGCCACGGGCGCAGTCTATGGTGTTGTAAACATGCTGCGCCGCTTGCTTCGCCAATATGAAACAACCCACTTCGTCGTGGTGTTTGATGCCCCCGGCAAGACTTTCCGCGACCGTCTTTACAGTGAGTACAAGGCCAACCGACCACCGATGCCGGAAGAATTGCGTGCCCAGGTAGAGGTGATCCATACCGTTATCCGGGCTCTCGGATTGCCGTTGCTCTCGGTACCGGATGTCGAGGCAGATGATGTGATCGGCACACTCGCTCGCGCCGGGACCACACAGGGTATGGAGACACTGATCATCAGCGGTGATAAGGATCTGGCACAGTTGGTGGGTCCCCGGGTAATGATGTACGACAGCATGAAGGACGCGCTCTACGATCGCGATGGAGTAAAAGAAAAATTTGGTGTACCGCCCGAGGGCATTGTGGATTTTTTGGCATTGGTGGGCGATACATCGGACAACATTCCCGGCGTGCCCAAGGTTGGGCCAAAAACCGCAGCACGTTGGCTGAGTGAGCACGGCTCACTCGACAAGCTGGTAGAGCGCTCTGATAGCGTTCCCGGCAAAGTCGGGGAGAATCTGCGCGCTTCTTTAGAGCAGTTATATTTATCGCGGCAACTGGCCACCATTAAGTGTGATGTCGCACTGGAACAGGAGGTCACTGAACTGACTATCGTCCCTCCTGACGAGGACGTGTTGCGTGAACTGTTCGCACGACTCGAGTTCAAGACCTGGTTGGCAGAACTGGGTGGGGTCAACGATCTGGATACATCCGATCCCACAGTACCAACCGACTATGATCTCGTGTTAGATCAACCCAGCCTGACCCAGTGGATCAAGCGGCTGGAGCAGGCATCGTTATTTGCTTTTGATACCGAGACCACTTCGATCGACGCAATGCAGGCGCGAATTGTCGGCGTGTCCTTTGCTGTCGAAACCGGCGCTGCGGCATATGTGCCGTTAGCACACGATTACCTGGATGCGCCAGCACAGCTCTCACCGGAGAGTGTTCTTGAGCAATTGCGCCCACTGCTGGAAGATCCGGCTCGCGACAAGGTGGGACAGAATCTCAAGTATGACTGCACCGTGTTGTATAACCACGGAGTCTGCCTCGCTGGCATTCGTTTTGACACCATGCTTGAGTCCTACGTGCTCGACAGCACCGGGTCGCGTCACGATATGGACAGCCTGGCGCTGAAGTATCTGGGGCACAAAACCATCCATTACGAAGAGGTTGCCGGAAAGGGTAAGGGGCAACTGTCTTTCAACGAGGTATCGCTGGAGCAGGCCGGGCCCTATGCCGCCGAAGACGCCGACATCACACTGCGCCTGCATGAGACTTTGTATCCGCGGCTGCAACAGGAATCTTTACAGCGCGAACTGTTCGAACGGATTGAAATGCCGCTGGTACCGGTACTTTCCCGCATAGAGCGAGCGGGCGTCCTCGTGGACTGTGCCATGTTGGCCCGCCAGAGCACTGAACTGGCGCTGCGGATACAGGAGCTTGAGGAGCAGGCTCATGGCGAAGCCGGTGGGGCGTTCAATATAGCCTCCCCCAAGCAGATTCAGGAGATTCTGTTCGACCGCTTGCAGTTGCCGGTGTTGGCCAAAACACCCAAAGGCCAGCCCTCGACCGCTGAAGGTGTACTCGTTGAGCTGGCCGAGCAGCACGATCTGCCCCGGCTGATACTCGAGCATCGCGGTTTGAGTAAGTTGCGTTCTACCTACACCGAAAAACTACCGGCGTTGGTGAATCCGGATACTGGCCGGGTGCATACCTCCTACCACCAGGCCGCAGTAGCGACCGGTCGGCTGTCATCCAGCGACCCCAACCTGCAGAACATTCCGGTACGCACAGCCGAGGGCCGACGGATTCGCGAGGCTTTCGTTCCGCCCCCCGGTTCAGTGCTGGTGGCAGCGGATTATTCGCAGATCGAACTTCGGATCATGGCGCACTTGTCAGCCGACGCTGGGTTGATGGCTGCATTCGATAAGGGCGAGGATGTGCATCGGGCAACTGCGGCCGAGGTATTCGGTGTTGGCCTGGACGAAGTCGACAACGACCAGCGCCGCAGCGCTAAGGCGATCAATTTTGGTTTGATCTATGGCATGTCGGCTTTTGGTCTTGGCCGCCAGCTCGGCATCGACCGGGGCCAGGCACAGGAATATATTGACCGGTATTTCCAGCGTTACCCGGGTGTGCGCGCATTCATGGATGCGACTCGTGAACAGGTCCGTGAGCAGCGTTATGTCGAAACCGTATTTGGTCGGCGGTTATTTCTCGCCGATATCAGTTCAAGCAATCATGTCCGGCGTCAGGCAGCCGAGCGAGCCGCGATCAACGCACCGATGCAGGGGACCGCGGCTGACTTGATCAAGTTGGCTATGCTGGCGGTTGATGACTGGTTGCGCGAGGATGATTGCGGTGCCCGCATGATCATGCAAGTGCATGATGAGCTGGTGTTGGAAGTGCCCAAATCTGAGGTGCATCGGGTCAGCGATGAGGTGGTCCGTTTGATGAGCTCGGTGGCTGATCTTGCGGTTGTGCTCAAGGTTGATGTTGGTAGCGGCGCCAATTGGGCGCAGGCGCACAGCTAGGCGGGTTTGCGGCTGTTACTTTGTTCCGATAAAAGATTAACGATACGCTCGCGCGCTTCGGTGACACCCACATTACGGGTAGCGGAAAAAAGCTGCACGCTGACCAGCGGCATCGTGGCCAGCGATTCGCGGGTCTGGCGCAGCGCCTGGAGGCTTTTTCCGCGTCCCAGTTTATCGCTCTTGGTCAGTAGTACGTGCACCGGCAGTTGGCTCGCTGCGCACCATTTCAGAAGTTGCCAGTCGAGTGAAGTGGGTTCCCGACGACAATCGACAGGCAATATCAGTGCGCGCAGTGAAACACGCTCTTCGAGGTAGCGCCGTACCGTCTTTTCCCAGTGTTGCTGCAGTTGCACAGGCACTTTGGCATAACCATAACCGGGCAGGTCGACCAGCCGGCGTGTCTCATCGAGATTGAAGAAAATGATCTGCTGGGTACGCCCCGGTGTTTTGCTGGTACGGGCAAGACCCTTACGTCCGGTAATGGCGTTGACCGCACTGGACTTGCCCACGTTGGAGCGTCCGGAAAAGGCGACCTCGGCACCCGTGTCTTCCACCCAGTCGCGCGGATGATGGGCGGCGCAGTGGTATTCAGCGCGCCGCAGCAGTTCGGTATCACAGGTTTTTGAAGGCACAGGGTATAATTCCACGCTTTATTTCCCGGGTTGCGGACCTTACCCTGTCAGGAAGGTGACTGCATCCCGACTTCAACTCAGGAAGCCGGGCGGCGCTGGTGCATGCACCCATCCCAATCGGCAGGCCCTTGTACGGAAGGAGCAGTTTAATGAATCGGCTGGTATTCATCATCATCGCAGCCGTAATGGCTGGGTTATCGACTGTTGCAGCGGCTGCAGGCGATGTGACGGCCGGACAGGTCAAGGCGCAGACATGTGTTGCCTGCCACGGGGCTGACGGCAACAGTGCTAATGCGGGGTTTCCTTCTCTGGCCGGCCAGGTTCCCGGGTACATCGGCGCACAATTGGCCTTGTTCAAATCTGGTCAGCGGGCTAACCCCATTATGATGGGCATGACCCAGTCGCTCAGTGCTGCCGATATGGCCGACCTTGATGCCTGGTATGCCTCAAAGACCATTACACCTCGCGTAATCGAGGATGATCAGCTGGCGTTGGCCCATGAGGGCGAAGCGCTCTACCGTGGTGGTTCTGCCCAGCTTGCGATTCCCGCTTGCATGGCCTGTCATGGGCCCGCAGGACATGGTATTCCGTCGACCAATCCCCGTGTGGCTGGACAATGGTCCGAATACCTTGAACGCCAGTTGCTGGTTTTCAAGTCCGGCGAGCGTGCCAGCAAGATCATGGGGCCTATCGCGCATCGGCTTTCGACACACCAGATCAATGCCTTGTCGCTGTACATGTCGGCGCTGCAGTAGAGCACTGTGGCCACGGCTACCCGACGATTGGGCGTACCCGCGGCCACCACAGCAGAGCTGTCTAGGCAATTGCGGCTCTTATCGGGCCGGTACGTAGAGTATGGCTACTGAAAAACTCATGCGCGGTCGTTTCGACAGCGGCACCAACGCGACAGTCGAGGCCTTTAGTGCATCCGAGCACTTCGACCGGCGCCTGGCGCACTACGACATTGCCGGATCAAGGGCTCACGCCCGCATGTTGAATGCCGTCGGTGTGATCAGTGATACTGATTGTGAAGCGATCATGGGTGGGCTTGAGGCCATTACGCTCGAGATTAACGAGGACCGTTTTGAATGGTGCTCGCAGCTCGAGGATGTGCACATGAACATCGAGGCGCGCCTGACTAAACTGGTAGGCGAGCCTGGGAAAAAACTACATACAGCTCGCTCGCGCAATGACCAGGTTGCAACCGATCTGCGGCTTTTCGTGCGCGATGCCATTGACCAGCTCTGTACTGATATCACAGCGCTGCAAGATGCTCTACTAACCCAGGCTGAAAGTGAAGCGACCAGCATTATGCCGGGTATGACACACATGCAGGCAGCCCAGCCGGTGACCTGCGGCCACCACCTGCTGGCCTGGAATGCCATGCTGGAGCGCGACTGGCAGCGCCTGGTCGATTGTCGTCGCCGGGTTAATGTTTCGCCGCTTGGTTCAGCGGCACTCGCAGGGACCAGTTTTCCTATAGATCGGCAGATGAGCGCACAGGCATTGGGATTCGATTCGGTGTCGACCAATTCGCTGGACTCAGTATCGGATCGGGATTTTGTGATCGAGTTTTGCTCCGGGTGTGCCTTATTGGGGGTTCATCTTTCCCGTATAGCTGAGGAGTTGGTGCTGTGGGCTTCACAAAGTTGCGGTTTCGTTGATTTGGGCGACGCTTTTTGCACGGGATCAAGCATCATGCCGCAGAAGAAGAATCCAGATGTCGCCGAACTGGTTCGCGGCAAAAGCGGTCGCGCGATCGGCAATCTCGTATCCCTGCTGGTGCTGATGAAAGGGCAGCCGCTCGCTTACAATCGGGATAACCAGGAAGACAAGGAGCCATTGTTTGACAGTGTTGATACCGCGCACGCCTGCTTGCAGGTGCTTGTCGCGATGGTGCCCAATATGAAATTTGACCGTGAACGTATGCGTAAGGCAGCACAGCATGGCCACACCACCGCGACTGATCTGGCAGATTATCTGGTGTGTCGGGGCATGGCCTTTCGTGATGCCCACGAAGCCGTGGGTAAGGCGGTCCGTCTTGCCGAAGCATGCCAACTTGAGTTGCCAGACCTGTCGCTGGAGCAGTTGCGAAATATCTGTGAGCACATCGACTCCGATGTTTTTGACGTGCTCACGCTGGAAGGCTCGGTTGAATCCCGAAATCACACGGGCGGCACGGCACCAAGACAGGTTCGCGAGGCGGTTGCTGCTGCGCGACAAGCCCTGGCGGTGCATTGATATGAGTCGCCCGGTGAGATCTGTTTGCTTGACCCCTCTGGTGCGATCGATTGTCGCGATAGTGCTGGGATTTACCCTTTTGAGCAGCGGGATACTGCTGGCAGGCTGTGGCCAAAAAGGCCCGTTGTACATCCCCGATACGCCTTCGTCAGAAGAATCTGAAGACAGCGATAGTTAGCCATCAGTCGTGGATCATTTCGGATATCGCGAGGATCGGTTGTTCGCGGAGGACGTGGCGCTCGAGACGATTGCTAAGGCCGTTGGTACACCGTGCTATGTTTATTCTCGGGCTACACTGGAAAGGCATTACCGTGCCTTTGATGAACCCTTTGGCAATTATCCACATCATATCTGTTACGCGGTAAAGGCTAATGACAATCTGGCTGTTTTGCAGGTGCTGCAACGCCTCGGCGCTGGCTTTGATATTGTCTCGGGCGGTGAGCTCGATCGCGTGCTGGCTGTGGGCGCCGCTCCGGGTGATGTCGTGTTTTCCGGCGTCGGCAAGTCAGTGGCTGAAATTGAGCAGGCGCTTTGCGCCGGGGTTCGTAACCTTAGCCTGGAATCCGAGGCAGAACTTGAGCGTGTGAATGCTGTGGCACTTGGCCTGGGCAAAAGGGCGCCGATCGCTTTTCGAATCAACCCCGATGTGGACCCCAAAACCCATCCGTATATCGCGACCGGGCTGCGCGAGAACAAATTCGGTGTATCGGCAACCGATGCGCTTCGTCTTTACCAGCGGGCCGCGGGTATGGAGGGGGTATGTATCACTGGGATTGCCTGCCATATTGGCTCGCAATTGACGCAGATTGCCCCTTTTTGTGACGCACTTGAACGCGTGCTTGATCTGGTGGATACCTTGTCAGAGACCGGCATCTCCCTACAGCATCTGGACCTGGGCGGGGGGGTCGGCATTCGTTATTGTGATGAAAATCCACCAGATCCGGCCCAATATACACAGGCGATGCTGAAGATTCTCCGGCGTCGGGGTTGCGCGCTCGCAGTGACACTTGAACCGGGTCGCGCAATTGCGGGTAATGCCGGTGTATTGTTAACCCGGGTCGAGTACATCAAGCCAGGCCCCGACAGAGATTTCGTCATCGTGGATGCGGCGATGAATGACCTGTTGCGCCCGGCGCTATACCAGGCCTGGCACGAGGTTGTTGCGGTGAATCCGGGTAGCGGTGAACCACGGAATTGCGATGTGGTTGGCCCGATTTGCGAAAGTGGTGATTTTATGGCTCGAGGTCGGCACCTTGCGGTGGCTCAGGGTGATCTGCTGGCAGTGCGCTCTGTCGGCGCCTACGGTTTGGTTATGAGCTCCAATTACAACGCCCGGCCACGCCCTGCGGCAGTCATGGTCGATGGTGCGGGATACCATGTGGTGCGCAACCGCGAAACCACTGCAGAGTTGTTTGCCCACGAAAAGATGCTACCTTGAAGAAATGGGTATCCACAAACCTGTGTCAGCTGGGCCTGCCAGCATGTTTGACGATAGTCTGTTATGAAGTTGTTGACTGACCAGCCGGCGGATAAGCGTTTTGTCACTAGCGTCCTGGCGCTATGTGCTCTTTCCGGCGTGTTCACCTCGGTATGGTGTCTGTATATCGACGATGTCATCAATAACGATGGCATGATCTATGTGCGGGCGGCAGAACTCCTGGCCTCTAGCGACTGGACCGGTGTATTTGCCTCACACCAATGGCCGTTTTTTTCGTTGTTGATGCTGCTGCTTGGTAAGTTGCTGGGTATCAGTTACCAGTGGGCCGGACAACTACTCAACGCCGGGTTTTTTACCGCATCATCAGTGCTGTTCGTGCTGGTAGTGCGTGCGTTTGGCGGCACATCACAACGGTTAACTGTTTTCGCAGCACTGGTGGCGGTTATCCATCCGGCTTTTAACGAATATCGTGCTTTTATCATCCGTGATGCCGGTTACCTGACCTTTTATCTGGCGGCTATTTGGTACCTGGCGCGTTGTGTCAGCGAGTCCGCCCTACGTTACCGGATCGGGGTTGTTATCGCGTTTGCAATTGCCAGCCTGTTTCGTATCGAGGGAGTCGTGTTTCTGCTCTCAACACCACTGTTACTGAGTTTTACCCGACGTGCAGGCGGGAGTTCACCCTGGCTCTGGCTACTGTTGCTGGCGGCTTCAGCAGGGCTGCTTGCAGTTGTGTTGGGTTGGTGGTTATTAGCACCTAATGCTGGGGGTGACTCATTAGCAGCCTTTAGTGGGCCGCTGGATGTCGTCGCTAATGCATGGCAGCAGACCAACGCCATCTTCGCACACAAGATCACTGTGTTGCGCCAGGAATTTCTCGGTCAGTATGCAAAAGAATATGCCTGGGCACTTTTTATATTTGCTGTTCTGATGATTCTCGTTTCCGCCACGTTCTCGCAATTGACCATACCCTGGGCCTTACTGGTTTTAGCTGGGGCGTGGTCTGGGGTTCGGTTCCCGCACAAAGTGCTGAATAGGCTTTGGGCGAGCCTGCTTGGTATGCACTTGGCCATCCTGTTGGTGTTTACGCTTGTGAAGTTGTTCTTGGTCGCCCGTTACCCATTAGCGCTCAGCGTAACGGCCCTGTTGCTAGTTCCGTTGGCGCTGGAACGGGTACTGGGCGCGATTCGGTGGCACCAACTTAAAACGCCGGCACGGGCATTGGTTGTGGTCGTGGCGCTGTGGGGTGTCGGGGAATGTATCAGCGGCATTGATAATGTCACCCGTTCCCGATCGGTCAAGGATGCTGGCCTGTGGTTAGCGAGCCACACGAGCACAGTAGGCTCGCTAGTCAGCAACGATCAGCGGATTGCCTATTATGCTGGGCGCTATAATGATCGTGACTATATCGTTGAGGATGTGTCTAAGATTCTGCACAGGCTGCGCAAGGGCCTTTGGCCTGATGCCGTTTACGTGGCGTTTCGCCTGCCGCGCTCAGCTGTCAAAACCCATGCCTGGGTATTGGATGCTTTGGGCAACGCCCCCGAAAAGGTCTTTGAGAGCGGTTCTGGGGATCGGGTGTTGGTTTATCTGCGTCCTTAAAACGACTACTCCTGCCGGGCGAGTTTCACTACAACCTAGTGGTCAGTTAAGAGGCCTGTTTGCTTTCTCCACGGGCCGCAAAAAGTACCCCCCCCATCACGCCTTGCAGCATCACAAAGCCGAGTGCGATCCAGGCAAAAGCAATTGCTTCTACAGCATCAATACCATACGCACTGAAAAAGAAAACGAACACACCCTCTCTTAGGCCAATGCCGTTTATGGAAACTGGTAGCATGGTCACGAATATACTGAGGGGGATCACTGTGAACATGGCAAGCACCGGAATATCTATCCCTAACGCTCGACTGATAATAATGAAGTGAACAATTACGTTAAGTTGAAGTAAAAGGGATAGGCCAAACGCGCGAACCAGAAGATCCCGTCTACCGCTAAACAGGGAGAAAGCTGAGGTGATTTTGGCAATAATGCCCCAGCGTTTGGTTGGCCGCCGATCAAGGTATTGCTCGAGGCTCCGATAAAGCCGCCGCGGCGCAAAAAAAACAAACCAAGCTAAGCCACCAACGGCAAGTGTTGCGCTCAGTACCAGAGCGGGCAGCGCTGGAACTAAATCGGCCAGTTGCCTCGCTGCTATCACCGTAATCAACGCGTAACTCGCGAGGGCTAGTAGACCCATCAACCGGTCAACTATAACTACCGATGCAGCGCCGGAACGGCTGTTTCCCAACCGCCAGGAATCATAGATCCGCACAACATCCCCACCAATGGTTGACGGTAGCAGGTTGTTGAAAAATATGGCGACCATAAAAGATTGGACGAGAAATCCGATTCGCGCAGGCACACCCTGGGCGGACAGGAGCATACGCCAGCGAAATGCAGTGATCAGGTAGCCCAGGAAACACATCATAAAAGCCAGTGACAGCAGGCCGACGTTGGCATCCGCTATCACAAGGCCAACCTGTTTCAGCTCCAGATCGTGGATGAGCCAGTAAAGCAGGCCACCGGAAAAAAGAATCTTTACGGCAGTGAGTAAAAACCGGGTACGCACGTGCGAAGTTACTCTTTTCTATGCCTGATAATCCGGGCCGGTACACCGGCGCAGATGCAGTAAGGCGGTATTTCCTGGGTCACAACCGCGCCCGCTGCAATCACGGAACCGTGTCCGATATGGGCTCCATCGAGTACCGTGACTTTCCCACCCAGCCAGACATTGTTTTCGATCATACAACCACCGTCGGAGCGGATTTCCTGGGTTCGTATCAATTGATCGGGGTCATCAAGCTGATAGTTCCCTCCACCGACGATGTAGCAGCCCGGGCCGATAATGACGTCGTCGCCAATAGATGTTGGGCACTGGTGCGTCGATTGGATTACAGTCTGGGTACCCAGTCCAACACGATTGCCAATTCGTAACATTCCTTCTTTGCACGAAAGCGTGCAATGATCGGCGATCATCACATCATCACCAATCGTAAGGGATACCGGCGACGATGATGACCGTCCGTCCAATGTGGCGCCGTCACCGATAACCACTTGTTGACCTAGGCTGACTCGCCCCGGGTGACGCAGGATTATTCCCCTGCCAAAGACTACTCCAGTGCCACAGGTAGCAAACAGACGTGGCCAAAACAGTTTGCGCAGGAAAAGGCCAATGGCTCCAGGTATGGGCGCGAGCCAGGCACAAAACTCGAAATACAGAGTTGCCGCGATTGACCGCCTGCCCACGATGACATCCTGGTAGCGCGACAGGGAGGAGCCTCCCTGTGTTACGGCATGATGGGTTTTGTGTCGTGTACTATTCATACCATATCACCTGGTGGTGCTCGTGCGCTTCAGTTTGGCCTCATCATCCGGTTGGTTATCTCGTGCATTTGGTCTACCGGGGTATTTTCGAAATACATCCGGTACCATAGTTCGAGGTTAAGCAGTATCCACAAACGGAAATTGTGATCAACTTTCCCTGAAAGATGCTCGTCGAGCAGCGTTTGTATGACTCTTTGATCAAAAATCCCAGCTTCGACGAAACGGGATTCAGCAAACAGGTTGCGTAGAAAATGAGCAAGATCGTTGCGCAACCACAAAGCGATGGGAAAGCCAAAGCCTTGTTTTTTGCGATACACCAGTTCTCGCGGCAGGTAGCGCGCGGATACTGAGCGCAGAATGTGCTTGAGCTTCATGCCTTTGAGCTTCAGATTGCCAGGTATCGCAGCGGCATACTCCACCAGTCGGTGATCGACCAGTGGGGAACGGTTTTCCAGTGAGTGCGCCATGCACATACGGTCTGCGATCACCAGCAAGTGATCCGGCATGCGGGTCATCAGATCGGTGTATAACATGCGGTCGACCAGTTCATTGACATTGCTTGCATTGAAATGTGCCAGGATTTTTTCTCGTGAATCCTGTGAGTCGAATGTGGATTGAGATTGCTCGGTGAACAGAGAACGTTTGGCCTCATCAGTAAAGCGCAGGAAGCTCATGCTGTGCGCGTACCGGTCACCACGTTCTCGCAATGACATCTCATTGAGCCAGTGCGCTTTTTTCGCAATAGTCTTGTACTGAAAAGAATCCGGTATCAGGCGGATCAGTCGGTCCATCACGGTCTGGCGTAGCCAGCGGGGCAACACGGCATAATAGTCTGCCAGTCGCTGGCCGGCGAACCGGTCGTACCCAGCGAAGTTCTCGTCACCACCATCTCCTGACAAGGCAACCTTGACGTTGCGCCGGGCGAGTTGTGCAACCAGGTACACGCCAACGCCAAAGGGGTCAGAAGGTTCATCCATATGGTGAATCATCGTAGGAATCTTGTGAATCATGTTTGATTCCACGACCTCTTCGTGCGCTTCCATACCGTAGCGCTGCGCGACCATGCGCGCATAAGGCAGTTCATTGAAGGACTGATCCGTCACGCCGATGGAAAAGACCGGTACTGGCTGCTCCTGCACACTGGCCATCATTGCGGAGACAATGCCAGAGTCAATGCCGCCTGAAAGAAAGGCACCGACCGGCACATCGCTCAGCATGTGGGATTTCACAGTCTCGAGCAAAGTATGATGGAGGCCTTCCTCGATCTCTTTTTCCGAGCCGCTGTGTTTAGCCAGGAAGTCGATATCCCAATAGCGATCAATCCGGGTTGATCCATTTTCAAAAACCAGGCGACTGGCCGCGGGGAGTTTCTGAATGTTTTTGAAAAAGGTAAACTGGTCTGGCATGAATCGCAGCGACATGTAGTGCCACATGCCCTCGATCTCCATCTCGGGCTGTACCAGGTTCGATGCGAGCAGTGCCTTGACTTCGGAGGCAAAGAAAATGGTGTCCGACCCAGTCGTGAAGAACAATGGCTTCTGGCCCATATGGTCACGGGCCAGAAGCAGTCTTTGCCGGATCCGATCCCACAGCGCAAAGGCGAACATACCCTGTAGGTGCTTGACGCAATCGTCGCCATGTTCCTCGTAAAGATGCAGTATGACTTCGACATCGGTGCGGGTGCGAAACCGATGGCCCTTTTCGACCAGTGCTTTATGCAATGCAGGGCTGTTATAAATCTCCCCGTTGCACACCAGCACCAGGGTGTCGTCCTCGTTACTGATGGGCTGGTGGCCGGTTTGAAGATCGATGATGCTGAGTCGGGTCTGGCCCAGCGCGATCTTGCCGTTGTGGTAATAGCCCTGGTCATCTGGTCCGCGGTGATCCAGTACCCCAGTCATGCGCTTGATAGCGCTGCGCTGTTGGGGGTCGGCGCTCAGTATTCCAGCAATGCCACACATTGAATGAGTTGACCCGTAATCATGGAAGATGAAGCCCCTTACAACCGTATCGCTACCTGTAGGCAGGGTGCTCAGGAGTCAGTTGGTTGGGCGATACCGGATTTTCCCGGTGCGAAGGTTGATTTTAGTGTGTTTCGCTCAGGTCGGTGATGAAAAATACTCTGATGCCGCAACGGCCGGCAATGATGATAAGCCAGACCCTGGTTCGTCTGGCTTTTGCAGCAAGTCTTTCTTTTGCACTCCTTGCGATTTTGCTTCACTGGCTGGCACGTAGTGGCGACGACGTAAACCTGGCGATGTTATACCAAGCACTGAGCGATACTCCTGCTCGAGTCTTCATGCTCTATGCATTGTTAATGGCAGTCAACACAGTCCTGCGAACACTGCGTTACCGTTTGATTCTGGTCGCGTCGACTGGGTTACATCGGGTTTCTTTTTTTAGCCTGTTTATCGTTACCGGGGTGCGCAATATGGTCGTTGACCTGTTGCCGGCACGCCTTGGCGAACTGGTTTTTGTGACGATGCTGAAAAAGGGGTGTGGCGTGCCGGTACCAACGGGGCTTGCGATTCTGGTGGTCAGTTTTCTGCTCGACATCTTTATGCTGGTCCTGCTGCTGCTGATCATCGGTCTGTTACCGTTGGCGACGCCGGTTTTACGTCAGGGGTCGTTGCCGGCTGCGTTGTTGCTCACACTTATGTTAATTGCAGGGGTTGTTGTACTGTGGCCCGGGTTGCGGCTTTTTGCGGGCCGGATGTGGCCCTGGGCGCGGCATAACCGCATCTTCGCTGCGCTGGCCCGATGTCTTCTCGCACTATCAGATACGTTGTCGCGTTGTCGTCAAGGTCGAATTCTTGGTCGTGCGTTGTTACTCACGGCCGCGATCAGGGTATTGAAGTACGGGGCGCTGTATTTACTGTTTGATGCTGTTGCAGCTACTCCAGGTCTGGCAACGATACCGGCGGATTTTATCGATGTGATTGTGGCCTTAGTTGCGTCGGAGGCCGGTGCCAGCCTCCCATTGCCGACGCTGATGAGTTTTGGAACCTATGAAGCAGGTGGCGCTGCGGCCTTTGCTCTGCTGGGTTTCCCAATGGCGGTTGCGGTGATCACCTTGCTTTGTGTCCACATTGCCAGCCAGGCGCTCGACTATTTGGTAGGTTGCACCTGCTTGGTTCTGTTTTTTCTGACACATACCGGCAATCTGAATTCGGTAGTTGCGACGAACCAGAGACCTGCCAGTAAATGGAACAAATTGGGAAAGTTTCTTGCCGTTCCTGGGTTATTGCTGGGGATTGCGCTCTTTGTCTCCCAATTGGATCGTGTCCGCAGCGCACGCTCTCAGGTGCCGCCTCCTATGGGGCAAGCGATTCGAGACGTCGTTGTTGCAGGTACAAGCACAACAGAAATATCGAGGCTAAACGGCTGGGTGGTGTGGAGTTCCAATCGGTTCGGAAATCACGATATTCTGAAAATGAATCTTGCGGATCGAAGCATCCGCCGCCTGACTGAACATCCCCATGCTGAGAGTTTTCCGAGGATCTCTCCGGACGGACGAAAAATCGTCTTTGCACGTTCGCGGCAGCCCTGGGTATCGCTTCGCAACCCGATCCCATGGGATGTATACCTGTTGGACCTTGAAAGTGGCAGCGAGCGACTCCTGGCCGAATTTGGGAATGCGCCCACGTGGTCGGCGGACGGCAGTTTGGTGTATTTCCAGCGCCGTGGGTCTGAGTTTGTACAAATGAATCTTGCCAGTGGTGTCGAGCAGGTTTTGTTTAAAGCCGGAGCAAAAAATATCCCATCAGGTGTGGAGTTACAAACGCCATCACTGAGCGCTTTCTCCGGGCGATTGGCATCGACGTGGCGCGGATCTCGTCGAATCACAGCCATTATTGAACCCGACGGTACTGTAGAGGTCCTTGGCAAGGGCTGCCAGCTTGCCTGGGCTCCCGATGACGCGTTTGTCTATTGGGTAGATCGTGGTGGACTGATGAAGAATCGTGTGTACCGCCAGGTGCCCGGGAGTGGCGAACCCAGGGTCTGGTTGGATTTGCCTGCGCCTTACAGCCATGAATATTTTCCAAAGCTGAGCCATGACGGACGCTATCTGGTGCTTGGTGCCAGTGCCGGGGGCCATGAGCATGACGTGGCTGATTACGAGATTTTCCTCTGGTCGGTAGAGTCGCCAATCGATACTGTGGCGCGTCTGACTTTCCATAGCGGTAACGACAACTGGCCGGATGTATTCGTCGAGTAGGGTGTAACACCTTACAGGTAGTTCTTCCTGTTGCCACCGAACCCGTGGTCTGTAGACCTTTATCGAGACCGACCATTGCGATTTCCTACTGTGCCCGGGAGATGTCAAAAGCCCGGTTCTGTTGGCACCAGCCGACTGGCTACCCTACATACAATGTGTCGCCTATCGAAATGGCCGACGATTGATCGAAAGAGGTGCTACAGAAAACTCACGTAGCAAAATTTGGTGACCGGTTGCATTGGTAGGGTCAAGTCGCAGTCGCGTACAGTTGTCTATTCCCGCCGCGAGTAGCAAGGTATTTTCTCCAGGGTTTATCTTCGCAGTAGTCGAAGATCTACCTTCCTTGGTAGTAAAAAAACCGCGGTCATTTCCCCAGAACAATTGTAACGTACCCGCGCTGTCACTTCGCAGTTTTATCTGTACGAGGTTATTGGTATGAAAAAACTGGCATAAGGCAGGGTTAAATTCAATCTGACTGTCCTCAGTCAGTGTGTAAATATGCCAGCCGCGTTCATCCGATTGCAGTTCGAGGTTTCGGGTATCGTAAATGAGTGTCGCGCTGGTGAGATCAAAAGAATGAAAGCCCCCCAGACGCAACATTTTCGCCGGTGGATGGTAAAAGGGAATCACGAAGCGCGCCAGTGCATCAATGTGCATCAGTGCGATCAAGGTGATCATCAGCGCGGGTACGAGGGCAATCCGTACACCGCCCAGCGGTGAGCCAAAAGCCAGGGTCGGCAGACACTGGCGCAGCCAGCGAACCCGCCCAAGTTGCTCGATAGCTGAAAAGAATAGTAGCAAGAGGCACAGCAGAATCGGCAACAGATATTTGCCTTGCACCTGGATTTCTTGAAGTAAATTGTAGCGGGCATACATGAAAAACTGAAAGCCGATGGCGCCCAGAAGAAGGGTTTCGAACAGGAGTCTTCGAAGGTTAGAGACAGCGACACCGCGAACTATAGAAAACAGCGTGGTGAGCCATCGCAGAGGCACATACGCTAAACCTGTTATCAGTACCAGGCTGTACAAAAGATATTGTGGGAGTCCAAGTTTGAGCCGCAACCAATCGAGGTTGCCAATTGCAGAAATTAGTGTTTCGTAGACAAAGCCTTTGTAATTGCCAATGACCAGTCCCATTAGATTTACACCTTCATCAGCGAAACTCCGTACAGCTTCTGGCGCCAATTGCATATGAGCCGCACTGGTCTGTGCAGCGATCTTGAATAGCAGCGGATCGTTCCAGCCATAGTGCCAGATATTGAAACCAATCCACCAACCGCCACCAATGATGATGCCGATAGTAAAAAAAGCGGTGCAGGGCAGCCAACGGTCTACTTGGGGCCGGGCAAAGGCCACCAGGGCAATACCTGCGAAGGGCAAGAAAAGCCAGGCGGTAAACTTGGATAAGAGTATCAATCCAATCGCAATTCCGGTCATCGCTGCAAGACTGGGCGTTGATTTTTCATGTAACAGCCGCACCAGACAGTAGAGCGTCAGCGTGAGCGAAAAGATTGCTCCACTGTCGTCATTCAGGTGTGAGGCAATGAAGGTGAATTGCGGCATGAGTCCCGCCAGCAGCACGCCACCCAGCGCATACCAGTGGTTGTTAAAATAAAGACGCAGGGTTGCGAAGATCAATCCCAGAGTGAGGGCACATAGCAGTGCAGGCCCAGCGCGAAACAGCAGGCGAAGATCAATTCCAGTCCAGTCCAGGCTATGTGCAGCGGCCGCTGCGACGATGTAAGTCAGTGGCGGGCGCGATGTGCGTGTAGCGCCGTAGACAGTGAAATGAAGTCTTTCTTCGTCAGCCGGTAGGGTCGCCAGACGCCCCTCATCAAAAATAAAGTGTGCTGCATCAAG
This sequence comes from Arenicellales bacterium, assembly GCA_965660775.1. GTDB lineage: Bacteria > Pseudomonadota > Gammaproteobacteria > Arenicellales > UBA868 > UBA868. The sequence continues at coordinate 9,661 of CBFIBN010000007.1, read as the reverse complement.
GTGAGCTTCGTAGTCTGGCCCAGCCCCGTAGGGCAGCGCCATTGAGGTGGCCAGGTAGTACACCAGAAAAGCCACGAAGACAATCATGGGGCCTTTGTAGGTTGGGGCGGGTTGTATACTGTTCACAAAATTTTGTGTTGATACTGTTGTTTCGGCCAAGATTGGCCAACCTAATCGTTAGGGCAGCAACAAGTTGCCAGCAGCGTCAGTCAGAAGAGAAATTAAACTGCAATGCACCGACTAGACTAGTGCGAGCACCACTACTGCGGCGATGCAGGGGTTGTTCGCGGTGCACAAGATAAGTAATTAGATGCGTGTGTGAGGTGAGCGGTATTCGATAAAACAGTTCAAAAGCCTGTTCGACCCCGTCGGGTACCAGACTGGTGCGAGCAACCTTGAAATCGATGCCCCCCAGCGCACTATTCCAGTACGGTACGCTGACTCGGGCATCGCCGGCACGAGTACGCAGTGGTTGGGACCAGGCGGCGCCAAAGGAATCGCCTACGCCAAACAGATCGCGCCCAACTAAGCCGATACCCCAACTGTTACTCTGGATCTCGCTGAAATCACGTACCAGGCTTGCATTGTGGTCATCCACCCAGGTCAAGGACTCGGTATATTTACCCACCACTGACCATCGCTGATCAAGGTCCAGGTGTCCTCGCAATGCCCCAGAAACAGTCCGTGCCTGCGATACACTGAGCGCTCCGCCCGAGGCGCCACCCAGCAGGTTGCCGTCTTCCTCGAGCAGATCCATCCGTAAGCCTACACCCCATCGATTCTGTTGGAAGCCAGCATGGACAGCGGAGTTGTCGCTTTTGAGGCCGTATTGTTTTTGCTCATCCGTAAAAGCAAAAGATAGTCCACCTTGCCAGCCAGTCTGGGAGACAAATCCCAAACCTCCGTGGTAACCCAGATCCGTAAAACCGGACAGAGGTGTTGAGAACGCATTGGTTTGGAACGTACTGGATAGTTCCGCCGTACCGCTCCACCCCGACAGACTATTGTGGAAACCTGAAAGGGACTGATTAACGCCAAATGCATAAAGGGTGCCATCGCTGTGTATCGCTGACATACTCATTCGCACGGCCTGGTCCGGGTTGATAGAGTCATTCGAACCTGCCAGCCAAAAGGCATCTGCCGAGTTTGTGGTGTAGCTTGCGGTCATCTGCAGGTCGCTACGCTGGATCAGCGTCTCCTCGACCTGCTCAGTACCTAATTCCTCCAGCACAGACTGTGCCGAGGGTCCGGGGTCGCGTACTGTAACGCGAGTTTCCAGGTCGAGCTCGAACGAGCGACCGTAGTCGTCAAGCACCAGGGTTTCTTTAAGGTCGGCATTGTTGCCAAGCAGCGCGTAACCCACGCCGCCTACGACCAGCGCTGCCAGGGCAACACCAGCGCCACTGCCGGAGCTTTCGCCTGAATCATTTGAGTCTTCGGCGTCATCGACAGACGCTTCTTCATTATCTTCGGCGTCATCGACAGACGCTTCTTCATTATCTTCGGCATCATCGACCGGTGCTGCTATTACCCCTATGGGTGATAACGCCTTTTTCGAATTAATGCTGCCCCAGCCATAGACCATATCCACACCGGGAGCACCTTGGTCTGTTGCCGTGATGCGAATGATTTCCGCAACTTCTTTGGCTGTAAGGTGGGGCGAAGCCCCCATCACACGGGCTGCAAGCGCGGCTGTTTTAGCAGCGGCTATCGACGTGCCAGTGCCTAAATAGTAAGAAGAACCTGCCGGGGCCGTTACATACCAGTCGGCCTGGCTGCCTGCCCGGTTGCTTAACCCAAGCAGTTTCCCGTTTTCGCCTAATCCGCCTGCAACCAAGCCTCGCCCCCCCAACAAAGATGCAAGTGCGGCATCGCCGACAGGTTCGGCCCCTCCCTGATTGCCCGCCTGCATAACGAGCAGTTTCCCAGCGTTTGCAGCAGCGATTACCGCAGTCGGGTGACTGGCTGGGTTTATCGCGGCGTTTGGCCTCACGATGATCCGGATGTTACCGCCCGAGTTAGTCCCAGCAGCCGCATAATTGATACCAGCCGTAGCTGCCGCCCTTGTAGAGCCGCCAGTGCCAGTTTCGGTACGGATTACGACAATGCCGGCGCCTCCCCCCTCAGCACCAAGAATAGCGGCCATCGCAGTACCATGCCCGTTTGTACTGGTGTCCTTAGTATTGCTATTGTTGTTGACAAAATTCCATCCACCCGCAGAGATTCGCGCATTGGTAGGAAGTGATGCAATATTGACTCCGGTGTCGCGTAAGCCGATGAACACATCGGCATCAGCCGGGCTAGGCCGAAAGATAAGAGCGGTTACCACGCTCAGAAGAAGCGCTAATCCAGAAAGGCCCACACCAGGACTGGGTCGATTTCTCATAGTGTCGAGGCGAGGGTCTTTGCAGAACGTTTTTTGTTGTACTAAATTAATTAATCGACACTTAGTGTGACACTATCTTGCGATCTCCCAAGGGAGCACTGCGGGCCAGACTATTGGCTAAGCTCTGCATAACCTGATCTTATAGAAAACCAGGTTAGTTTTCAGCCGACAGCAGGAATCTCTACCTTGGGCCGATGGCGTGATGATTGAACTCTTCGCACGACCTCGGGTTTTGCCGCGACGGGTATCGGTGCCGGTGTGGCTGGAGCGGCAGTACCCGGTTTTGCCTCGGACCGTGGCTTATCAGTGGTATTTCGGCTGGGCTGGGAGGCGCGCTCACGCCGTGGCGGGCGAGCACTGGCTTTTTCGTCGCGTTTGGGTGTGCGTTCGTGGGCAGGTGATTTGCGCGGCTTGTCAGAGCTTGACTGGCTACGGGCTGCTGGCCGCTCGAGCACGGCCTCAGAAATCTCCTGTCGCGCCAGCGGATGACCAATGTACTGTTCGATATCGAGCAGTGAGAAGGCATGGTCCTCACAGGCAAAACTGATGGCGTGCCCGCTGGCACCCGCCCGGGCAGTACGGCCGATGCGGTGCACGTAATCCTCGGCATCCTGCGGCAGGTCATAGTTAATGACATGGCTCACACTGGGAATGTGCAGGCCACGTGCGGCAACATCAGTCGCTACGAGTACCTGCCGCTTGCCCTCCTTAAAGGCATTGAGCAGTTGTTCGCGTTTTTGTTGAGGAACGTCACCCGATAACACGGCCGCGGTATAGCCCTGTTGCTTGAGCGCTCGGCCCAGCCGGTCACAGGTGACCCGCATGTTGGAGAAAACCAGAACCCGCTCACCAGCGGTCTGGCGCATCAGCCCCAGCAATAACGGTAGTTTCTCGGTGTTGGCAGGGTAGTAGACTTCCTCGAGCAGCCGTTCGGCGACGATCACGTCGGCGTCGATCTTGATCTCCTCGGGATTGTTCATGTGTTCGTAGCCCAACTCATTCACTCGGTGTGAGAGCGTGGCCGAGAACAGTAGATTCAGTCGCTCAGTGGGCGGCGGCATCCGTCTCAGTACGTAGCGGATGTCTTTGATAAAACCCAGATCAAACATGCGGTCCGCTTCATCGAGCACCAGAACCTGTACTGCGTTGAGATCAAAGACTTGCTGTTTGAAGTAATCTATCAATCGTCCCGGCGTGCCAATCAGCACGTCTACACCCCCAGCCAGAGTCTCGCGCTGCTCTTGATAGCCTGTGCCCCCGTAGACCAGCCCTAGTTTCAGGCCGGTGGCCCTTCCCAGTACTTGGGCATCACGGTGAATCTGTATCGCCAGTTCCCGTGTCGGCGCGAGCACCACGGCACGAGTGCTGAGGGGTCCTGCCGATTCCGGCCGGGGATGGGTCAACAGGTGGTTAAAAATGGCGAGTAGAAAAGCGGCGGTCTTGCCAGTGCCAGTTTGGGCCTGGCCAGCGACATCCTGGCCGGCCAGCGCCACCGGCAAGGATTGCGCCTGAATCTTGGTGCAATACTCAAAGCCGGCATCAGCCAGGCCTTCGAGCAGTTGGGGCTCTAACGCAAATTCGGTAAAGCGGGTTTTGGTGAGGTAACTGGTATCTTCCATAGGGTTTTATAGCTTTATAGCGTGATTGGGGTATCGTGTGGTTACTGTTACGACCAGCGTGATTGCAGGATTATGAATATAAAAAGGCCGGGAATATCAGCCACGCCAAACAGTTGCCATGGTCTTCTGGGCGGGTCGTGGGTTTAATGCAGGAGCAAGCGAAGCCTCCCGCGGATAGATAATTGGTCCTTGATTCTCTGGGTGGAATTCTGGTAAAACTGTTGTGCCGGGCGGAAATAGCGAACCGTCAGTTGCACTGTTCGGTACAATAATCCCAGGTGGCAACTGAAAATCAGTATACCACACGCCCTGATTGTCATAGAGTCACGTTCTTTTCATGCCCCCTCGGGGAAAACCCAGGTCAATAACCAATGTCGGAAAATATTATTCACGTCAGCGATGACTCTTTTGAGCAGGAAGTTTTGCAATCCGATAAGCCGGTTCTGATTGATTATTGGGCCGAGTGGTGTGGGCCCTGCAAGATGATCGCGCCAGTGCTGGCCGAACTGGCCGACGAGTACGCCGACAAGGTGCAGATTGCCAAATTAAATATAGATGACAACCCGGCGACGCCGCCCAAATATGGTATCCGGGGTATTCCCACGCTGATGTTATTCAAGAACGGCGAGGTCGAAGCGACCAAAGTGGGCGCAGTCTCCAAAGCGCAACTGGCAGCCTTCCTGGATGACAATATCTGAGCACACACCAGTGGCTGTGAGCTCGCAGCCGCACACCAAGGCGCCCGGCCCGGACTAGACCTGGCCGGCATTTTAGTGATAACGTTAACCCTGGGTTGAGAGCCCACCCCGTCCGTACCCCTTTATTTTCAGAAGTTTCCCAGCATTCAGCCGCCACAAAGTGACCCGTTTTGGGCCCAGTGGCCCGCCGGACGCTGGTTTTCCAAACCCACCGAGACCTCTACAGCTATGTCCCTAAGTCTGTCCGAGTTAAAAGAAAAAACCCCCACGGAACTGGCCGAATTCGCCCGCTCGCTCAAGTTGGACAACGTAACCCGCTTGCGCAAGCAGGATCAGATCTTTGCCATCCTCAAGTCCCAGGCCAAGCGCGGCGAGAAGATCAAGGGCGAAGGCGTGGTCGAGATCCTGCAAGATGGCTTTGGCTTCCTGCGCTCGGCCAGCAGTTCATACCTTGCTGGGCCGGATGACGTTTACGTCTCCCCCAGTCAGATTCGCCGTTTCGGCCTGCGCACCGGTGACACGATTACCGGCCTGGTGCGCCCGCCTAAGGATTCTGAACGATACTTCGCGTTGCTCAAGGTCGAGACCATCAACTTTCAGTTGCCCGAGGAAGCCAAGAAGAAGATTCTGTTTGAAAACCTGACCCCGTTGCATCCTGATGAGCTTCTACGCCTGGAACAGGAGAACGGTTCTTCGGAGGACCTGACCGGACGAATGGTCGATATCGTTTCACCTCTGGGTAAGGGTCAGCGTGGTCTGTTGGTTTCGGCGCCAAAGACCGGAAAGACCGTGATGTTGCAGCAGATCGCCCATGCGATTACAGCGACCGAGCCTAACAGCACATTGATTGTGCTGCTGATCGACGAACGCCCGGAAGAAGTGACCGAAATGAGGCGCTCTGTGCGCGGCGAGGTGGTTTCCTCAACCTTTGATGAACCTGCCACGCGTCACGTCCAAGTAGCCGAGATGGTTATCGAAAAAGCCAAGCGCCTGGTCGAGCACAAGAAAGATGTGATCATCCTGCTTGACTCGATCACCCGCCTCGCGCGCGCCTACAACACGGTGCAGCCCGCATCGGGCAAGGTGTTGACCGGTGGTGTGGATGCTAATGCCCTGCAAAAGCCCAAGCGATTTTTTGGCGCTGCGCGTAATATCGAAGAGGGTGGTAGCCTCACGATCCTAGCCACTGCCTTGATCGATACCGGCTCCAAGATGGATGACGTTATCTATGAGGAGTTCAAGGGTACCGGCAATATGGAAATCCACCTTGACCGTCGTATTGCTGAAAAACGCGTCTACCCGTCGGTGGTGATAAGCCGCTCCGGGACCCGCCGCGAGGAGCTACTCATCGATCCGGCCGAACTGCAGAAAATCTGGTTACTACGCAAACTACTGCACCCGATGGACGATATCGAGGCCGTCGAGTTCCTGTTGGACAAGTTGCGAGCTACCAAGAACAACGCTGAGTTTTTCAAATCTATGAACCGCTAATTCTGAACTTGCGACACCCGCGCGTTTCGCCTATGATCCGCGTCCCGCCGGGGCTTTGGCCCCGACCAAAGCCATATAACACTCATGAAGCCAGACACACATCCCGCCTACGAGACCATCAAAGTGGTCTGTGCCTGCGGCAATAGTTTCGAGACCCGCTCTACGCTGGGCGAGGAACTGCACGTGGAAATCTGTTCAGCCTGCCACCCGTTTTATACCGGCCAGCAGAAGATCATCGACACCGCTGGGCGCGTTGGTAAATTCCAGAAAAAGTACGGCCGCTCTGCTTGACGGCCCGGCAGCTGTTGCTGCGACCTGGGTATTTGCTCATCTGAAAAACTGCGCTTGTGCAGCACCCGCCGTTGTGGTGGTGGTTTTGTGTTGCCTTGTCAGCACCCCGGTATTTCCCCAGTCGGTGCGTATCGCCGAGGTGGCTCGGGTGATCGATGGCGACACCCTGACTTTGACCTCCGGCGAGACTATTCGCCTTGCCGGTATCAATACCCCGGAGATGGCGTACAAAAATCGTCCCGGCGAGCCGCTGGCTGTTGAGGCGCGCGATGCGCTACAGGCACAGGTATCGGGGGGTTGGGTTGGCGTCGAGACTGCGCCACAGGCAAAAGACCGTCACGGCCGTACCTTGGCCTACCTGTTCACCCCTGACGGTGCCAGCATTCAAGAAGCCTTGCTGCGTGCAGGACTGGCCAGCGCAGTGGTGATCTCCCCCAATGATTATTATCTTGAGGAATTCACTTGGGCAGAAGATGCTGCCCGCCGTTTTGACCACGGCATCTGGGCATTGCCGTACTATGCCCCCCACCCACCTGATCGCGTCCGTGGCGGTTACCAGTTTGTCCATGGCCGTTTGTCACGCATTGAAATCGGTGAGAAATGGTTTATCTTTTCCCTGAACGAAAAGTTCGTGATTCTGGTTCGCCGCACTGATTGGCAGGCCTATTTTGGTTACTCGCCGTGGGCACTTGACCGGGCTACCATTGTGGTGCGAGGTTGGGTCTCCCAAAAGAAGTCCCGCAGTAAACTTATGATCAGCCATCCCTTCATGCTGGAGCGCTGCGGTACCGACCCGCAGCGGTTGTGCCCTGCTAATTAGATCAACTCTTGATACACGTCAGTTTGCCGGGCTCCCGTTCGCGCGTCGACACCATGGTGCGTCACAGGCAAGCAGGAACACTGACGCACATGATGCGTCGGCATGTGGTCTTTGCAATTTCCTGGCTTGCGGCCTGCCCGTTGGCGGTTCATCCGCGGCTCGGGCTTTCCCGGGCGGGCACCACCCCTTCAATCAGGGCGGGGCTCGTAGAGTCGTCCCCCGTTGGTTGCAACGGCCGTCCGGCGCCTGAAACTGAATTTGGAGATAAAACATGACCAAGACGATTTCTATCCTGCTCGCGGTATTGGTCGGTGTCCTTGGGGCGCCCGCCTCGGCCCAGGTGCAGGTATACGGCCCCATGGTGCGCATGGTGCCACCGGGTCAGCCTATCAGTGTCGCCTTTATGACCCTGCATAACCATGGCATGGATGAAAAAATACTGGTGAAGGTACACTCGGACGCGGCCGGTGCGGCGGAACTGCACAATCACATCATGGCAGATGGCATGATGAAGATGCGCCGTATTGATACGATCGTGGTGCCAGGCCATGGCCAGGTGGAACTGAAACCCGGCGGACTGCATATCATGCTGATCGGACTGAGCCGTAACCTGCAGGTAGGTGAGCAGGTTACTATTGATCTGGAGTTCGCTGATGGGGAGCGTCTGACAGTTAACGCGCCGGTGCAGATGGCAGGGGACATGCACACCCCAACAGATCACACCAAACACGCCGACTGATCCGGATAAGGGCAGGAGTGGCGCGGGCCATCCGGCCCTGTTGATAAGAGAAAGAGCGATGACTACGACAAAACCATGGCGCCTTCCTTTGCTCGTGTTGCTATGCACCACCGCGATAGCCCTGGGGGCCGGGGTGTGGCTGCAGCAGCGCGACAGTCAAGCCGTCAATCCCTACGAGAAACTCGGTGGTGATTTCACCCTGGCGTCAGCTCACGGTCCGGTATCTCTGAGTGACTATCGTAACAAGGTCGTGATGCTGTTCTTCGGCTACACCTCGTGCCCGGATGTCTGCCCCACGGATCTTGCGCGGATGAGCGCCGTGTTCGACCAGTTGTCCGATACCGAGACACAGCGAGTTGTGGGCATGTTTGTGAGTGTCGACACCGATCGCGATACGCCCGAGCACGCCACCAAGTACGCGGCGTTTTTCCATAAGCGGATCATGGGGCTCAGCGGGTCTGCCGAGGCAGTAGCGGCGGTGGCGAAGCAGTATTACGTGCTGTACCAGCGGGTCGACGCAGAGGATTCTGCCTTGGGTTATACCCTGGATCATTCAGCGACGACCTACCTGATCGGCCCACAGGGAAAGGTCCGCGACCTGGTACGGCACAGGGTCGAGGCACAGGAGATGGCCGAGGCCGTGCGCACGGTGCTGGCTGGATAAAGGATCTACAGGCCATGCGACTTGAGGATAAGGCCGAAGCGGTTGCGTCTGAGCTCGATCAGGCGGGCTTGTTCTTCGGCCATGGGACCGATAACGCTTTTGACGAGGCGGTCTGGCTGGTACTCGAAGCCGCGGGACTTGACCCTTCAGGGGATGAGGTTCCCTGGCAAACCATTCTCAGCGCTGACCAATGCCAGGCCGTAGATACGTTGCTTTGCCGTCGTATGGAGACCCACGAACCTCTGGCATACCTCGTTAACCGGGCATGGTTTGCGGGGCGCGATTTCTTTATCGATTCGCGCGCTATCGTGCCACGATCGCACATCGGCGAATGGATTTTGGAGCGCTTTACTCCCTGGCGGGTAGACCGGCCGTTGGACGCCATACTTGATCTTTGCACCGGTAGTGGCTGTATCGCGGTATCTTTGGCGCTGGCTTTTCCCGAAGCAAAGGTAGATGCCAGCGATATCAGTGCCGCGGCGCTGGAGGTGGCCGCCATCAATGTCGAGCGACACGCCGTCGGCGACCGGGTACGCCTGGTGCAAGGCGACCTTTTCAGCTCCTTAGAGGGGCAACGCTATGACCTCATCGTCTGCAACCCGCCCTACGTCAGCGACAGTTTGATGCCTACTCTGCCGCACGAATACAATCACGAGCCAACACTGGCATTCGCCGGTGGTGATGGAGGACTCGATTTCATTACCCCTTTGCTGTATCAGGCCCGTGCTCATCTCAGTGACGATGGCCTGCTGGTGGTAGAAGCCGGCAGTGCTCGTGATGCACTCGAGGCCGCCTGGCCGCAGGTGCCATTCACCTGGTTGATGTCAATGAATGACGATGCTGTGGTGTTTGTGGTAAATGCGCAGGAACTTGAGGTGCTGATTGAGCAGGCAGATCAGTGAAACTGGGCGCCGACCGACGATCAGATCTCGATCATTTCGAAATCGATCTTG
>CBFIBN010000006.1:0-30840 GCA_965660775.1 Arenicellales bacterium | reverse complement strand
CAAGGTAACCTCTTCCGGCCAGACTAGGCAACATACCATCTCCCAAGATGACCTCAAAAACTGAACAAAAAGTGCTGCAAGCCCTTAAGTCGGTTGAGGCACAACTCCAGTCATACCCCACTCCTATTGCAGGCTGTGACGTGCAATTCAACTATCTGCTGGCCGAGCGACAACGATTGACTGAACGACTCAGTCAGATACGCGGTGTGACTCATTCGATCAGCCCTTCGCCGGAATCTCCAGATCGCTAGCATCTCGGGGGATTCACTAAAGCCTGACATCTGAAACTCCGAATCGTAGGGACCGCCGTTGCTGCACAAACATGATCTCAACTGTAACGAATGCGCGGGTCGAGCCAGGCGTAAGACAGATCCACAAAGAGGTTAACCAAAACGGACACCGCGACAACGATCATCACCAGTGCTTGAATCATATTGTAATCTGCGTACAACACCGAATCGACGAGCAATCTGCCTAAACCATTCAGATTAAACACCTGTTCCGTGACAACGAGTCCCCCCATAAAAAAAGAAAACTCGATGCCGATAAGAGTAATCACCGGCAAAAATGAATTTCTCAGTGCATGGCGATTGAGAATAATCTTCTCCGGGAGGCCCTTGGCCTGCGCAGTTTGAATGTAGTCCTCACGCAGAACCTCAAGCAGGGCCGAGCGGGTCATTCGGGCAACGACCGCCGCATAGCGGTACCCAACTACCAGTGCCGGCCAGATCAGTTGCGACATATTGCCCCAGAAATCCTTAAATGGAGAAACATAATAGATTGGGGGCATCCACGGTTCGCCAAACCATGCCTGAGAAAGAATCAAGAACCCCAGGATAATCAGAATGCCCAGCCAGAAGGATGGCATCGCTACGCCCGCGATGGCAACAGCACGGACCAGATAGTCGATCCAGGTATTCTGTCTCAAGGCCGCGATGATACCCAGTGGAACAGCAATGAGAAGCGTGACGACCGTCGCCATCACGGCTAACTGGAGTGATAACGCGAAGCGCAGATCCAACTCCTCGATGATCGGGCGTCCGGTCCACATTGAGACACCGAAGTCAAAAGACAGCACACCGCGCATAAAATGCAAGAACTGAATATGCAGGGGCTCATTCAGGCCCAGCCTGTCTCGACAGAGTTCAAGTAACGCGGGATCAAGATCGGTGCCGTAGTCCACCCATCTGGCTAAACAGATGTCCCCGGGTATGACACGCATGAGAAAGAAGATCAAGACTCCCGCCCCGAGAAGGGTTGGAATCATGAGAAGAACACGTTTTGCAGTGTACTGTCGCAAGAGCAGGAATCCCACGCAGAACTATCCGTTATCGGTCAAAACAACGCCGACGAAGCACCTTAGCAGATTTGGCATCACCTTGAGCGTGTTCGCCAGTTCTTACTCTCTATAGGTGCCATACTTACACCAATTTTCCTGGCAGTTTCCCTTTTTGTCGAACCTCCCGATTTCGAGAATTACCCCGCATTTCGATAACCCTCGAGTCGACAGTGGAATTTGCTGGAGACTTTTGGTTTACTTGCGCCACCCGATCAGGTTTCGCCTATGAGTTCATCCACATTACCCGAGTACAACGAAGAACTTCTCGACTACCTCGAGTTGTTTCGCGGCAGAGGTTTTCTGTCACCGGGAGGGGCCGACGAAACCAGACGAGTCCTCGATCGAGTTAACCTTGAGAACCGGGATGTCCTCGAGATCGGCAGTGGGCTTGGTGGTTGTTGCCTGATTATCGCCGGTGAACGCGGAGCCCGGCACGTCCATGGCCTTGATGTCGAACCCTTAGTTATTGAGCGAGCCGTTAAAGCTGTCTTACAGGCTGAACTAGAACAACAAATATCATTCGAGCTGGTTGCGCCAGGACCATTGCCGCTTGCATCGCGCTCATTTGACGTCATTTTCAGCAAAGACGCGTTGTGCCATATTGAGAACAAAGAGGCTCTGTACGGCGAGTTGTTTCGGGTCCTCAAACCCGGCGGGCAGATAGCGATAGGCGACTGGCTAGTGAAGCGCCACGGCAAACACTCCAAAGCAATGCAGACCTTTATCAGCACTACCGGTCTTTCCCTGTTTATGGATTCACTGGATGGTGTTAGAACAAAGCTCACGGCAGCCGGCTTTGCGGATATCGAGGTAGTGAACCGAAACGCGTGGTTTCGAGAGGAGGCACGCCATGAAGCCCGGTTGCTGGAGGGGCCGCTCGCTGGCGAGGTGGCCAGACTGAGAGGTCCGGCAACCGCCGGGAGTTCAAACGAATGCCAACAGCATATGATTGCAGTCCTTGATACCGGAGAATTCTGTCCTGCTCATTTTTTTGCCAGGAAACCCTAAATAGCTAGAGGGGGAAACACGCATTGCGCAATGCGCAATGCGAAAGGCTGGCAGTTTGGTCAATAATTGAATAGATTTTAAACTTGAAACTGGTGCCCGTAATTATTGATAGACACCGCAACCCCCCAAAGCAGGACAGGGATATGGAAATACTGACAAAACTTTCGTTTCACGTGCCATTACTTTTCGGCACACCAACAGTCCTTTGCCTGCTGAAACGCTATTAAGGTCTGTCAATGCGCGCTGTCATCCTTCCTGGCGTGGGTCAGCCCCTGACCCTTGTCGATGATTATCCCGAGCCCGGTATCGATCAGGATGGCGGCGAAATCATCGACGTTACCGCATGCGGGGTGTGTCGCTCCGATCTGCATGTCGTAGATGGCGAGTTTCCCAGTCCCTTGCCAATAGTGCTCGGTCATGAGGTCACAGGGGTTCATTCCGAGTTGGGTCCTGTGATGCTCTATGCGCCATGGGGCTGCGGATCTTGTGACATGTGCGCCGCTGGTGAAGAGATGATCTGTGCCAACGCGACTGAAGCTGGATTATTTACCGATGGCGGATACTGTGAGCGGATGTGGATTCCTGATCGACGCTATCTCGCCCCCCTAGATGGCCTCGATCCGATTATGGCAGCGCCGTTGGCCTGTGGCGGGCTCACCGCCTACCGCGCTGTGGGCCAGGGCATTGAGATATTACGCCAAAAACGCAGTCAAGGCCGTGTTCTTGTTATTGGGGCAGGTGGACTTGGCCAATTCGCCATACATTACCTGAGGATCCTCACCGATTCACATGTCATCGCCCTTGATTTGTCCACCGAAAAGCAGGTTTTGGCTCTGGAGTTTGGCGCCCGCGAAGTTGCGTCACCGGGGGATTTCATCGATGCCTGTGACGTTATTATTGATTTCATTGGCTCGAACACGACCCTTGAAACCGCGGCGTCAAGCGTCGCCCGAAAAGGCATGGTAATTGTAGTTGGCCTGGCCGGTGGCTCCATCCCGTTTGGACTTACCCGAGTGCCGCCCGAAGCAATATTCAAAACAAGTTTCTGGGGGACCCGCTCGCAGCTGGACGAATTGCTGAATCTGGCGCGCCGGGAGCCAACTGTTATCCGCCCGGTTGAGGCAATGGCGTTGGCTGATGCACAGTTAGCGCATGACCGACTCCGTGCTGGGCAGATTGCCGGCAGAGCCGTACTTATTCCGTAGAATTCTACCCTGTACTCATCCAATTCAGACAAAGGCATAGGTAACCCAGTATGACAATTAAGGAGTTCCAGGCCGCGTGCAGAACAGCGAACGTACATACCATCGAATTAGCCACGCCAGACAGTCAGGGTCACCTGCGCGGTAAGCGCATTCCTGTCGAGCGATTCTTCGGCGCGACGCTAACAACGGGCGCGAACATCGCTGATGCCATTTTTGTATTCGACATCCAGAACGACCTGCCCGACAATGATTTCATTAATATGGATACGGGCTATCTGGACTGTAAGCTCGTCCCCGACATCGACAGTGGGCGAATTCTGTCCCACCGGCCGGGCTACGCGATCGTGTTCGCCGCGGTCGAAGACGAGAATGGCATGCCCCACCCGCTTGCACCACGCAATGTGTTGGCTACCCAAGTTGATCGACTGGCAGCGCAGGATGTTGAACCGGTCGTTGCAACGGAGATGGAGTTCTACCTCATGACAGCCGAGTGGGCTCCAATCCAGGACCATATACAGTACAGCTCGCTCACCGACATGATAGAGATCGAGCCGGTACTTTATGCCATGCGCACTGCCCTGGCCGGCGCGGGAATTGAGGTTGAATCCTCAAATTTCGAGTACGGCCCAGGACAAATCGAAATCAATACCGGACCTGCTGATGCGATGCGCACCGCCGACAATACGTCTCTTTTCAAGTCGATCGTCAAGCAGGTGGCTGTGGCCAACGACCTGCGGGCTACCTTCATGCCAAAGCCACAAACAGACGCCTCGGGATCGGGAATGCATGTGCATACCTCACTCACGCTTGACGGGGCCAACGGATTTTCGAGCTCTGACGGTGAACCCAACGAACTGATGGCTGCCTGGCTAGGTGGCCTCTTAAAGCACGCTTTGCCGTTGACCTTCCTGGGGGCACCGACCAGTAATGGACCCCGCCGGATTCGGCCTTATACCTTCGCGCCAACCCATGTGAACTGGGGCCTGGATAACCGAACAGTATTAGCTCGGTGCATCTGTGAGTCGGCATCCAGAGCCAACCGCGTTGAATATCGATCGGCGGGTGCGGATGCTCACCCCCACCTATTGATTGCCGGATTGCTGGCGGCCGGTGCTGACGGGCTTGAACAATCATTGACGCCGCCTGCAATGAGTGAGGGGGACACCTACGGCAACCCGGGAAACTCGATCGCGCTACCGACCGACCTCGCGGATTGTCTGAAAGCATTCGAGGGCTCTGAGCTCGCCACGATGCTCGGAGACTCTTTCTCACGAAGCTATTCGTCTATCGCGACCCACGAGGTCACCCACGCCGCAGAACACAATCCCGATCCAGATGAGGTTAATGATTGGGAGCGGGAGCGCTTCCTCGAGCACAGCTGAGAAGCTCGACGGCGCTCATGGTTACTTCGACCGATATCACCACCCCGTCACTATATGTCGAGGGGATTCCGTATGATTGTCTGACCTCGATGCTCGCAACACCGGGACTGACATGGCACCCCTATGAAGACAGCGGCTTCTGGGCGGTGACACGCCACACTGACGTGAAGGAGGTATCGAAGCAACCAGAGATATTCTCCTCAGCGATTGGCCATACTAACCTTTGGGATCTTGAAGCCGATGCTTTGCAGGCCCGGCGTTCAATTATTGATACCGATGCGCCGGACCATACACGGCTTCGTCGTCTCGTCAGCAAGGCGTTCACCCCAAGAAATATTGGCATGTGGGAGGATACGACTCGCCGGATCGCCTGCGAGCTACTCGATGAGTTCATTTCAGTAGGTGGCGGTGACTGGGTTGAGATGGTCGCGGCCCCCTTGCCAATACGTGTGATCTTGTCGGTCCTTGGGGTACCGATCAAAGACGCCGAATTCCTCGTTGAACTTTCAAACTACCTTGTAGAGGGCACGTCCGACCAGCCGTCTCTTCCGAGCAATGCTTTTGGAAACACCACTGAGCTGCGGTTGTTGCCGTTCGGATCACCAGCCAGTCACGCTCTTTTCGAGTACGCCGAAACCATCGGAACACAATATAGGAAGAACCCACAAGACAATATCATCACCCAATTGGTCCAGGCTGAGGAAAGCGGCGATCGACTATCCAACGTGGAGTATCGGAACTTTTTCCACGTGCTTGTTTTCGCCGGAAACGAAACCACGCGAACGGCCATCACTCACGGTGCGATGGCTTTCGCCGACTTTAATCAACAGTGGACCCGGCTGATGAATGACCCAGCGCTGATCGACTCGGCGGTCGAGGAAGTGCTGCGGTGGGCTACTCCCGTACTTCATATGCGCCGAACCGCTTCCATCGACACCGAACTCGCCGGTACGGCGATCACTGCCGGCGACAAAGTAGTCATGTGGTACGCCGCCGCGAATCGGGACCCTGGGGTCTTCAACGATCCCTTTCATTTCGACGTGGGCCGAGCCGAAAACCCGCATTTCGCGTTTGGGGGTGGCGGCCCTCATTTTTGTCTAGGGGCGTTTCTCGCCCGGATGGAGATACGAATTCTGTTGCAGGAAATGCGAGTCCGAGCCCTCAGCCTACGCCAGACTGAGGCACCGGTTCGGGCGCCCTCCAACTTCGTCAATGGCGTGCTCTCCGTTGGGTTGGAGCCCCGGTGAGCGACAAGGTCCAACTTATCGTCGACGTTGAATGCTGCATCGGGGTTGGTCAATGCGAACTACTAGAGCCTGGGCTATTTCGACTTGACGATGATACAGGCACCACGACCCTGCTCGACGTCCCCCAACTGCCTAGAGACCGGGCGCATAAGGTAGTTCACCAATGCCCCTCCGGGGCCATCCAATTGGCACCAGAGTCCTTAAAGTCCGAGCGGTAGAGTCTGCAACCTAATTGCCAAACCCTTCATTGGTGAGGGGCTTAACAGAACCCGCTGAATGAAAAACGACTCAAATCCATCGCCGTCCAATCTGATTCGGTTTACAGGGACTTGTCGAACACGTCAACGTTATCTGTGCCAAACAACCAGAGATCCTATCGCCCGTGGGTTGCTTCCCGTGTTGGGGTCATTGCCGGGTCTCTGGTTCGGCGATGTCAAATATGGCGGGTAACCCCCCCGTCTACGACCAAACTCTGCCCGGTAATGTATCCAGCCCCATCTGAGAGCAAAAACGCGGTGGTTTTTGCAATCTCATCGACCGTGCCAATCCGACCCATCGGGATGCTCTGGGTGACCTCGTCCTTATGGGGCAAACTGTCTATAAACCCAGGCAAGACGTTATTCATGCGGATATTGTCCTTGGCGTAGCGATCAGCGTACAGCTTTGAATAAACGGAGAGTCCAGCCCGCAGCGTGCATGACACGGGCAGGGCTTGGTGGGGCTCGAATGCGGCAAAAGTCGAGATATTTACCCAGGCACCGGCTTTTTGCTGTTGCATGATTGGGGTAATCAGGCGTGTCATCCGGACCACATTTAAAATCAGCATATCAAAACCGGACTGCCATGCCTCATCGTCGAGTGAGAGAAGGTCGCCTTTTGGCGGGTGGGCTGTATGATTAACGACAGCATCAATTCTGCCGTAACGCTCAAGCGTCGCCTCGACTAAACGTTCAAGGTCTGCCGCCTTGGTTACCGAACCCCGCAACCCAACGCCTCCAAACTCCTGAGCCAGGTTTTCGCAGGCATCGCTGCGGGACATGAGCGCCAGCTTATACCCTTGTCGGTACAGTTCCTCACTAACCGCCTTTCCAATACCGCCTCCGCCTGCGGTAACAATTGCAACCTTTTCTGCTTCCATCAGTTTCTCCTTTATCCTGTCCTGAAAGTTGGGGTCATGTATTCATCTTGGGCTATCTTCCTTTACACTCTAGGTCTTGGGTATTATTCGATTTACATTCAATCCAAACGCATGAAGGAATACGAGTGATGAACAATCTTAGCGGTGTATGTGTGCCAGTCTGCACGGTATTTGATGATAACGGGGCCCAGGTTAGCGAAACGCGCTACCTTGCCCATGTAGACCGTATGCTCGAATCTGGCGTAGATATTATCCTTCCTTGTGGTGGAACCGGCGAATTTGCTTACCTCAGCCGGGAAGAAAAAAGGCGTTTGATTGAGATCACTGTCAAACACGTTGACGGGCGTGCTGCGGTAATCGCCCAAACATCCGCCATCTACCTGGAAGACACTCTAGCAACAACCCGCCACGCCATCGATCACGGCGCAGATGCGGTTATGGTGTTACCGCCCTATTTTGAGGGCCCTGATGAACGCGGTGTCATTTCCCACTACGAAGCAGTTGCCAAAGCCAGCTCAGTTCCGGTGATGGTATACAACATCCCCGTACATTCGGGCTTCGATGTCACGCCGGCCTTGTTCGAAAAATTGCTTGAGATAGATGGTATCGACTACATCAAAGACAGTACGGGTGATTTAATACGAATCCAGGAACTCTTGCAAACCGGCGGGAAGATTTTTAACGGCGGCGACCCGATCACCTTCCCAGCGCTCGCCGCGGGCTGCGTGGGCTGTGTTTGGGGTTCAGTCAATTTCCTGCCCGACGAGTCGGTCACGCTCTATCAACTGGTCTCCTCGGGTCAACTTAACGAGGCAGCTTCGCTTTGGCGCAAACTTGTAGATTCCCAACTGTTCGTCTGGTCTCATCAATACAACGCCTCGGTCAAGGCGGCCGCTCGCTACCGGGGATTCGATGTGGGGAACTGCCGTTTACCGGTCCTGCCTTTGGGTGAAGCCGATCTTTCGGCGCTGCACACCTCCTTGGCCAGTCTCAACTAAGCCTCTGTGATCCGGTAGCTACCGTTAACGTTTAACCTCCGGGATAAGTCCTCGCGGCGAAAAGCGCAGCACCAAAAGCAGTACCAACCCCATTGTCATCAATCGCGTGTGTGCCGCGTTCTCCAACAGGTGTATCCGCAAGGGGCTGTCGAGCGACATCCCCGAGGTAACAAAATTCATCAGAGCGAGGCCTATCGGTTCGGCCTCAATCCAGAAAAACCAGATCACGAAGCCGCCAAGGATCGACCCCAGATTATTACCCGACCCGCCAACGATCACCATGACCCAGACCAGAAAAGTGAATCGTAACGGCTGGTAAGATGCCGGAGTAAACTGGCCATCCAGAGTGGCAAGCATAGCCCCTGCAAGGCCGATTACCGCCGAGCCGAGCACAAATACTTGGAGATGGCGCCCGGTCACGTTTTTTCCCATCGCACCGGCCGCAATCTCGTTGTCGCGGATCGCGCGCATCATTCTCCCCCAGGGCGACTTCAGCGCGCGCTCTGAGAGCCAGAAAATGGCTATAAGCACAACCAGAAAAAGCGCAGCATAGCTCAATTTCACAATAAGCGAAGAGGCTTCCACAACCGGAATCCCTACCCAGGCGGCGAGTTCATGAAGCCATAACGCCCCTTGAAGATCTATTTCGTAGGGCACTGGCCTGGGGAGTCCGTTAACGTTTTTAACCCCTCGGGTGAGCCAATCTTCATTTTTTAGAAAATAAATAATGATTTCTGAGATGCCCAAGGTGGCGATCGCCAGATAATCAGAGCGCAGCCCCAGCGCCACTTTGCCAATGGCCCAGGCAACCATCGCAGCAAAGATTCCTCCAACGATCCAGGAAAACATGATCGGCAGGCCAAACCCACCCAGAAACCCAGTCATTGCTGGTTCAACCGCCTCGATCGCATCGACCGCGGGATCCAGAATAAGGCGCATCAATCCGTATCCGCTAACCGCAACCAAGGCCGTTAGCCAGTTCCGGGCGGTTCGGGACACCGGCAGTTTTCTCCATAACCAGATTCCCCCTGCGATCGTCGCAATCCCCGATAACAAACCCAGTATGGCGCGGGCGCCGCCTGCATCCCAGGCCGCGGGCACCGGTGCGACAGAGATCACAATCGCGGCCAGGCCGCCTAAGGCGGTAAATCCCATCACTCCAGCATTAAAAAGCCCCGCATAGCCCCACTGAATATTCACGCCAAGAGCCATGATGGCTGAGATCAAACACATATTCAGAATCGCAAGGGCGACGTTCCAACTTTGCATAGTGCCAACCAGCATTAAAAGCATGCCCATCACCGCAAAAAGCAATACGTTTTTCACGGATCGGCTCACAATGTCTTTCCACTAAAAATTCCCGTGGGCTTTATCAGTAGGACAATGACTAGGATAAAGAACGAGACAGCAAGCTTGTAATCGGTTGACAGCAACTGCACTAAGCCATCTGGAACCCAATCGCCCGGCGTCAGGTAGCCCACCACCCGTTTATAGGCGAAAGTCACCAGCAACTCCGAGAAGGCGATAACAAAGCCCCCCGCAATAGCCCCCAACGGATTACCGACTCCACCCACAATTGCCGAGGCAAAAATCGGTAAGACCAACCCCAGATAGGTGAAAGGTTTATACCCCTTATCCAAACCGTAAAGGGTGCCGGCAATGGCAGCCAACGCGCCGGTAATAATCCAGGTAATCATCACGACCCGCTCCGGGTTAATACCAGACAGTAAGGCGAGATCTTCGTTGTCTGAGTAGGCCCGCATGGACTTTCCCGTTCGGGTTCGATTGAGAAACCAGAATAAAAGCCCCACAATTACTACGGCAGTAATCACCGTGACGCCCTGAGAGGTCTTAATCGCCAGGCCCTGGTCCAACCCGGTCATCTCCTTGAATGCGCGGGCCTTCATTATGAAACGTTGGCCGTCACCGAAAACCTGATCTTTAGGTCCAATAATAAATCGGATCAGACCGCTCAAGAAGAAGAGCACTCCGACAGAAACGATAAGATAGGTTACCGGGGCTGCTTTTTTCTGGCGATAGTAGCGATAGATAAGGCGGTCGGTTCCCAGGCATAGTCCGATGGTCACGATCATGCCAACGGGGAGCGCTAGTAACGCTGTCGGGAGCGGCCCCAAACCAAAGCCGTGGGCCTGCAACGCCCAGGTCACGAGAATGGTGACCATCGCACCGAAGGACATAGTCTCGCCGTGGGCAAAATTAGAAAAGCGTAGAACGGCGTAGACCATAGTGACGCCCAGGGCACCAAGCGCGAGTTGGCTGCCGTATGCGATTCCCGGCACCACAACAAAGTTCCCAATAAGGGCCAAGGCGTTTAGAAGATCTATCAGCACACTTTTTTACCCGCCAAGAAAGGCCTTGCGAACCTCGATGTTCGCCAGCAGAGCTGCGCCAGTATCCGTATACCGGTTGCGGCCCTGCACCAACACATAGCCCCGATCAGCAATATTGAGGGCCTGTCGAGCATTCTGTTCGACCATGAGAATCGCTATTCCCGTACGCGCTATTTCGATAATACGGTCGAATAACTCGTCCATAACCATGGGCGCGACCCCCGCGGTCGGCTCATCCAGCATTAACACTTTGGGCTGAGTCATCAGAGCTCTGCCCACCGCTACCTGCTGGCGTTGGCCGCCAGACAGTTCGCCCGCTAATTGGCGGCGCTTCTCGCGCAACACCGGGAAAAGCTCGTAGACCTGAGACAAGGTTTCCGAAATGTCATCGTGACGGATAAAAGCGCCCATCTCCAGGTTCTCCTCCACGGTCATCGAGGTGAATACGTTGGCACTTTGCGGCACGAAACCCATGCCGAGTTGCACTCTTTGTTCAGGTTTGAGGTGGCTGATATCTTGGCCATCCATGGTCACCTGGCCCTGCCTTAATTCCAGCATACCAAACATGGCTTTCATTGCTGTTGATTTACCGGCGCCATTCGGGCCGACCACCACGGCAACCTCGCCTTTGTCTACCCCGATGCTACACTGGTGAAGGATGTCAACGCTGCCGTAGCCCCCACTCATACTTTCGCCCGCAAGGTAGGTCACAGCGGCTCCTGCTGGGTCTGTTTTTGCCCACTTCCAAGGTAGGCCTCAATAACCGCCTCGTTATTCATGATCTTGTCTGCCGTGCCCTGTGCCAGCACGCTGCCAGCTGCCATGACAATAACTGGATCGCATAACCTGGAAATGAAATCCATATCGTGCTCTATCATGCAAAAGGTATAGCCTTGCTCCCGATTGAGTCGCAAAATAGAGTCGCCAATAGTTCGCAGAAGAGTACGGTTGACCCCAGCCCCAACTTCATCGAGAAACACTATTTTGGGTTCGGCCATCATCGTGCGGCCCAGTTCAAGAAGTTTCTTCTGGCCGCCGGATAAATTACCGGCAAGTTCGTTCGCGACCGAGTTAAGTTGAAGGAAATCCACAACCTCATCGGCACGTTGCCTGATTACGGTTTCTTCAGCAATAACTTGTTTGGGGTGTAACCAGGTTTCAATCAGACTCTCACCGGACTGCCCGCTGGGCACCATCATCAGGTTTTCCCGAACACTTAACGATGAGAATTCGTGCGCGATCTGGAAGGTTCGTAAAATACCCTTGGCAAAAAGCTCGTGAGGCTTGCGCCCAGTGATGTCTTCACCATTCAGCAGGACTTTGCCTTCGTCGGGAGGGTAAATCCCAGCGATAACGTTAAAAAGCGTCGTTTTCCCTGCGCCGTTGGGACCAATCAGTCCGGTAATGCTCCCCTGCTCGATCGCAAGGGAGGCATCTTCGACCGCTCGGATGCCGCCAAAGTGTTTGTACAGGTGCTCAATGATAATCAAATGTCGAACCGCCGACAAAAAAAAACGGCCCGGTATAACCCGGGCCGTAACTGATCCGATTTACCGGTAACCGACGGTGGTGTTCTTCCCGCCCTTAACCAGAATTTCTTTGTAGCTGCCTGCAGATTCACCTGGGCCAATTAACTCAACCGCGGAAGCACCTACGTAATCAACATCTCCTCCGTTGGCAATATGTTCCAGCGCCTTTCCAAGATCCCCAGGAAAAACTTTCTGCCCTGGTGCATTGGCGACGTCCATTACCTTCGATTTAAAGTCCTGGCTGTCGGTAGACTTCGCTGCCTGCATAGCGAGGATTAGAAGCGCTGCGGCGTCGTAAGACTCCGGTGAAAACGGGCCGCTTTCAAAACCAGCTGCTTTAGCCATCTCGGTAAACATCGCGGCGCCCGGGCTATCAGTACCTGGCACGTCGCCGATAGATCCGTTTAATCCATCACCTATATCCGCGGGCAGGCTGTCTCCAATCATTCCGTCTGGCAAATAGAAAATGTCAAAGGCCCCGGTATCAAGCGATGCCTGGATAATGCCCTTACCACCGTCATTGAGATAGCCGGCGACCACCAAAATGTCGCCACCGGCCTGGGCAAGTGCTGCAACCTCAGCGCTGTAGTCGCCTTTTCCGTCTTCATGAGCCACATTAATCGTCACACTTCCGCCAGCGGCCTTGAAGTTGCTTTCAATACTATCTGCGAGCCCCTTGCCATAGTCATTGTTGGTGTAGGTAATCGCGGCGCTCTTATATCCGTGATCGCCCAGTATCTCGGCAACCACCTGACCCTGACGGGCATCCGAAGGTGCCGTGCGGAAAAACAAGCCATTATCCTCCACCGTTGATAGGCCAGGCGAGGTAGCCGAGGGAGAGATCATTACGACCCCATTCGCCATGGCGACATTTGCCAGGATTGCGCCAGTCACACCGGAGCAGTCGGCGCCCATAATGGCATTAACTTTGTCCGAGGTAATCAAGCGTTCGGCGGCGGCGGTAGCGGCGGCCGAGTCAATACAGGTTGAATCTGCACGAATGCTGGTAATCCCCGTTCCGCCCATAAATGACCCACTCGCATTTACCTCTGCGATGGCCAATTCAGCGCCGGCTGCCATGGCCGGCGTCAGTGACTCAATGGGCCCGGTGAAGCCCAAAATTATTCCAATCTTGACATCATCGGCGATCGCAGCCCCTGAGAGCATTGTGCCGGTTACAAGAGCCAAAAATACCTTCCTCATTGGATCCCTCCTTTTGTTGTTCCGTTGTTCATAAACCAAACCGGGTGCTGCAGTCGTTAATTCTACCCACACCGGACAGACGAATACTGACACACCACCGCTGTCAAAAAAAGGACCAAAAAAGCGCTGGAGCCGAAAACCTCAAACAAAGGGTGCAAACTTTTAGCCAAAAGACCAGTGGCGAAGCCGACCCAGCTAACTCAATCACTTACATTGGATGCAATTTAACCGTCGGGAATGTTATCCACAAAACAAATTGGTTAAGTATCAATTGGTTATAACTGACTGTTTTATATACTGTCTTTAATTCCTAATTGTGAGAGGCCGTTGAATACTTGGTGTCCTGTGGTAATTGGCCATTGAGGCGCGAGCACAAAATTTAGGCATCTATGCGCTGCTCGAAGCGCCCGCTCCACATCAGCCACGGTTTGAGCCCGTGCGAAGATAAACCCCGGATAAGCACACCCTTCGGGCCACGGGACTAAGATCTGACCTTCTCGAATGTCAATCTCGACATCGATAATATCGCGTACGCGCCGGGCCGTACTAATGCCCTCAACCCGACGGAGCACTCCACCTTGTATCACTGGAATCATCATGACTCCGCAAGAGCCCGTGCTCTCACCCGCGATTACCGGCAGTCGTACCGCATTAGCCAGGACGAGTTCCTCCAACGAACACCCCGTTTGGAACTCAAGTATCCGCCCGCAGCGGCCCCCGACCGTCCGCCCTGCAATTTCAAGAAACCAGACACCCGAAGAATTGATACGAACTTCGGCGTGTACAGCGCCTTCGGTTATTCCCAGCTTTCGACACAAAATCTCTAGGCTATCTATGACTTGATCGGAAACCCTGTGACTGAGCCTCGGTGGGGTCAAATAGATCGTCTCTTCGAAAAAAGGCCCTGCCATCGGGTCAGGTTTTTCAAAAATAGCCAGGACCTGCAAGGACCCTCGATTGACCAGGCCATCGACCGCATATTCAAACCCATCAATGTAATCCTCAACGAGCACTGCTTCTTTGCCCAGTTTTCCTTCGGAATGCAGCAGGCGGTGGATCCGCTTGAGCGCCCGATCCAAGTCCTCGGGGTTGTCGCAGCGAATCACACCCCGACTGGCGGAAAGACTGGCGGGCTTAGCAACACACGGATAGTGAACTCCAGGCGGCGCTCCCCGATCGAGGTTTTTTGAATCCAACGCAATAAATCTGGGAGCCAGGATATCAGTCGACTGACAGAAACGCCGAAAGTGAAACTTACTGGTTAGCGCCTTGATAGCATCCGCTGGATTACCGGGTAAGCCATTGCGCTCGGCCGCCATGCCGGCCAACGCAACAGTTTCATCATCACTTGCCAAAATTGCAGAAAATGGACGTTCAGCAACAGCCCTGGAAATAGTATCTAGAGCCTCGGTCTGAGATTCACGATTTAACGCAAGTCCGCCGTAGCGGTTCGCAAGGCATGCCTCACCAAATGAAGCGACTACCAGTTCGATACCAAGCGTTTGTGCTGCATGCACGAAAGCGCCAGTACGATAGCTGCGCTCCGGCGCGATCAGGAGTACCCGCGCGGGTTTTTCAGTCGCAAGCAGCGTCAAGAACCATTCGAACTAGTTCGCCACAAAACTACGGGAATTAGGTCCAGCGCCAGCCATCAGCACTATTTAAACCCAAATCGTAGCCAACCTTAATGCGCGCCGCCACAACCCCCGCAGGCACCGCTACCACCGACCGACTGAAATACATTATTGAATACAAACGATGCGCTAACGCCGTCGTCTTTAAAATCAATCTCCGCGCCCTGAATATACGAGTAGGCAATCGGGTCGACCACCAGTGCAAAGCCGGATTCGTCGCTCATTTTCCGATCTCTCGATCCGACAGTTTCGGCAAAGGTCATTCCGTAATTCATGCCTCCACAGCCTCCGCCGGATACGAAAACTCGGACCGCGCCAAGACCGTCATCGGCATCTGCAAGCAACTGTGCGATTTTTTCACGAGCTGATACAGTCACCGTGAGTGAATCCGGGGATAACTCAGTTTGAGGAGTATTCATAATGGTGCGTCCTTATTCTTTAACGAATATTGATTGCCTGAACATACTGTGTCGGTTGATAATATGTGACTCGAAAAACCTCACCCAGTATGTGGGTTGACCGGAAATTTTAACATGCGGCAAGTCCATTGCGTTGTTCTTGATGCCGAGGCGGATGCCCTCGAAGAACCCCCTTACCCTGGGGACCTGGGTCAGCGGATTTTTGACACCGTCTCGCGAGAAGGCTGGCAGAAATGGCTCGAGAGACAAGTATTGATCATCAACGAAAATCAGCTGAGCTCAGCCGACCCGCAAGCCATTGATCTGGTCGAGCAGCATATGCTGGGATTCCTTTTCGGTGAGGGCGACCTAGGAGCGGTTCCACAAGGATTTGCCCCGAGCAAAAAATAACCTCCTACTGGCTCGCCTGATCCATCAGCGAGCGCATCTCAGCAACAGCCGGACCCAGCCCTGAAAAGACCGCACGGGCTATGATCGCATGCCCGATGTTGAGTTCTGAGATTTTTGAAATCGAAGCGACTGATCCAACATTATCGTGGTTGAGCCCGTGCCCTGCGTTCACTCTGAGCCATAAAGAGGCGCCAAGATCGGTAGCGTTGACGATTCGCCCGAGTTCCGCCTGCGACCTTGTCGAACTATCTGCGTCTGCGAAGCCCCCGGTGTGAATCTCAACAGCATCAGCTCCTATCACCTTGGCTGCGTCAATTTGAACTGGATCGGGGTCAATGAAAAGTGAAACCCGAATATCTGCGTCTTTCAGTACTTTGACCAACGGCGTAAGTGTGTCTATCTGCGAGGCGGCGTCCAAGCCACCCTCGGTAGTCAATTCGGCACGCTTTTCCGGCACCAGGCACACATCATTAGGCTGCACCTGAATCGCGACGCCGAGCATCTCTTCTGTGGCAGCCATTTCCAGATTCATTCTGGTCGTGATGACCTTACAGAGTTGGTAAACGTCGGCATCCTGTATGTGCCGACGATCTTCACGCAAATGCAATGTAATTAGATCGGCGCCACTTCCTTCGCATATACGAACCGCCTCGGCCAGGTCGGGATAGCGGGTGCCACGTGCTTGGCGCAGTGTGGCAACGTGATCAATATTAACGCCCAGTTCCATACTTTCTCCCTTGTTTTTCTTGGAGGATCGGAGTCCACCTACATCAGATCTTGAAGCCCGGTACTAGGTTCGTTACTAGCAGGGTATAAACGCGAATAAACCGCCCGCGATAGAAGTGGTCGTCCCTCAAGCAAAATTCGCAGCACTGAGCGATTAAGTTGTTTAAGCTCAAGGCGGGCCTGCTCATCAAATCCAGTCTCGTTTTGCAACGCGATCATCGAAGACCCGTGAACCAGGATCCCTTCATTCCGTCCGGGTTTATCTGGGAAGGCGCCCACTCCCGGCAAATATCGATAGATTATTCCTGCCTTCACCACTGTTCCGCTATCCTGGTCACGTTCTAACTGTAAGCCATACCCTGTTTCATTCATTAATTGTTTCTCAAACACCCGTAACACAGCCTCATCGTCTACCCCTTGGGCTAATTGCATGATCGCGTCCTGGTAACAATCAAATAGTGTCTCATGCGGATCGTAACGGTGCAGGAACTTCAACAAAAGCTCATTTAAATAGTACCCACAGAAAAGACGTCGCCTGCGCAGGTTAAAAGCAGGGCCTGGGGATTCGCACTGAGTCAGGATTTTGACTTCTCCCTTTCCAGACCAGCCAAGAGTAATCAACCCAAACGGCCGTAAAACACCACGAACCTGGGATTTTCGCTGGCGAGCACCTTTGGCGATTACGGTGAGCCTGCCATGCTCACGCGAAAAAAGATCCACGAGCAAGCTGGTTTCCGAAAACGGTCTTCGATGGAGCACGAAGCCAGGTTGGCCTTTAACACGCTCTGCCGTCATCGGGCTTGAGAAGGATTAAACGCCATATCCCAAATCAACAACCGACTTTCGGTCGTCGACCCACCCGCGTTTGACTTTAACCCGTTGTGCAAGATGAACCCGGCAATCCAACACGTTTTCGATTTGACGTCGTGCAGCCGATCCGATTTTTTTAAGACGCTCTCCACCGACCCCTATCAAAGCTGCTTTTTGCCCCGCAGTTTCGCACCAGATATTGATCTCAATGTGGAGAAGTTGATTTTCATCGGTTTCAAAAAGGGTGAGTTCTACACCACTGCCGTATGGGATTTCATCGCCCATCTGTCTGAAGATCTGCTCACGAACAAGCTCTGCAGCAATAAAACTGGATGAGGCCGTGGTTAACTCGCCAGTTGGGTAACCAGGGCCTCCGCAAGGTGCAGTCACCTGGAGCAACTCAAACAATCGTTCGCAGTTATAACCGGATTTCGCCGAGACTGGAACAATCTCAATCCACGGGTGGATCTCCTGGAGCGCTTTGATCCGGGGTAATACGTGGTTCACATTGGGCAAAAGATCTACTTTGTTCAAGACCACCCACAATGGAACGGAAGGCCTCGAGAAGTGGTCAAGCACAATCTGGTCGGCTTGGGACCAGACTCGTGCGTCAATCACCTGACACACGACATGTGCCCCATCGGCCGCCCCACGAGCCGATTGATTTGCGATCCGATTAAGTAGTCTTCCGCGAGCCTTGTGCAGACCGGGAGTATCGACAATCACGAGTTGCGCATCTTCTACGCTGCGGATCGCTTCAATGCGTCGCCAGGTTGTCTGGGGTCTGCGCGAGATTATTGAAACTTTAGCGCGTACCAGTTGATTAAGCAGGCTCGACTTGCCTACGTTGGGTCGACCTACCAGGGCAATCACTCCAAAACGATGCGCATCAGTCATCTTCTGACCTTTCTTTGAGTAGTTTTTCAATGCCAAGAGTTGCAGCCTGTTGCTCCGCAGCTTTCCGACTGGCCCCTCGCCCGTGGGTAAGCAACCCCCTTTCGGGTATTGTGCATTCAACAACGAATTCCCTTTGGTGGGGTTGACCGAGGGTTTGGGATACCCGGTAGGCGGGCGGGGTAAACCCCTCCCCCTGAAGCAACTCCTGGAGCCGGGTCTTTGGGTCCTTCGCCGGCGCTTCGTTAGCGATCTCGAGTAGTTCTGGTTGAAAGAGTGAAATGATGACGGACTGCACGGTTGAAAAATCCGAATCAAGAAACATCGCGGCAATGAGTGCTTCGAGCCCATCCGACAAGATGGATGACCGATCTGCCCCTCCACTACGAGCGGCACCAACACCAAGTTGCAATGCCGCTCCAAGGTCAATCCGACGCGCAACGTTGGCCAGTGTCTGCTGGCGAACCAGTTGTGCTCGTAAGCGGGTCAACTCGCCCTCTCCCGCATCAGCGTAACGATCGTACAGCACACCGGCGACCACCATTCCAAGGATGCTATCCCCAAGAAATTCCAGGCGCTCGTTATGGCCCGACCCAACACTACGGTGTCGGAGCGCAGCACTCAAAATGGTTAAATCGGAAAAATCATATCCAATTGCCTTTTGCAGTCGCTCGGCGGGCGTCATCTTTGTTACTGGATGACCGTTCCAAGTCGATGCCAGTTGACCCCGCCGCCGCCAGGTGAATCCCAACTGAACCAGACAAAGAATGCCTTACCCACAATATTTTCCTTGGGGACGAAACCCCAATAGCGACTGTCGTTACTGTGATCGCGGTTATCCCCCATTACGAAGAAATGTTCCGGGGGGACAATCACCTTCAACGATCGCGAATGGCGATTGTCATCCAGGAAGATGGCGTGTTTGGATTGCCCAAAAGATTCAAGGAATGATGACAGGCTGCGTTGCCCTCGCTGCTCTGTAAGCTCAGGCAACAGCTCCGTTTTCTGCACGAGGACCGGCTCGCCGTTGACCGTAAGCCGTTTACCTCGATACGTAATCACATCACCGGGCAACCCGATAACCCTTTTGATGAAATTGGTGGATGGATCCTTGGGAAAGCGAAAGACCATGACGTCCCCGCGATCCGGCTCACCAACAGGCAGAACCCGGGTATTAAGAATTGGAAGCCGTAGCCCGTAACTGAATTTTGAAACAAGAATAAAGTCCCCAATATAAAGACTGGGCAACATTGATCCTGAGGGAATCCGGAACGGTTCGATTACAAATGAACGCAACAGGAACACTGCGAGAATGACCGGGAAAAACGCACGGGAGTACTCCACCAGCAGCGGCATCGAAGCTGGTTTTATCTTGCCTGTTGTTGACTCGGCCTTTGCACTGCGCCGAGGCTGGCCAAAAAACCGATCCCAGTAGTTGATTGTACCCGTTATGACTAGCGCGATAAAAAGAGCTAGAGCAAAATCCATATCAGTCTCCGACCTTCAGCACAGACAGAAAGGCTTCTTGTGGGATAGATACCGAACCGATCTGTTTCATCCGTTTTTTTCCTTCCTTTTGTTTCTCAAGTAGTTTTCGCTTACGACTAATGTCACCGCCATAACATTTTGCGGTCACATTCTTTCGTAAGGCCTTTACTGTCTCCCGAGTGATAATTTTCGACCCGATAGCGGCCTGAATCGCGACATCGAACATCTGCCGAGGAATCAGCTTTTTCATCCGGCTGACAAGCTCTCGAGCCCGATATGACGCTTGTGTGCGATTGACTAGCACCGACAAGGGGTCAACACGTTCCCCATTAATCATAATGTCAATACGGACCATATCGGCCGGGCGATCTTGAATGACTTCGTAGTCAAAAGAGGCAAACCCCCGGCTCACAGACTTTAGTGAATCGTGAAAATCAAGCACAACCTCAGAAAGAGGGAGGTCAAATTCAACTACCACTTGACGCCCATGATAACTGATGTCTTTTTGTTCGCCTCGTTTTCCGATGCAAAGACTGATAACAGCGCCGACATGTTCGGGCGGACAGAGAATTCGGGCATGGATAAAGGGTTCAAAAATCTCTGAAATTGTACCTACTTTGGGCATCTGTGAAGGATTGTGGACAAAGTGGGTGATGTTGTCGTTTCCTAACATTCGATACACCACCGTCGGGGCGGTGGTAATTAAATCAAGCGAGTACTCTCTTTCCAGACGTTCTTGAATAATCTCCATATGCAACAATCCCAAGAAGCCGCATCGGAATCCGAATCCCAGAGCCGGTGATACCTCAGGCTCATAAACCAGAGATGCGTCATTCAGGCTTAATTTTTCGAGCGCAACCCGAAATGCCTCGAAGTCAGCATTATTAATGGGGTAAAGGCCCGCAAACACGACTGGTTTTTCACTCTTAAATCCCTCAAATGCAGAATCAGTGCGGTGGACATGGCCGGTAATAGTATCCCCGACTCTCGCCGCCTTTATGTCTTTAATGCCTGCAACCACATAACCCACCTCTCCAGCCTTCAACGAAGAGGCCGCGAGCCGTTTCGGGGTGAAACGGCCCACTTGCTCAACTTGGTAGGAGTCGCCAGTGGACATCATCCGGATTTTCATTCGGGTCGTCATTTGTCCGTCAATGACACGAACCAATGAGACCGTGCCCAAATAGTTATCAAACCACGAATCGATAATTAACGCCTTAAGCGGTGCAGACCGATCACCTGTCGGTGCTGGCACGCCCGATACGATCCGTTCGAGAACCTCCGGAATACCTAGGCCAGACTTAGCACTCACGTGCAAGGCATTGCTACAGTCCAAGCCTATGAGGTCCTCGATCTCAATCGCTGCCTGATCTGGCTCAGCCGCAGGCAGATCGATCTTGTTGAGCACCGGAATGACCTCTAGCCCCAGATCTACAGCGGCATAGCAGTTAGCAACCGTTTGCGCTTCAACACCCTGCGAGGCGTCAACAATCAACAAAGCCCCTTCACAGGCGCTCAAAGAGCGCGACACCTCGTAGGCAAAATCCACATGCCCAGGGGTATCAATCAAATTGAGCTGATAAAGTTCGCCATCTTGGGCGTGGTAAGTCAGGGAAACGCTTTGCGCCTTAATGGTAATCCCTCTTTCACGCTCCAGATCCATTGAGTCCAGAACCTGTTCAGTCATTTCGCGTTTCGACAACCCACCGCAGTGTTGAATCAGCCTGTCGGCCAAAGTCGACTTGCCATGATCAATATGGGCAATGATCGCAAAATTCCTGATCCGGCTTTGAACGCCTGAATCCATATTTGGGGTTCTCGAGAAAATGGGGCCAGTCACAGAGGGTCTGTGTAGGCGGATGTCGGTAGAAGTGACGCCAGAGCCGATTTTATCGCGCATAGACCTTATATGCATCAATAACAATCAAATCACCACATTCGTTGGGCGGGCATCGACGCATCTATAATTCGCCTTTTACCATCGAGCCAATTCTATGGCCGCTCACCAGACCAAAGTCGCTATCGTCGGTAGCGGGCTCGCCGGACTCAGCCTGGCTTTACGTCTATCGGACCAGGGGATCGATTGCATTGTCCTAACCAAGTCCGCTTTGGCATCGGGATCGAGTGTGTGGGCCCAAGGAGGAATTGCGGCCGTACTTGATTCCAAGGATAGTTTTGAGTCGCATATACAAGACACGCTGGTCGCCGGGGCAGGGCTTTGTGATGAGCAGACCGTTCGGACAGTGGTCGAACAGGCACCCAGGGCGATCGATTGGCTTAGGCAAGCTGGCGTTCATTTTGACCTAAAACAATCGATCCCCGGCCAACTACATCTGGCTCGCGAAGGCGGTCATTCCCATCGCCGCGTCGCCCATGTCGCCGATACCACTGGGCGAGCCGTCATTAATACGCTCGAAGAGCAGCTATTGGCAGCTGAACGGGTCACGGTTCTGGAAAACTATACTGCGGTCGATCTGACGACTCAGACGGGGAATCCGCCGCGGATCTCGGGTCTATATGCATTGAATGTTGCCGCGGGCCAGGTCGAGACTATTACGGCCGATATTGTTGTACTTGCCACCGGAGGAGCCTCAAAAGCGTATCTGTATACCAGCAATCCGGACACCTCCACGGGTGACGGCATTGCGATGGCCTGGCGTGCGGGGTGTTCGGTATCGAACATGGAATTCGTACAGTTTCACCCGACTTGCCTCTTTCACCCGCATGCCGGGAGCTTTCTCATTTCTGAGGCTGTCCGGGGCGAGGGTGGAATTTTGGTATTACCTGATGGATCAGCCTTCATGAATGACCACGATGCCAGAGCAGAGCTTGCAAGTCGGGATATTGTGGCACGGGCGATTGATTATGAAATGAAGAAAGGGGGGCTCGACTGTGTCTACCTAGATATCTCCCATCGAGGCAAGGATCATATTACCCAGCACTTTCCTGCGATCTATGAACGCTGCCAGACATTGGGTATCGATATGGCGCATGACCCGGTTCCCGTGGTGCCCGCAGCACACTATACCTGCGGCGGCGTGACCACAAATCTTCAGGGGCGCACTGGGTTGGCCGGCCTATACGCACTCGGTGAAAATTCTGATGCTGGCTTTCATGGAGCCAACCGGCTAGCCAGTAACTCTCTTTTGGAGTGCGTGGTTTTCTCCGAAAGAGCGGCTGACGACATTGCACGCGTGCTTGATCAGCCAAGGCGCCCCCAGGTTGACCTTCCACCATGGGACGAAAGCAAAGTTACCGACCCGGACGAACTCGTGGTGATTTCCCACAACTGGGAAGAACTGCGTCATTTTATGTGGGACTACGTGGGGATTGTTCGCACCTCAAGGCGCCTGCAACGCGCGGCGAATCGACTCCATCTTCTGAATGAGGAAATACGTGATTTTTACAGCAATTTTACGGTCAGCCAGGATCTTCTGGAACTCCGCAACTTGGTGCTCGTTTCCGAACTTATTGTACGTTGTGCGACTCAACGCAAAGAAAGTCGAGGATTACACTACACCTTGGACTATCCCGATGCGCACCCATCCCTATGTCAAAATACCACCCTTATCCCAAAACTATGAGTCGCTTTTCGACCTTTGATCTTGATGACGTTGTTCTGAGCAATTAAGGATATCGTGAATCAAGGCCGCGACTTGTGGTTCGTCCGGCACTTTTCTTTTTAAAAACCAGTCGAGGAGTACTGGGTCTGATTCACCCAGGAGTTGCTCCATCGCTTTGAGCGCGTCCTCGCTCAGTCCGGCCCCCCGCTCCCTGACATAAGGCAGCAACAGACTGTCAAGCTCGCGTGCTCCCCGGCGGGCTCGCCACGCCAGTTTTGCACGGTCGCGGGCAAGGTTCATCGCTAGCCTTTGGCGATCATCGACTTGATCTCGCCAATTGCCCGAGCCGGATTTAAGCCCTTCGGGCAAGCACTGGTACAGTTCATGATGGTATGACACCGATAAAGCGCGAAAGTATCGTCTAGTTGATCGAGACGGGATTCGGTCGCATCATCCCGGCTGTCGGCTATCCAACGATAGGCCTGGAGCAGATTCGCCGGGCCGAGATACTGATCGGAATTCCACCAGTAGCTGGGACAACTGGTGGAACAACAGGCACACAAGATGCATTCGTAAAGCCCGTCTAAGGCCTCTCGCTGGGCGGGGGTCTGCGATCGCTCTAACTCTGGAGTCGGTCCCGAAGTTTTCAACCAGGGTTCCAGAGCGGCGTGTTGCGCAAAGAAATGAGAAAGATCTGGAACCAGATCCTTGATAACCTGCATATGTGGCAAAGGGTAAATTCTGACAGGCGCCTTTAGCGCCTCTATCGACTGGGTGCAGGCTAAAGTATTAACCCCATTTATATTCATCGCGCAGGAGCCGCAGATCCCCTCTCGACAAGAGCGTCGAAAGGTGAGTGTCGGGTCAATCTCATCCTTAATTTTCAACAGCGCGTCGAGAACCATAGGCCCGCACGATGCAGCGTCGACCGCATACTGATCCAACCTGGGGTTAGCGTCATCGTCCGGGTTCCACCGATAGATCTCAAACGCTTGGGGCTTGCTCATCGAGTCGCCATTATTATGGCGTTTCCCCTTCTGAACCTTGGATCCTTGTTTTAAGCTGAATTCGGCCACTACGCCCTCAATACACTCGTGCCTTGGGTGGAATGCTATCAACTTCATAGTCGCCGGTGCTGATGGTCACCGGTCGATACTGGAGTGTGACGCGATCATCAACGAGTCGGGATAAGCTGTGTTTCATCCAGTTTTCGTCATCTCGATCCGGGAAATCCTCGCGGGCATGAGCGCCACGACTCTCCTTGCGAGCTAAAGCACTTTCGACGCTTACCCGAGCCTGGCTAAGCAGGTTCTCGAGCTCAAGGGTTTCGACCAGATCGGTGTTCCAGATCATCGACCGGTCCGAAAGCCCGACTTCCCGAAAGCTTCTGGCGAGAGTATCAATTTTCTCGCAGCCTTCTGTCAGAATGTCGTGATTTCGAAACACCGCACAGTTTGACTGCATCGCTTTTTGCATCCTGGTGCGAATTCGAGCAGTTGACTCGGAGCCACGTGCGTGGCGCAAACGATCGAATCGGGCAAGCGAGATGTCTACAGAATCTTGAGTCACGCTTGGGATCGCACCACCAGCCTCAATCGTCGCCTCGGCCCGTTTTGCAGCAGCACGCCCAAACACTATCAGATCAAGCAAGCTATTCGACCCTAAACGATTAGCACCATGAACAGAGACACAGGCGGCCTCTCCAATCGCCATCAGCCCTGGGACTACAGACGTTGGGTCGCGCTCGCTCAAACCTAAGCATTCGCCATAAATGTTGGTCGGTATTCCGCCCATGTTGTAGTGCACGGTCGGCAATACCGGGATGGGCTCCCGGGTCACGTCTACCCCGGCAAAAACTCTTGCGGTCTCCGAGATACCGGGAAGCCGCTCCGCAAGGACCTCGGAGCCCAGATGCTCTAGGTGCAGATGAATGTGATCCGCCTCGGCGCCGAGGCCTCTTCCAGCACGGATCTCCATAGTCATAGATCGGCTGACCACGTCTCTGGATGCGAGGTCGCGGGCATTTGGGGCGTAGCGCTCCATGAAGCGTTCACCAGACGCGTTGGTCAGGAAGCCCCCTTCGCCACGAGCACCCTCTGTGATCAGGCAGCCGGACCCATAGATCCCGGTGGGATGAAATTGGACGAACTCCATATCCTGTAGTGCCAGCCCGGCGCGAAGAACCATGGCATTACCATCGCCGGTGCAGGTGTGCGCCGAAGTCGCTGAGAAATAGGCTCGCCCGTAACCGCCAGTGGCAAGCACCACTAGTTTTGCCGAAAAAACGTGGATCGAGCCAGTTTCAAGACACCAGGCGACAACGCCTCGACACTGCCCGTCTTCGATAATCAGGTCTAGGGCGAAGTATTCAATGAAAAATTCGACCTTTTGCCGTAATGACTGCTGGTACAGCGTATGGAGGATTGCGTGCCCGGTACGATCAGCTGCGGCACAAGTCCGCTGCGCCTGCCCCTGACCGAAATGCGTTGTCATGCCGCCGAATGCCCGCTGATAGATATGTCCATCCGCGGTTCGTGAAAAAGGCACTCCGTAATGTTCCAGCTCAATAACCGCAGACGGCGCTTCGCGACACATGAACGCGATCGCCTCCTGATCCCCAAGCCAGTCTGATCCTTTAACGGTGTCATACATGTGCCAGCGCCAATCATCTTCTCCCATATTCCCAAGCGCTGCGCTCATTCCCCCCTGTGCGGCCACGGTGTGCGAGCGGGTCGGGAAAACCTTGGTCACACAGGCTGTACGCAGACCTGCCTCGGCGAGACCAAGGCAGGCTCGAAGACCCGCACCGCCAGCCCCGACTACGACAACGTCATGATCGTGCCGGATAATTTTGTAGGTGTTTGAAAAACTCACGGATACCTGATTCCCTAAGCTGAAAATAACGCGCCCAGCGTCCCAAAAACCGCGACGCTGGCGATCACGTGGGTTATTACAATAAGACGGTGGCGTAGTGGGTCTGAAATATAGTCCTCGAGAACCATTTGAAGTCCAAGGGACGCGTGCAGATAAAGCGTTGGCACAAGGAACAATAGCAATCCAATGGATAAAGGTTCATGAATCCACTCAAGCGCTGTCGCGTAGCTCTGCGCCGGCAGAGGTACCAATTCGATTACCGCCCATAGCGAAAGCGGAATCAACAGGATCGCTGAGATCCTCTGGAGGCGCCAATGGCGAACACCAGAGTGAAACTGCGAAGATTGGCCCAGGGTTGGCTTCATATCTGACTCATGATGGAATACACATCAGCCTGCACTGAAAAGCGCGATAATCGTCATACCGATCGCGGCGAGCACCATTATCCACCCGCTTCGGTAAACTTGGACTATCCCATACCCATACCCCGCGTCCCAGCACAGATGGCGTACCCCATTGCACAAGTGGTAAAAAAAGCTGAAAAGCCAGCCCAACATAAATACTTTGCCGATCGACGTATTCAATAAACCGGTATAGGCGTAGAATGCCTGCTCGCCCAATGCGAGTGAAATCAGCCACAAAGACAGCGCCAAGGCGCCGAAACAAAGGATGATTCCTGTAGCCCGGTGCCCAATAGATAGCACCGAAGTCAACTGAGGCCGATAAACCTGCAGGTGTGGCGAGAGCGGTCGGTTAACGGCAGTCTTCACTGGCCAGCCCCGCCTTGGGCCGAAGCCACATTTGCCGATGTCAAAAATCTATGCAACGTCCGTTGCGCTCCCAGTCACCGTAACGAGTTGGCTCTAGATCTTTCGACCCGGTTGGCTTGCCGGGCCCACCGTCCAGGCCCTCAGCGGGAGTAGACTCACCCTTTCCGATAGGCAAGGCTTTCTCTTCGCTCGGATCCGAGGAAATCGCTACCACCTTTGTTGTTTTCCTTTTGTGCATCGCACCATATTTGATTTTCACTTTTTTGCCCCTACATTTTCAAGGTCTGGACCCCATTTTTGCAATTTTTTACCTTTACAACGATCTTCAACTCTATGCCTTCAGTAAACCAAACCTCTGACCGAACACGACTTTGGGGAGTCGAAGGGCCTCTTTGCCGATTCATCAGGATCTCCCAGTGACCAGTTTAACCCCAACGATGCTGATAACGAACCAACTGGCGGTTGCTCGGTGTTCAGGCGACGAGGCCGCCCAGTTCCTTCAAGCCCAACTGACTGCGGATATCGAGGCCATTCCAATAGGCGATTGGGCGCTGAGCGGATACTGCTCACCCAAAGGGCGTCTACTGGCAATATTTTTTGTATTCCGGACGCCATCAGATTTCTGGCTCATCACGGACCCTCAAATTCTGGATAAGTCGATGCAGCGTTTACGGATGTTTATCCTTCGGGCACGAGTGGATATCACCTTGAATCCCGCTTGGCAAGTCGGGTTTTCTCACGTTTCATGCAATGGGGAAAACGCGTCTCTTGGTCTGTCACAGACGCCGGTTGAGTCCAGATTCCCTGCTGTATTACCGTTCCAGTTTACGCTCAACGCCGACGTTATTCCCGGAACGAAGGAACAAAATGCATTTTCTTCGGCTGCAAGTGATTCAAACAACACATTCGCCCTTGCGTGTGTTCGACATGGTCTACCTTTGATCTTTGCGAAAACCCACGAGACGTTTATTCCACAATCGGTCAACCTCGACTTGATCGGTGGCGTGAGTTTTCAGAAAGGGTGTTATCCGGGTCAGGAAATTGTGGCCCGTGTGCGGTATCTCGGCCGGCTGAAAACCCGCATGATACGAGGCACTATCAAAACGGCTTCAGTTATTGGGCCCGGAACTGTAGTGACGACAAGTGGCGAGGAGTCCGCCCAACGGGGAGTGGTCGTCGATGCCGCCAAGAATTCGGATACCGGCAATTGGGAAGTACTGGCATCCGTCCCAATTGCCTGGCTTCAAGACCACTCCACCACAAAGACTCAGATTGACGGGCAATGCCTTTCCATTCAACCCCTACCCTATAACCTAGGTTTGTCGGATTAGGAAAGATACTTCGTTTTAATCGGTAGAAGCCCTCGATACACTTCCCTCTGGCAGTACCGTCTGGTAGTAGGTTTCTCCGGGCAAAATCAAACCAAGGTCCTTTCGCGCTCGAGCCTCAATGGCTTCCAGCCGACTTTTTATTTCGTTGATGTCCGCGTGAAGTCGATCATTTCGGTGGCGAAGCGATGCATTGTTAGTTTTGAGGCTGGCTACTGTCTGCTGAAGATAAATCAAATCAACAACATTGCTTTTCCCAGCCCACAACGCCCACTGCAGGGCCAGCGCTCCAACGATCAAGGTGAAGATGAGGGCTTTGTGGTACACGAATTCTGCGCCCAACAGCCCCCCTAGTGATCGCCCCGATGCGGGAACCCCGCCATTCCCGCATATCGGGCCTGCGGGCCCAGTTCCTGTTCGATTCTTAAGAGGCGATTATATTTGGCGACACGTTCTGAACGGGACAATGATCCGGTCTTAATTTGCCCTGCACCGACTCCCACCGCGAGGTCCGCAATCGTTGTGTCCTCAGTCTCGCCTGATCTGTGCGAAATGGTAACTCCGTAACCGTGATCTTGCGCAAGTCCGACCGCATCCAGTGTCTCGCTAAGGGTGCCAATCTGGTTTGGTTTGATCAGAATCGAGTTGGCAACACCTTGGTCAATTCCTCGCTTCAAAATAGCAGGGTTGGTCACAAACAGATCATCACCGGTAAGTTGCACCTTGTTTTTGATGCGGGCACTCATTGTCTTCCAGCCGTCCCAATCGTCTTCGGATAGCGCGTCCTCGACAGAGATAATGGGGAACCGGGTGATCCAGTCGCAAATCAAGTCGATAAATTCCGGCGTACTAAATTTTCTGCCCTCAGAGCCTAAAGTGTAGTGCCCTGCTGAGTAAAATTCCGAACTCGCAACATCGAGTGCAAGATAGACCTCATCCCCCACATGATACCCAGCGTCATCAATGGCCTGAAGTACCGCAGTGACCACGCTCTCATTGGAAGCAAAGTCGGGCGCAAAGCCGCCTTCGTCGCCGACCCCGGTTTGGAATCCTTGTGCTATTAAGACGAGACGCAGTTTGTGAAAAATCTCGGCGCCGGCGCGTAACGCCTCAGTAAAACTTGTCCGGCCTACAGGCACGATCATAAACTCTTGAAAATCTACGCTATTATCTGCATGGGCTCCGCCATTTACGATATTCATCTGCGGGACAGGAAGGCGGGTCGGGGTGAAATTGCCGTGCAACGTGGCAATGTGGCGATATAAAGGAACGGCGAGTTGTCGCGCTACAGCGTGCGCGATCGCGAGCGACACGGCAAGGATCGCATTTGCGCCGAGCCGGCTTTTGTTGGGCGTGTTGTCGAGCCCAATCAGTGCTAGATCTGCCGCCCGTT
Source organism: Arenicellales bacterium (assembly GCA_965660775.1). GTDB lineage: Bacteria > Pseudomonadota > Gammaproteobacteria > Arenicellales > UBA868 > UBA868. The sequence goes on along the minus strand of CBFIBN010000006.1, from coordinate 1,151 downwards.
GGTTCGACCCATCCATCCCCCGGAGACAACTGGCGATTTCGCCGTTAATATTGCCGACCGCCTTGCGAACCCCTTTGCCGTCATAGCGCAACGGATCACCATCACGAAGTTCTAACGCTTCGAGCTTTCCCGTGGAAGCGCCTGAAGGCACAGCCGCACGGCCGTGGGCTCCGCCTCGAAGGCGAACTTCCGCCTCGACCGTGGGGAAGCCCCGAGAGTCTAGAATCTCTCGTCCGAGGACCGACTCAACGACCAAATTCATAGCACCCTCTTGGCCCTCCTGTGCACTAAGACCGTTTGCGTTCCGGTCATATCTCGATTCCATCTCGGATCCAACTGCCGCTCTTAACCACCCGATCTTGGGCAAGCAAGTCCTCCAGCAAGGACTCAAGGTCATCCAGTGGCCACGCATTAGGTCCATCACTGAGCGCCTGGTCCGGATCCACGTGGGTTTCCATAAATAGGCCGGAAATGCCGGCGCCAACTGCCGCCCGCGCTAGCACCGGAACAAATTCTCTCTGGCCACCGGATCGGTCCCCTGCGCCACCCGGTAACTGGACTGAATGGGTTGCATCGAACACTACCGGGCAACCAAGGCTGTGCAAAATATCAAGCGAGCGCATATCAACGACCAGATTGTTGTAGCCGAAGGTTGTCCCACGCTCACAGACCAAGATGTCCGGGTTCCCAACTGCTCGCGCCTTTGCCACAACGCTTGTCATTTCGCCGGGGGATAAAAATTGACCTTTTTTGATATTTACCGGTTTCCCTGTTTTTGCTGCTGCCACAATCAAGTCGGTCTGACGACACAGAAACGCAGGGGTCTGGAGCGCGTCAACCACCTCGCCACAAAGTGTTGCCTGTTCCGGCGTATGCACGTCAGTCAAAACCGGAAGTCCGGTTTGGGCTTTGATCATTTCGAGAATCTCGAGCCCTTCGTGGAGTCCTGGGCCGCGAAACGAGCTGCCGGAGGTGCGGTTACCCTTATCGAACGATGACTTGTAAATGATCAGAACGTCGAGTGCCTCGCCTATGGCCGCAAGTCGAGATGCGGTATCCAGCGCGTTCTCACGACTTTCGATGACACACGGACCGGCGATCAGAAACAGCGGCTGCCCCCGGCCGACCTTGCGGCCGAATAATTTCACCCG
>CBFIBN010000005.1:0-32430 GCA_965660775.1 Arenicellales bacterium | reverse complement strand
ATCCTGGCTACCGGAACCTGCCGGGCCATGTTTGTTCCACAAAATCACCACTCCCGATCCTGTTGGGCTGGTGTGCATCTAGCTTATCTGCCACACACAGACCAGGCAGGCTTGCAAATCCGCTATACGCATTTAAGGGCGGGGGATTTAGTAAGGTGGGTGGGGTAGTAAAAGCCCCGCCAGAAGCGGGGCTTTTACCTTTGATTATTCTAATAGGATTACGGTAGTACCCACTCCCCTTTCCATGAGAACTTGGTGTTATTACCATCTTTAGTAATAGGTCCACCTGGCATACATGCCCCACCGCCTGTCACGCCAGCGTATTTACCGGTTCCCCCATGCATGTTCCAAGTACAGTCACTAAAATCAGGAGTCGTTGCACCATTGGTTGCTATAAGAGTATCTCCGTCAATATCAATTGCTGTGCAAGCTCCTCTATAAGCTATAGGTGCCCCTTGTGCTGACAACAACATAGTCGCATTGCAATCAGCTACTTTCTCAGCGGGGAAGTGTGCTCCCGAATCATCAATCCAAATCTCATGAGTCGTCTGCTTTATCAACGTAGAGCCATCCGCTAGCGGGGTGGCTGTTGAAGAGGTGACGGCACCATAACCATGCCCAGTAGTTGGAACTACCGTTCCCGCTGCTGCAAAGTTGCTTATTGCAAATAATGTGGTTGCAGCGAAAATCGACGTTTTCAAATATTTCATAGCATCCTCCTTGTTTTTTAGTGTATTACAACAGTACTTGGGAGCAAGTTCGGTGTCAATTCTGGACAGTCGGGTCTACATCAGAATTATCCAAAATGACATTCACGGCTGCCGCTGCATTGCCGGTGTCCATAGCCAGGATTCGCACCTTTTCCAACTCCCAGGTGAGGTTATCTACTGTTACCTTGTGCCGCTCACTAATGCCGGCAAATACCTTTCTCTACCCCAATCCCTCTTTACATAACAAAGTGCGACGTCTGAGTAAGGATATCCTCGATCCGCGTTTAGCCGATAGTCTAGGCCAGTCAGCTTAACCTGCGAACCTGCTGAGTGCGCTAGCGAGTAACTTATGTTAGTTTTTCTCTGAGAAACGTAATAGGAGCTAACGGAAATGCGCAAGAAATACATCGTGTTGATTCTGGGTATTGCTCTGGTTGCGCCTGGCTTTGCTTCCGACCTTGGCAAAGAGCAACGCTGGCGCGAGCAGGTCGCCGATTCGATCATGGATGGCGAGGAAGTCGATGTCATGGTTGATGGCCGCGGCGTGTTCGGTATTTACACCGAAGCTACCAATGGTTCCAACAAGGGCATGATCGTTGTCCATGGCACCGGCATCCACCCCGACTGGGAGCAGGTCGTGCAGCCGATCCGCGTGGCGATGACGGAGTATGGCTGGCATACGCTGTCGATCCAGATGCCGATATTGCACAACGATGCGAAGTACGAAGAATACGTGCTGCTGTACCCTGAGGTTCCGCCGCGCCTGAAGGCGGCTGAGCGCTTCCTTAAGCAAAAGGGTGTAAAAACCTTGGTCATCGTTGCCCACAGCCAAGGCGCCACAATGTCGAGCTATTACCTCTCGCGTAATACCAACGACATCCAGGGCTTTGTCGCAATCGGTATGGGCGCGACGCAGAAAGATAGCGACGTCAACAGCTCGATTTCACTGAAAACCATAAATATTCCGGTGCTGGATCTTTACGGTACAGATGACCTTCCCGGTGTACTCGAAACTGCCGAACTTCGAAAACAGGCTGCAGCACATAATCCGCAGTACAGTCAAAAGGTGATTCAAGGTGCAAACCACTTTTTTGACGAGATGAATGACGAGTTAGTCGTGGCGGTGGCAGACTGGAGCCAGCAGTTTTAGTCGGGTTTGCGCAAGACATCGGGGTGAACGGGAGCAGCGGTAGTTTCACGAACCTGATGCGACCGTGACACTGGTGGGACGGTTATCCGGTCAACCAGGGTCTGCGGGAATCTGCTGTGCCGTATTTGTGCCACGGAACATTGCCCACATAGCACAACAGGCATAACTAACTGAAAGGATGGTGGCTATGGGTGGACTTGAACCACCGACCCCGGCATTATGAATGCCGTGCTCTAACCAGCTGAGCTACATAGCCACGGTGGGGGCGCGAATGTAGCGCGAAATCTCCTCCAGAACAAGGTAAAGGCCATTAAAACGGTCTAAAAACATGTGGCCGTACTCAAACGTACGACATTTCACCTTGAAAAATCCCGAGTGTTCAAAAGTGGTTAACCCAGGCGTTTAGGGCTCGTACTTACCCGGGGATTCCGGTCGCGCTCGAACTTGATTCAGACGTTAAAACGAAAATGCATGATGTCGCCATCACTTAGGACGTAGTCTTTTCCCTCCAGCCGTAACCTGCCCGCTTCACGCGCACCGTGCTCTCCGCCGTTGACGATAAAGTCGTTATAAGCGATGGTCTCAGCACGGATAAAACCGCGCTCAAAATCCGTGTGTATCTCGCCCGCCGCTTGAGGCGCCGTGGCACCGATACGCACCGTCCAAGCTCTCACCTCTTTAGGCCCGGCGGTAAAAAAGGTCTGCAATCCTAATAGGATATAGCCCGCCTGAATTACCCGGTCGAGACCTGACTCCGCCAATCCCAGGTCATCCAGAAAACTACTGCGTTCGTCTGGATCCAGCTCTGATATCTCCTGCTCGATCGCGGCACTGACCACAACCAGCTGGGCATCGGTTTTTTGGACATGTTCACGCAATTGCGCTACCTGCTCGTTGCCGGCAAGATCCTGCTCTGAGACATTGGCTACGTAAAGCACTGGTTTGGCGCTTAAAAGACATAACGGCATTAATGCCGTTGCCACGTCGCTGTCGTGCAGCAGTCGCTGGAAACCCTGACCTTCATTAAGCGCTTGGTTGGCCTGGCGTAGGCATTCCAGCTCACGCAGGATTTTTTTGTCGCCGGTTTTAGCGGCCTTGGCAGTTCGCTCGATGCCGCGCTCCAGTGTCTCCAGGTCAGCCAGTGCCAGCTCGGTCTCGATGGTCGCCACATCGGCCAATGGATCTACCTTGCCGGCAACATGGGTGATGTCGTCATTCCTGAACGCACGCACCACATGAATAATCGCATCCACCTCGCGGATGTGTGCAAGAAAACGATTACCCAGGCCTTCCCCTTTCGAGGCACCGGCGACCAATCCGGCAATATCGACAAACTCGATCGCGGTGGGTATGACTGATTTGGGGTTAATCAGCGCCGCAATTTTTTGCAGGCGCAGATCTGGCACTTCAACGATGCCGACATTGGGATCGATAGTGCAAAATGGATAATTCTCGGCCTGCGCGCCGGCCCGCGTCAGAGCATTAAAAAGAGTCGACTTGCCGATATTAGGCAGGCCCACGATCCCACAGCGAAATCCCATTCAGAGCGTGTCCTTAGCATCGCGGTGCAATACATTCATCGCTAACCCCAGCTCTCCATCGAGTAACTCGTCCAGTCGTTCAACGGCGCGGTCTATGGCATCAAAGATCGCATTGCGATCGGCGGCGGATGGTTTTTGCAGCACATAGTTGGTCACCTCATCAGCGTTTCCGGGATGACCAATGCCGATCCGCAACCGTACAAACTCGCGTGAACCGAGTTTCGAAAAGATGTCACGAAGGCCATTGTGGCCGCCGTGCCCACCGCCGCGTTTCACGCGAACAGTGCCTGGTGGTAGATCCAGATCATCGTGTACCACCAGTATTTCTTCAGGCGAAAAGTCGAAGTATTTTGCAACACCCGCTACCGGCGAGCCGCTTTCGTTCATGAAAGTCTCTGGCCTGAGGACCCGTACCCGATGGTTATTAATACGAAGATCTGCCAACGCACCTCGAAAACGGTTTTCCACACGCAGATCCATTGGCCAGCGCCGGGCCAACACATCCAGAAACCAAAAACCCGCGTTGTGACGAGTCGCCTCGTAGCCACTGCCCGGATTGCCCAGGCCAATGATCAGTGAAATGGCTGCCATATCTGCCCGACCAGGTGGTACAAGTGCGCCGCCGGGCAACGCACGTTCAGGCCCGGGTCAGCGTATACCGTAGGTTGCTTATTCCCCGCTTTTCGCCCCGTCGCTATCGGCTGGCGTCGCCTCGTCATCTGCCGGCTGGTCTTCAGCCAACTCGCCTGCTTCGGCCTCATCAACCTCTTCAAGCTCTTCTTCCTCAATTACCTTGGGCGCCGTCACAATGGCCACCGTGGGGTCTTCACCTTCGTGATAGGTAGTAGCTGTCAACTCAACCGCCTCAGGTAGTTGTATGTCCGAAAGGTGCAAGGACTGGTTCATCTGCAGTTCAGAGACATCAATGGCAATGTACTCGGGCAGATCTTTAGGCAGGCAGGTGATATCAAGCTCTGTCATGAGGTGTGCCAAAATACCGCCATCAATCTTCACGCCAGGAGTTACATCAGCACCTTCAAAGTGCAGCGGCACCTTCATGTGCAGTTTTTCGGTTGCCTTGATTCTCTGAAAATCAATATGCAACACGATTGGTCGGTGCGGGTGCATCTGCACCTCGCGCAGGATCACCTGCTGCGACCCGGCCTCGGTCTTCAGATCGATGATCGCCGAATGAAAGGCCTCTTTTCCAAGGCTGTTCATTATCTGATGATGATCCAGCATCAGGCTCTCATTGCCCTTTCCTGCGCCGTAGACAACTGCCGGCACCTGTTTATCATGGCGCTGCCGCCGGCTTGCATTGGTACCAAATGCTTCCCGCGGTCGGGCATCGAGTTCGTAGTTACTGCTCATTACAGGGTCTCCTTACACTGGCGCCCCAGGCGCCGTCTTGCTCTCCCGGAGATACCGGGCTGATTAGTCCATAAATAGGGAACTGACCGAATCACCACTGGCTATTCGCCGGATTGATTCAGCCAGCAAACTGGAAATACTGATCTGTCGAATCTTCGCGCAATTACTTGCCTCAACTGACAGCGGGATCGAGTTGGTCACCACGACTTCGTCCAGCTCCGACTCTTCAATACGTTCGACCGCTGAGCCAGAAAGCACCGCATGGGTACAACAGGCCTTAACCTGCATCGCGCCGGACTCCTTCAGCGCCCGGGCCGCCTCACACAAGGTGTTGGCGGTATCCACCATATCGTCCATCAGCACGCAGGTACGATTATCCACCGAACCTATGATATGCATGACCTTGGCCTCGTTAGCCCGCGGTCGGCGCTTATCGATGATGGCAAGCTCAACACCAAGTTGCTTCGCCATCGCTCGCGCCCGGACCACGCCGCCCACATCTGGTGACACCACAATCAGATTTTCGGGCTCCTGGCGCCACAACTCGCCGTTAAGTACCGGGGCCGCATAAATATTGTCGACCGGGATATCGAAAAAACCCTGGATCTGGTCCGCGTGCAGATCCATGGTCACCACCCGGTCTGCGCCTGCAATGCCGATCATGTCGGCAACGAGCTTAGCGGTGATCGCAACCCGGGCTGTTCGCGGTCGACGATCCTGGCGTGCGTAGCCAAAATATGGGATTACCGCGGTGATACGCTCTGCCGAAGAGCGGCGCAAGGCATCGATCATCACCAGCAGTTCCATTAAGTGATTGCTCGCGGGCATAGAGGTCGGCTGGATCACGAAAACGTCAGCACCGCGAACATTTTCCATGATCTCAACGTTAACCTCACCGTCGCTGAATGTGCTCACCAGGGCGCGGCCAATGCCAATGCCCAGACGATCGGCCACTTCACTGGCCAGTGCCGGGTTGGCGTTACCGGTAAATAATGTCAGATCATCAACTGCCATGGGATTCTTGTCGCTTTGGTGTCAGGGGTTGGAACTTTAGCAAGTGGCTGGAGCAAGTGGCTGGGGTGCCAGGATTCGAACCTGGGAATACCGGAATCAAAATCCGGTGCCTTACCACTTGGCTACACCCCATCAGATTCATCGGCAAACGCCGGGTTCTGGTTAATTCCCCGGGCAACCAGGCCACTGTACGCGTCCGGCAACTGGTCAAGAATCTGCTGGCCAGCGTGGTCATCAGCCACTGTCACGAAAGCCGCTGACCCACTGCCCGACATTCGGGTGGGACCAAATTTGCCCAGCCAATCCAGGCACTGCCCTACCTCAGGAAACTGTCGTCTTGCCACCGGCTCCAGATCGTTGCGCCGATCACCCTCAAATGGGCCCGGTATTCTGATTCGCGGGCTGTTTCGTGTCAATTCGCGATCAGCAAATATAACCCCGGTCGAGACACTGACTTGGGGCCAAATCACACAGTATTGCTGCTCTGGCAGGATTGTTGGCCATAGTCGCTCGCCCACTCCCTCACCCCAGGCTGAGCAGCCACCAACAAATAACGGGACATCCGCCCCTAACGCCAGTCCAAGTTGGATCAATTCTGCCCGGCTGAGACCTGTATTCCATATCCGATTCAACGCGACAAGTACGGTGGCAGCATCAGAGCTCCCACCACCGAGACCCGCCCCAACAGGAACCCGCTTAGTCAGATGAATATCGGCCCCAAGACTAGTGCCGCTTGCCGCCTGCAGAGCGCGAGCCGCGCGCACACTCAGGTCGTCATCAGGCAATTGCGGCGCACCCAGGCGCCGGATCACACCGTCACGGCGGGCATCAAAATCCAGCGTATCGCCATAGTCCAGCAACTGAAAAAGCGTCTGCAACTCGTGCCGTCCATCGTCACGCCGGCCAACGACGTGTAAAAACAGATTAAGTTTTGCGGGTGCCAGCCAACCGCTCATTGCTCCATCTCTTTGACGGTAGCCCGCTCGCTCCAGTGTTCGATCAGTAGTTTTACAATCAGGGTATCCCCTATCAGCCCCGCGTGGGTCGAGAAGGTTTTCACGGTATCAGGCCAGGCCATCATTCGGATCTTACGGGGTAGCTCCCTTTCGTCGAACACTGCGTACTCAGAATAGGTGATATCCCACCCCAGTTGGCTGAGTGAAATCAAAGCACCGCGCGCATCAGTTTCTATCGCCCGGACCTCACTGGGTGCCGGTAGTCCCCGAATCCAGTAGCCCAACTCATCAAGGGGAATATGCCAGCCGGTGCCGTCAGCAAGGACCTGGCTGGCACTGTCTGCCTCAAATTCCTGGCCCTGGTCGTCACGCAACCGGGCACCGTTTTCGTCAACCCACAAACGGGCTTTGCCACCGCCAAAAGCACCAAAAAGATCAATCCGACTCTGCTGATCTTTACGCTCCCAGCGCAGGTGTGCACTGGCACCCGACTCCGAGGTACGTATGGCGACACGTCCACGCAGATTCCACTGCCGCAGATTATTAAGCTGTTCCTGGCGTGCCGCCCAAAGCGCATCAGCTGCGCTAGGCGCCAATGCCGCAGGCGCTATCCCGGCGCAGCCACCACTTAGCAGTATTGCTGCGAGCAAGGCACATCCAACACGGATCACTGGCCGAATTTCCGTAACGTCTCAATCAGTACCGGATTGTCGGAATCATTACTCTTGCCGTCTTCCCAGGCCAGGATCGCCTCCGCCTTGTCGCCCAGATGCCACAATACCTCACCCAAATGTGCAGCAATCTCAGCATCGGGCTGCTGATCCATTGCCTTAGTCAGATATTCAAGCGCGAGCTTCAGGTTGCCCCGCCGGTAATGCACCCACCCCAGGCTATCGAGAATATAGGGATCACCCGGTGACAGCAGAAGCGCCTTTTCTATAAGGGCTAGAGCTTCTTCGAAACGCTCGGTCTTGTCGGCCAGTGTATAGCCCAATGCGTTGTAGGCATGCGCATTCTGGGGATCCAACTCGATGAGCCGGCGCATATCCCGCTCGTGTTCGACTACTTGATCTAACAGCGCCGTCACCAGACCACGGGCATAGAGTAGATCGGGATCATCCGGCAGATCGACCAGCGCCGCATCCAACAGCTTCAGCGCCTGCTCCGGCTCGCCGCTGTCGCGCAGCACCTGTTCACGCGCCAGGTACACCCGCACCTGCTCATCGCGTGACTTTGGTGTGACATCAGCCAGATGTTCCAAGGCCTCATCGATACGCCCGGCATCTGCGAGGACAAAACCAACGCGCATTTGCGCGTCGAAATACAACTCCCGTGAAACCACCTCTCGCAATAATGTCAGCGCGGTATCGTAGTCACCCTGTTCACTGGCGATTCGACCCAGATAAAGTCGGGCGCGATCCTCGTTGGGGAAAAGCGCCAATACATGCTGGAAATGCTCACGGGCACGAGCCAGATCACCGCGGTCGAGGTTGAGTGCGCCGGCTGCGTACAGAGCATCGATACTGTCTGGATCAGATTCGAGCAGTTTCTCAAACTGTGCAAGCGACGCACGATTCTCGTTCCATTGTGCCAGCAACCGGGCGTAAGTCAGGCGAAACCGGGGCCGGTCAGCAAAGGCATCAAGATACTCGTTGGCGTAAGCGCTGACTCGCTCGCGGTCACCGTGCTCGCCAAGGTATGAAAGCTTCAGCAACGCAGCTTCCTCCCACCCGGGCGTCAACTCCATGGCCCGGTCAAGCGCCGCTTGTGCTGCCTCCTCATCACCGACATGGTAGCCAAGCCAGGCGGTTGCCCATTGTGCTGAATCAAGTTCAGAGTAATGAGTGGCGATGCGCTGCATCAAACCCAGCCAACGACCCGGATCCGCCTGTTGCCCCAGGATCTGTACAATATGCTTCAACAGAACAGCCGTTTTCTCGGGCATCGTGTCGATCAACTTTACTAACGCATCGAACACAGCCTGCCCACGGTTGAGCATAATCAGGGCCTGTAGCCGCATAGTCAGGGCCCCTGGATCCTCCGGGGTAATCGATATCAGGAGTTCGCTGAGTTCCAGGGCCCGCTCGAACTCGCCCACTTCTATGGCCAAGGCAAAAGCACGTACCGTAATCCGCGCGTTGCCCGAAAGTACTGCTGCGCGGGCCATAGCCTGTGCCGCAGTGACCGGATCGCCGCGACGGGCCGCTACGTCGCCAAGCAGGTATTCAAAGATCAGATCCTCGGAAAGGCCGGCCACCACCAGCGGGCGTTGCTCTTGCGCACTGGCGTTATCGGGTGCCGGCACAACGCCGACGCAACCAGCCAATGCCAGTAAGCTGCATAGCAGGCCAGTCGCGAAAAAATTGAAGTGTGTCACGTAAAACTCGCAAACAAACGCCGATCGGCGCTCAATCACTCAGAATAGCAGAATCGTTGCCCTAACGGTGAATGCGCCTCGATCCACCAGGGCGGTTTTCACCCAGTACTTGCCACTAACAGCCTTAGACAGGCTCGGGGTCAGTGAAAATTGCATCCAAAAATCGTAAAATATTGATTCCATGTCTCTTCTCACTCTAGGCCTCAATCACCGCACCGCCCCGATTGCCCTGCGTGAACGAACTGCGTTTTCGCCCGAACAATTACCGGACGCGGTTCGCTCCCTTGTGGCAAACCCGCAGGTCCAAGAGGCGACTATCTTATCGACCTGCAACCGAACCGAGATTTACTGTCGTCAGGAGCAGGTAGCAACTGCCCCGGTTCTTAACTGGCTTCGTGAATACGGTGGTCTGCCTGAAGATGCCCTGAATAGCTCAACCTATACGCTGCCCGGGGAACAGGCAGTCCAGCATGCCTTTCGCGTGGCCTCGGGTCTGGACTCCATGGTATTGGGAGAACCTCAGATTCTCGGGCAAATGAAATCGGCCTTTTCGGTCGCTCACCAGGCAGGAACTACCGGCAAGATCCTCAACCGTCTATTCCAGCACACCTTCTTGGTTGCCAAGCAAATCCGCACGGATACCGCCATCGGCGCCAACGCGGTATCCGTGGCCTTTGCAGCGGTGGATCTGGCAAGGCGGATATTTTCGCGACTGCAGGAACAAACAGTACTGCTGATCGGTGCCGGAGAAACGATCGAACTGGTGGCACGCCACCTCAAGCAGAATGAAGTTCGCCACATTATCGTCGCCAATCGGTCTATTGAGCGGGCCCAGGCACTTACCAGCCAATTGGGTAGCGAGGCCATCTCGCTCGCTGAGATACCCGCCCGGCTACATGAAGTCGACATCATCGTAGCTTCGACCGCGAGCACCCTGCCGATCCTCGGCAAGGGTACTGTCGAAAGCGCGCTGCGCAAACGTCGGCATCGACCCATGTTCATGATCGATCTCGCGGTCCCCCGTGATATTGAGCCCGAGGTGGGCGAACTGGATGATGTCTTCCTGTATACGGTCGATGATCTGCAAAACGTCGTCACTGCCAACCAGGCCTCGCGCCAGGAAGCGGCAGTCGAAGCCGAGAAAATCATTGACCTGCAAGTCATGCGCTTTATGCACTGGATGCGCTCGCTGGATTCGGTGCCAACTATCCGTTCTTTGCGCGACAAGATAGAAGCACTTGGTGAGACTGAGTTGGAAGATGCCCAGCGGCGCCTTGCCAACGGTGAGAATCCGCAACAGGTTCTGGAGCATTTCGCCCGCAATCTCTCGCGCAAATTTGCCCACGCCCCCAGTCAGGCGCTGAAACAGGCGGGCCAGGAAGGCAATGCCAGCCTGATCCGCACTGCCCGGCGACTGTTCAAACTCGCCCCCTGACATGAACCCGACCATGCGAGTCAAACTCGAGCGGTTGCTTGAGCGCCAAGAAGAGATCAACGCGCTGCTCTCAGATCCCACGGTGATTGCCAGTCAGAACTCATTTCGTGATTTGTCGATCGAACTCGCCGACATTAGTCCGGTGGTGGAGCGTTTTCAGAGCTACCAGATCCTGGATGGAGAACTATCCGAAACCCGCGGCATGTTGGAAGACGCTGACCCCTCGATCCGGCGCATGGCTCATGATGAGATGCCGCGGCTGCAAACCGAGCTCGAGCAGAGCCAGCAGGCGCTTCGCAAGTTGCTCATTCCGCGCGATCCTAACGACGAACGCAACATCTTTCTCGAAGTACGGGCCGGCACTGGCGGCGACGAAGCTGCGCTTTTTGCCGGTGACCTGTTTCGTATGTACAACCTCTATGCGGAGAAACGCAACTGGCAGGTCGAGGTCGTGAGTCAGAGTCCAGGTGAGCACGGCGGCTACAAGGAGATCATCAGCCGTGTGGCCGGGCGCGGCGCCTATTCACAACTGAAGTTTGAATCCGGCGCCCACCGGGTGCAGCGCGTTCCCGAAACCGAAGCACAGGGACGGATACATACCTCGGCCTGTACCGTCGCCGTCATGCCTGAAGCTGACGAGATTGATGATGTTGACATCAACACCGCTGACCTTCGGATAGACACCTTTCGCGCCTCCGGGGCCGGCGGCCAGCATGTGAACCGTACCGATTCAGCCGTGCGGATCACTCACCTGCCCACGGGCGTCGTCGTGGAGTGTCAGGACGAACGCTCGCAGCACAAGAATAAAGCGCGGGCCATGTCGGTCCTGCGCTCACGCCTGCTCGAAGCAAAGATCAGCCAGCAAAAAAGTGAAGAAGCGCAGAACCGGCGCAATCTGGTCGGTAGCGGTGACCGTTCCGAGCGCATCCGAACCTACAATTTTGCGCAAGGCCGCGTCACTGATCACCGTATCAACCTGACGCTGTACAAACTCGATGAGATCCTTTCTGGAGATCTGAAGCCAGTCATCGAGCCTTTAATTGCCGAACACCAGGCAGACCTGTTGGCGACCATGAGTCGTGGCTGAACCCACCGCCTCGGCACTATTGAACCAGGCATGTCAGGCACTGACCGGGCAAAGCGATTCGCCGCGCCTGGATGCCGAAATTCTGCTGCAAGCCGCCTGCGGCATTGATCGCACGACTTTTGCCCGCGATCCTGAAAAAGCCATAAGCTCGACACAAGCCCGACAACTGCTGGCACTGGTCGAGCGCCGCCGTACCGGGGAACCCATTGCGTACATCCTGGGACACAAAGAGTTCTGGTCGCTGGATCTTGGTCTTAGTCAGGACACCCTGGTGCCGCGGCCCGAAACCGAAATCCTGGTGCAGGCAGTGCTCGATGCCACACCGGCCGATTCGCCGGTGGATATCGCTGACCTTGGTACCGGCAGCGGCGCCATCGCGCTGGCACTTGCCAGCGAACGCCCCCTTGCACGTATCGTGGCAACAGACTCATCCAGGCGGGCGCTCGCCCAGGCAAGCGACAATGCCATGCGTCTGAACCTTGAGGTCACGTTTCAGCACGGTGACTGGCTAGTCCCGCTGCAAGGACAAGTCTTCGATATCATCGTCAGCAATCCACCCTACGTGCGCGAGGGCGATCCGGCGCTGGAATGCAGTGCGTCCCTTTTTGAACCACAAGAGGCTCTTCTTTCTGGCCCTGATGGCCTTAGCGCGATCCGCCAGATTTGTGCGGGTGCCAGCGACTGCCTAAAGCCGGGCGGGATGCTGGCACTGGAACACGGCCATGATCAGCGACCGGCACTGGATGAATTGCTGTTGGCCGCTGGCCTTGGTTCTATCGCCCGCTTCAACGACTACGCAGGCCAAGCCCGGGTAAGCACTGCACGCCGCACGGCGGACAGCAACCACTAAACTTGGCATCAAACCTCAGGCACGAATACATGATCTTCCATAAAAGCGCGGCGATTCCCTCGTCGGACAAGGCACTGCCCGGGCGGGCAGAGTCAACGCCCGTCGCAAAACAACACTATGTGAATGGCGCACCGCTTAAACCGCCCTTTCCTGCAGACGCCGAACAGGCGATCTTTGGACTGGGTTGCTTCTGGGGGGCAGAGCGTTGCTTCTGGCAACTCGATGGCGTACTGACGACGGCCGTAGGTTACGCTGGCGGCAGCACGCCCAACCCTACCTACCAGGAGGTCTGCTCAGGGATGACCGGCCACACCGAGGCGGTGCTGGTAATCTTTGACCCCCAGCGGATAAGTTATATCCAACTGCTGGAAGTTTTTTTTGAATCGCACGACCCTACCCAGGGCATGCGCCAGAGCAACGACATCGGTACTCAGTACCGCTCGGCCATCTACACCGACAATGAAGAACAGAGCCGCATGGCCCATGACGCAGCCACTCGATACCAAGCGGCATTGCGCAATGCAGGCTTTGCTGAGATTACAACTGAATTTGCCCCGGCTGGGAGATTCTTCTATGCCGAGGATTACCATCAGCAATACCTCGCTAAAAATCCAGGTGGTTACTGTGGTCTTGGCGGGACTGGCGTTCGCTGCGCCCGGCCTGCATCAAACGCGCCCTGAAGAGAGCTAACTACGATACAGGCGGCTTGATCGGCATCGGGAAGGAGGCAATGTTGCCCCCTTTGGATTCGCCAGCAGGCACAATCTTAGCCTGCCCTTCTTTTTCGACCTCATCAATACGCACTATGGCGTGCAGCGGAATATAGGTGCGCTTGACGCCCGAGAACTCGCTCTTGAGTTTTTCGTCGGATGGATCCACCACCAACTTGGATCGTTCACCAAAAATGATCTCGCCGACCTCAACAAAAGCATACATGCCGCCCTGGGAGACCTCACGGGCATAAACCTCGTAGATGTTTCCCTGGTTGTGAAAAATAATCCGGAAGATGCTTTTTTTTGTCATGGCTCAATAGAAATCTGGTGCCCGGCTTTACGGCCGGGGCGCATTATAGCAACGCTGGCCATGCCACAATGCACTGTCTTTGCTGAAATTTTCAGTATTTGTCGCAGAAGTTTAGAATTTCACTTATGAAGGTGCAGTCACTTATTGGGATCAGCGTGCTGCTTGCCACCGCCCTTGCATCGCAGGGGGCCGTGGCTACCCTGCCGGAGTCAGCCGCCCGATTGATGCAGGCCAACGGTATCGCGCTCGACTCGATCAGTGTGGTCATCAGGCGTGTGGGCTCCCAGACATCACAGATCGCCCATCAGAGTCACACGCCACGCAACCCCGCATCAGTCATGAAACTGGTCACAACCGCGGCTGCACTCAACCTACTTGGCACTCAACACCGCTGGCAGACCCAAGCGCTTATTGATGGCGCCTTGCGGGACGATACGCTGCATGGCGACCTGATCCTGCGCGGGGGTGGCGATCCCTGGTTGGTCATCGAACGCTTCTGGCTCTTGGCGCGGCAGTTGCGCGAACGTGGGTTAACCCATATCCAGGGCAACCTGGTACTCGATGACAGCCTCTTTGACCGCAAGGCTATCGGCCGAAAAGCCATCGACGGCAAATATCAACGCAGCTACAACACGCTACCCAGCGCGCTGCTGGTGAACTTTGGCGCTACCTCACTGGTGTTTGATTCGCGTATGGGGCGACTCACGGTCCATGCTGATCCCGCTGCCACGACCCTGCGTCTGGTGAATTCAGTCAAACAAGACAAGACCAGCTGCGCCAATCGACTGCACCGGATCACCCTTGAGTCCGCCGCCCACACACAGCAAACCAATGTGCAACTGGGCGGCCTGTATCCCGCCAACTGCGGCCAGAGTATTCTGCGACGCACCCTGCTGCCACATGGCCAGTACGTCTACGGAGTTTTCAAGGCGCTGTGGCAGCAACTGGGTGGCACGCTGTCGGGCAGCTGGGTTTACGGTAAAACCCCGGCACGGGCCAAAGTTCTGGGGGCTCTCGATTCCGTATTTCTGACCGATGTCATTCGCCACACCAATAAATTCAGTAACAACGTGATGGCGCGCAATCTACTGCTCACCCTCGCTGGCGAATTTGCGCCGATCCCAGCGACTCCGGCCAAAGGTGCCAAAGTTATCGAGGACTGGCTGGACGCCAGCGGTGTATTGATGCCGGCTTTGCGTATCGACAATGGTGCAGGGCTCTCCCGAGATGCGCGACTCAGCGCTGCAGGTCTGGCCACCCTGTTGGAAAAAGCAGCCACCGAGCCCTGGTGGCCTGAATTCGTCGGTTCACTGCCCATCGCGACAGTCGATGGTTCATTGCGCAGGCGTTTTTACGGGATTGCCCGGCCCGGTCGACTTCGATTAAAGACAGGCCTGCTGCGCCA
The DNA here is from genome assembly GCA_965660775.1 of Arenicellales bacterium. GTDB lineage: Bacteria > Pseudomonadota > Gammaproteobacteria > Arenicellales > UBA868 > UBA868. The sequence goes on along the minus strand of CBFIBN010000005.1, from coordinate 17,511 downwards.
TGTGCGCACACTGGCCGGCTATGCCATTGACCCATCTGGAAACACCTGGATCATCGTGATCCTGCACAACCACCCACGCGCAGCCGATGCGGTTGGTATCGAGATCCAGCACAAACTGCTGGAGACGCTGTTCCAGAATCAGCCCCGCGAGACTAACTGATCGAACTAATCAAGCCTTAACAGAAAGTCTAAAATGGCCGTCGCTACCGGCTCGGGATCATCCATATGCAGGTGATGCTTTCCGCCCAGCCATTGCACGCTCGCAGTTTGTAGTGATGCAAGGCGAGACGTCAAAGTTTTAGATTTGGCCAGCAGACCCTCGTTGGCGAGCAGTACCCGGCTGGGCGTCTCAATGGCGCGAAGATAGGCCAATACCTGCGACTCGGTTAGAAATACAGGTGACGGCAGTCGCAGCCGTGGGTCGCTGCGCCAGCGATAGCCACCCTCGACCTTGGCAAGATTGCGACTCACCAAAGCTTGTGCGGCTTTGTGGCTCATCTTGCCGAGTCTTGCACGCGCCATGATCAACGGCTCAAGGTCAGGGTACACAACTGGCGTCTTATCACGAAACTTGGCGTACGCTGCGATCGAGTCACGCAACCGACCCGGAGCGCCATCGGCCGCTTGTGCCACTGGGCCGAGGTTTTCGATGAGCACTATTGCCCGAATGCGTGTAGGCGCTGCTACAGCCACCGTGGTTGAGACTGCGCCACCCAAGGAATGTCCCAGCAGCACCAGTTCTTTCCAGCCCAGAGCATCAGCGACCTCGAGCACGGCTGGCGGGTAGTCCATTAAATGATAACGCGCACCTTCGGGCCGGTGCTGCGAAAAACCATGGCCCGGCAGATCGATCGCTACTAAATTAAGATCGGCGAGATAAGGTGCCATCGGCAAAAAACTCGCAGCGTTATCCAGCCAGCCATGCGCGGCCAGCACTGGAATTCCATCAGCCGATCCCCAGCGAAGCCCGCAGATCGTACCTGCACTGGGTGTTTCGACAGAAAACGGCTGGCAGTCCATGGTGACTCTAATTGGTGTCCAACAAGCCTTGAGGCCCTGGCCTGGGACTTGTAATTAATTGTTTTTTATACAAAATTTGACAAATAAAATCATACAAAGTAGCGCTGCAAGCAAGGTCTTTTGCACAGTTTCCCCTTGTCAAGACTATCATTTGATCGGGATTACGTATAAATATAGACAAAGTTAATTTACATAACTATTAATCAATTTAATACTGATTATTAGCCTATTCGAGGACGCTGTTATGTCGCAAGGGACACCAACTCAGAATAATGGTCTGGCGCAGGCGGTACGCCACTCATTCACTCTGACGGATAACGAGACCGGTCAGTCTTGGGAGTTACCCATTCTCCACGGCGCCGTTGGCCCCAAGGTCATCGACATCCGCAAGCTTTACAGTCAAACCGGCGCCTTTACCTATGATCCCGGATTTACCTCTACCGCATCGTGCTCATCGGAGATCACCTATATTGATGGTGAGGCCGGAATCCTGCTGCACCGCGGTTACGCCATCGCCGATCTCGCCCAGAATACCGACTTCATGGATGTCTGTTATCTGCTGTTGCATGGCGAGTTACCCTCCCCGGAAGAAAAGGAGCAGTTTGACGGCGACATTACCTGCCACACCATGCTGCACGAACAACTGGTACGGTTCTACAGCGGGTTCATGCGCAGCGCCCATCCGATGGCCATCATGGTTGGGGTGGTTGGCGCCTTGTCGGCGTTCTACCACGACAGCACCGACATCAACGATCCGCTGCAGCGCATGTCTGCCGCCCACCGGCTGATCGCGAAGATGCCGACCATCGGCGCCTACGCCTTTAAATACTCTCTGGGTCAACCTTTCATGCAACCCAGTAACGATCTCACCTACTCGGAAAACCTGCTCCAGCTGATGTTCGGCGTGCCGACACAGGATTACCATGTTAATCCGGTGCTGGCCCGTGCTATTAACCGTATCCTGATCTTGCACGCAGATCATGAACAAAACGCGTCGACCTCCACGGTGCGCCTGGCTGGCTCCTCGGATGCCAATCCGTTTGCCTGCGTGGCTGCAGGCATTGCTTCACTGTGGGGCCCCGCTCATGGGGGCGCCAACGAAGCGGTCTTGAGTATGCTTGAGGAGATTGGTACCAAGGACCGGATCCAGAAATTCGTCAAGAAGGCGCAGGACCCCGACGACCGGTTTCGACTGATGGGTTTCGGCCATCGGGTATATAAGAACTACGACCCGCGGGCCACGGTAATGCGTGATACCTGTCACGAGGTGCTAACAGAACTGGGCATCCAGGACCCGACTCTGGACCTGGCCCTGGAGCTTGAGCAGATCGCCCTCAACGATTCCTATTTCGTTGACAAGAAGCTTTATCCAAACGTGGACTTCTACTCTGGAATTATCCTGCGTGCATTGGGTTTCCCGACCAATATGTTTACAGTGCTATTCGCCATCGGCCGTACCGTGGGCTGGATTTCCCACTGGAAAGAAATGATGGAATCTTCTGAGAGTCGGATCGGCCGGCCACGCCAGCTCTACGTCGGCAAAGAAGAACGCCCATTTACTGCAGTCTCCCAGCGCGAACATACCGAGAAACGATCGGGCTGGGCCTGGCTATGGGGCGGAAATCGCAAGAACGACTGACGCAGAGCGCCGATCGACTGTTCCTGATCGAGGCCAACGCTAATGAAATGTGTGGTCTACAAAGGTACGCGCAAGCAAGACACCTACCTGTATGTGGCTTCGGCTGAAGCGCTCACGGAGCTCCCCCAGGCGCTGCTGGGCCAGCTCGGGGAGTTACAGCAGGTGATGGATTTGGATCTGACGCCGCACGTCAACCTGGCAGCGGCAGACCCCGCTGCTGTGATGAACAGCATAGAATCACGAGGATTCTATCTGCAGCTGCCCCCGGGGACTCCGACCGACACGTGCTGACCAAGATCCTATTTACGCTTGCCGTGATACTGGTAGTTGCGCTGGTCTTTCGAACCAAGAGTCAGCCTGCCGGGGCGTCAGCGGCTCCTGCCCCTGGCAAAGGGGGGATTTCAGCCCCTATGGTCGCTTACTCTTTGCTGGGATTGGTGATCGCGATATCGGCACTGGTTTTTGTCCTGCACTGGCAAGAACAGCATCGCATCATTAATATCCGTGTGATAGACAGCCAGGGCACAACCTTGAGCTACCAGGCCTACAAAAAGGCAGTTGCCGGTCGGCGCTTTACCACCATTGATGGTCTGGCAGTTGATCTCGCTGACAGTGACCGCATCGAAATTCTGGAAAAAGGAAACTGAACATCATGAAAACACTGAACCACACGCTTTCCAACCCTTGGCGATGGCTCGCTGGGGCCGTGATACTGACCTTCAGTTTAAGCGCCCTGGCTGCTGACTTCGACGCCTTTGTCGGACGCTATGCTGGCAGCGCCACAGTTGTCGCCAATACTGAAGGCACGGCCAGTGGCCGCGAGATCACAGTCGATATCAAAAAACACAAAAAGGGGTTTCGCATCAACTGGTCTACCACCAAGGCGAAGTCAGGCAAAAGCAAGGAATTTACGATCGATTTTGTACCGACCAAGCGCGACCATATCTATGCAGCCGCGCAAAAGGTTAACGTGTTCGGCGGCAAGAAACCACTCGACCCGTTGCAGGGCGACCCATATATGTGGGCGCGTTTCACAGGCAAGAGCATGAAAGTTCTCGGCCTGCTGATCAACGAACAAGGAGAGTTCGAGCTTTTCTCCTATACACGTACACTGCATGATGATGGGCAGGCTATGTCCCTGCGATTTTTGCGCCTTGACGAGACGGGAAAACAACGTGTCATTGAAGGGGAACTGCACCGACAGGCTGACTAATGATGACAACTGGTGTGGCCAGTTGGCACTTGCTGGGATAAAAGAGTTGGGATGCTAGGAAGTACCCCCTTTTATATCATGCGTCGTCGGTGGCGGCCAACGAAAGTCATGTAGGTTGGCCCCGAGGTCGACGTCCTGACGCAAGGTGACGAGCCGGCGGGTCAACGCGATACCGTCCAGCCCGGCGCGCAGCTTCTCACCGAGTTTTCCCGCAATCTGCGGGGCTGCTTTAATCACGCCATCGAGGCCACCGTAGTCATGTAACAGTCGGGACGCCGTATGCACCCCGACCGAGCGAATGCCTGGCAGGCCCAGTGAGGGGTCACCCGCCAGGCTGAATAAGTCAACCAGTTGCACGGGCTCAACCCCAAAACGATTACGTATCCAGAAACTGTCGTGCGCCAAATCATTGAAGTGGTCGTGAACGGCAATATGGTCACAAACCAACTGGCAGAAACTTTTGTCCGTGGACAAAATGACCACGGAAACACCCTTCGCAGCGGCACGGGCAGCAATCGAGCCGATGAGATCATCGGCCTCAAAGCCTTGTGCAGACAGGGCATTAACCCCAATCCCAGCAAGCGCTGCAAGAATGGCGGGCAGATTGGCTCGCAGGTCTGCCGGCATTCCGACCCGATTCTTTTTGTAATCCGGATACTCCAGCGAACGCCAACTCAGCTCTTCGCCTTCCATGACCAGAATTACGTGACTGGGATGATGCCGACGCAGAGCCCGGCGTACCGATGCCACACAGGCCGTCAGCACTCCATCGTCACGATCCTCTGCCGCATCCGGTACACCAGCATGAATCCGGCGTATCAGGTTGAGTCCATCAATCAGCAGTACCGCCATCCGTGTCCTCCCCGGTGAGGGTGGACGACCCAGTATACGGCTACCGCCAGATTATTGCGCTGGGGAATCTAGAGAATGTAGCGCGAAAGATCCTCATCCTCGGCGAGATCAACCAGGTGTTGATCCACATAGTCCCGATCGACCAACTCCACGTGCCCTGAGCGATCAGCCGCTGCAAACGAAATCGTCTCCAGCAAGCGCTCCATAACGGTATGCAGTCGCCGTGCGCCAATATTCTCGATCCGCTCATTAACCTGCCACGCCACTTCGGCTATTCGCTCGATACCCTCCGGCGCAAACTCCAGACTAACCCCTTCGGTCGCCATCAACCCAGCGTACTGCTCGGTCAACGAAGCATCCGGTTCGGTCAGGATGCGAACAAAATCACCGGCGTCCAGCGCATCGAGTTCAACCCGTATTGGCAATCGACCCTGCAATTCCGGTATCAAATCCGAGGGTTTATTCGTCTGAAAAGCACCCGAGGCGATAAACAAAATATGATCGGTCTTGATCATGCCGTTGCGGGTACTGACGGTGCAGCCCTCAATCAGCGGTAGCAGGTCGCGCTGGACGCCCTCGCGCGACACGTCGGCGCCCTGGGCCTCGCTACGGCCGACAATCTTATCGATCTCGTCAAGAAAAACGATACCATGCTGCTCTACGCGCTCAAGTGCTTCGTGCTTGAGTTCGTCGTCATTGACGAGTGCGCTGGCCTCTTCTTCGGTGAGCAATCGCAATGCTTCGCGCACCTTGACCTTGCGCACAGTCTTGCGCTGACCGCCCAGATTCTGAAACATACCCTGCAACTGATCAGTCATCTGCTCCATTCCTGGCGGACCCATAATCTCCACCCCCACGGTCGGAGTCGCAACTTCAATTTCGACTTCTTTATCGTCCAGCTTGCCTTCACGCAACAATTTGCGAAGGCGCTGGCGGCCGGCTCCCTCTTCTTGATCAACGGTTACAGCGTCATCAGCGGAGTCAACACCGCGGGCCTGCGGCAACAGCAGATCCAGCAACTGCTCCTCGGCAGCGTCTTCAGCGCGTGGACGTACACGCTCCAGTGCTTCCTCGCGGCTCATCTTGATCGCCATATCCACAAGATCACGAATGATTGAATCGACCTCACGACCCACATACCCCACCTCGGTGAACTTGGTCGCCTCGACCTTGATAAACGGCGCGCGGGCCAGGCGCGCCAGACGTCGAGCAATCTCGGTCTTGCCCACCCCAGTCGGGCCTATCATCAATATGTTCTTTGGCGTGATCTCACTGCGGAGAAATGGGTCGGGTACCTGAGCCCGCCGCCAGCGATTTCTAAGAGCGATCGCGACAGCCCGCTTCGCCTGTGCCTGACCAATAATGTGCTTGTCGAGTTCCTCGACAATCTCCCGGGGCGTCATCTCGGACATAGGTTCGTTCTGTTGGAAAAGTTCTTGGGTCTACGAACGCAGGAAGATAAAGTGCCTGGCACAATCAGTCCAGAGTGGCTTACGCCAACTCACTGTGGTGCAATTTCCAGCTCTTCAATGGTAAGTTCGCAGTTGGTGTAGATGCAGATACCGGCGGCAATGTTCAGTGATTTCTCAACGATCTGGCGGGCATCAAGATCGGTCTCCGTCACCAGCGCCTGGGCGGCGGCCTTAGCGTAGGCGCCGCCAGAGCCTATCGCCATGATCCCGCCCTCAGGCTCTATGACATCCCCCGTACCCGAAAGAATCAGTGACACTGATGCATCGGCAACGGCAAGCAGGGCTTCCAGTCGGCGTAGCATACGATCTGTGCGCCAGTCCTTGGACAACTCAACCGCAGCGCGAGTGAGATTGCCCTGATGTTTTTGCAGTTTGCCCTCAAAACGTTCAAACAGTGTGAATGCGTCCGAAGTACCGCCAGCGAACCCCGCGATCACCGTATCATCATGCAGTCGCCGAACCTTGCGCGCGTTGCCTTTCATACGGGTATCGCCCAGTGTGACCTGGCCATCCCCACCAATCACCACCTGATTGCCTCGGCGAACCGAGAGAATGGTAGTGCCCCGCATTTGGGTTGTGCTCATTGAACGGTGCTCAGTGTGTCCTAAAGGCAATATCGGGTCTGGCCCAACATCTTTCAACCACTAGTCCACCAGTTTAAGGTGGGGCTTACCGCGCGGAGGCGGTTCGTTCAGTGCCTCATCGGTTTCGAGCCCCTCGGGCAGATCTTCAAAAGACATGCCCTGACGGCTCTCGCGACCAAATACCGCGATAACTGCCGGGACCGGCACAATCACCGACCTCGAAACACCCTGAAAGCGGGCTGAGAAAGAGATAAAGTCGTTTCCCATGTCCAGATTATCCGCTGCCTGAGGGCTAACATTCAGCACAATCTGCCCGTTCTCAACAAACTCGCTGGGCACCTCGACGCCACTGAACGTGGCATTAACCAGCAACTGTGGCGTCAAGTGATTATCAATAGCCCAGTCACGGATCGCCCGTATCAGATAAGGGCGGTTTGAACTGGCCTCTGTGTCATCAGATTCCATCAGACCCGGCAAACGGCAGCGCGCCTTAAGCGGCGCGAATCTCTCGCTCGGCTCCGCTCAGGCTTGCCTGGAACCCCGGTTTATCAAACATCCGGCCGCCATAGTCAAGAATCTTCGAAGCCTGGCGGGGCAGATCTAATTTCAGTACAGGCAACCGCCACAATAGTACAGCCAGGTAGCAATCAACCAGGCTGAATTCATTGCCAAGCGCATACTTTTGCTGCCCAAAATGGCTCGACATTGCCATTAAACCATCCCACAGACTTTTGCTCAGTTTCTTGTCGACCCGCGTACCGGTAGTGATACAAAACTGTAGCGAATCCAGCCAGTCCCGACGTAATCGAGCCACCATTACCCGGGCCTGAGCTCGGGCGGTCGGGTCACTGGGCAGTAGCGGTGGGTGCGGAAACCGTTCATCGAGGTATTCGCTGACGACCATGCTGTCGTATAGAACCAAATCACGGTCCACCAATGTCGGTGTTTCCCCGTAAGGATTCAGTTCGGCAATCTCCTGGTCTGTACGCCCATCAGTCAAGTAAATGACTTCATGGCCAATCTCTTTCTCGTTCAAGACGAATCGGCAAACATGACTGTAGAGGCAAAGTGGCCCAGAGTAGAGTTTCATAGTTGATTAACCAAAGCATTTATCCTGTATACCAGCGCAGCGCAATAGCTGCCCCACCAGTGTGCCGTCAATGGATGTCTCGCCAGTATTCCTTTTTTAAAGCGTAAGTCAGGGCGATAAAAACAAACATGAAACCCATCACCCAGAAACCGATACGGTAACGCACCAGTTTGGCTGGCTCAGCGAGGTAGACCATAAAGTTGGTCAGATCACTGATTGCCTCGTCATAGACGACCTCGCTCATCTTGCCCGATGCGATCTGCTCGAAACCGCTGAACTCGCTCACACCGTGTGACTCGTCAAAATGGGCTTCACGCATACCTTGCCATTCGTACAGCACATGAGGCATCGCAACGCTTGGAAAGAGCGTGTTGTTCCATCCAGTCGGGGTAGTCTCGTCACGGTAAAAACTTCGCAGGTAGGTATAGATCCAGTCTGGCCCACGAGAGCGCGCAGTCAGGCTGAGGTCCGGTGGCACAACCCCGAACCATGCCTTGGCATCCTCAGATGCCATATTTATCGTCATCAGTTCCCCCGGCTTATCTGCCGCAAACATCAAGTTCTCAACCAGCGTCGGGGTATCGATCTCGAGATCAGCCGCCATCCGCTCATATCGCATAAAGGAGGCCGCATGGCAGGATAGGCAATAGTTGACAAAAGTATGCGCTCCACGGCGCAGCGAGCCTTTATCAGCCAGGTTGATGTACACCGAATCCAGGTTTTCTCCTCCTCCAGAAGCCAGCAATGCGGGCGATACGAGTAGGGATACGATCAGTAATAGCTTTTTGATCATGCTCATCATGAATTCCTACCTCACCCGGTCCGGTTCGGGCTTTGTTCGGTCGAGCCGGGTATAAATTGGCATGAGCAGAAAAAACGCGAAGTAAATTACCAAGCCAACCTGCGCCCATATGAGATTTTTGAACCAGAAAATATCGACGTGTCCGGGATTCTTCGTTCCCAGGTAACCGAGCATAAGAAAAGTCACCACAAAAAGCATGAGAAAGGTCTTGTATAGCCAGCCACGGTAGCGAATCGAGCGAACCTTGGCGCGATCCAACCACGGCAAGAAGAAGAACATCACGATCGCAGCACCCATAGCGATCACACCCCACAGCTTCGCGCCCCCGGGCAACCATTCAAAGGTGACAGCCCGCAGAATTGAGTAATACGGAGTGAGATACCACAACGGCACGATATCCGGCGGTGTCTGCAGGATATCGGCTGGTGCAAAATTATCCTTCTCTAAAAACCAGCCGCCCAGTTCGGGCACAAAAAAGACAATGGCCAAAAACACGGCCATAAAGACCGCCACGCCAAAGGTGTCCTTCACAGTGTAGTACGGGTGGAACGGAATCCCGTCTACGGGGATACCATCCTTGTCCTTGTTTTTCTTGATCTCAATCCCATCAGGATTGTTTGAGCCCACCTTGTGCAGGGCGACGATATGTAAATAGACCAACAATGCCAGCAACAAGGGCAACAGAATGACATGGAACGCGAAAAAGCGGTTTAGCGTAGCATCGGAGATCACGAAATCGCCGCGGATCCACTCGGCCAATGGCTCCCCGATGCCAGGGATCGCGCCGAACAACGAGATGATGACCTGGGCGCCCCAGTAGGACATATTGCCCCAAGGTAGCAGGTAGCCAAAAAAGGCTTCAGCCATCAGTGCCACGTAGATCACCATGCCCAGCAACCAGATGAGCTCACGCGGGTGACGGTGCGAGCCATACAGCAGGGCGCGGAACATGTGCAGGTATACAGTGAGGAAAAACATCGATGCGCCGACGCCGTGCAGATAACGCACGAACCAGCCTGCGGGTACATCGCGCATGATGTATTCGACCGAGGCAAACGCCAGGTCGGCATCAGGCTTGTAATGCATCGTCAGGACAATGCCGGTGACAATTTGCAGTACCAGCATAAGCAGAGACAGCGAGCCGAAGTAGTACCAAAAATTGAAGTTTTTCGGCGCGTAATATTGCGCCATATGCTCCTGCCAGACTTTGGTCAAGGGGAAGCGATCATCTATCCAGTTGAGAAGGCTCATGCGGCCGTCTCCTCTTGATCTATCCCTATGACGATACGGTTTTCCGACACATAGGTATGCGGCGGCACCTCGAGGTTAGTAGGGGCAGGTACGTTCTTATAGACCCGACCGGAAAGATCAAACTTGGAACCGTGACAGGGACAGAAGAATCCACCAACCCAGTCATTGCCAAGACCCGACGCGACCCCTTTGTCAAAATTCTTGCTGGGCGCGCAGCCAAGGTGGGTGCAGACTCCGAGCACGACCAAAACATCGGGACGGATGGACCGGTGTGCGTTACGGGCATAATCCGGCTGCTGCTCAACCACAGCGGAATTCGGATCGGACAGATCGCCCACGATGCTGGCGAGCTCCAAGAGCATGGTCTCGTCACGGCGCAGTATCCAAACTGGCTTGCCGCGCCATTCCACAACTTTCATTTGCCCCGGGGCCAGATCAGTTATATCAACTTCGGTCGGCGCTCCGCCCGCTCGCGCACGGGCACTGGGTTTCATGCTGGCCACTAGTGGCACAGCCAGCGCAGCGGCGCCGGCAAGGCCAACGCCTGTGGTCACAGTGGTCAGCACGCGACGCCTATCGTTATTTATATTGTCAGCCATGAAGCTCTCTTGGGTTAATCACAAAAGGCGCCGTGCAAACATCTTAGGCGCCAACTAAAAAAGAGGCGCGATTATAGCAAATCAGATTGTTTGCCCGGCACCCGGAATCGCCTCTTTGGGTTATTCGCCGTCACTCACGGCCAGCGCCAGTGCGGCCAGGCGGGAGGCGTGAGAAAAAGGGTTCTGCGCCACGGTATCATAGGCGCGATCAAGCATCACTCGGGCCCAACGGGAAAGCGCGGGATCTGCCCCGGCACGTGCCAGTTGCAAACTGACTTTCGCCAGTGCCGCATCAGGCGCTGGCAAAGAATCATCGGAGAAAATCTCGTGCAGTCCCGATTCAGCCAGCGCTCCACCTGGCTCGCGGCGCCAGCCATTAGCTACCCTAAAATCACGCCAGCCTGCCTTGGCCACCTCGGCCGCAAGCCTGAAATCGGCTGAATCTTGCGACCAGCGGGCAAAATCCAGCAAAGCGCGAGCCAGGTAAGCATAATCTGCGAGCGCGACTACTCCCAATGGTTCGTCATTGGCGATAGCGCGGTAGAGCGTGCCATCGCGCCACAGCGTCTGCGCTAGGTAAGCTTTGATCCCCCTGGCGATATTGGCATATCGCGCAGCGCCGGTCTGGATCGATGCGGCAACGAAAGCCTGTAGAGCCAGTGCGTTCCAGCCTGCCAGCTGCTTGTCGTCAACCGGAAGGCTCCGGGTACGTCGCAGGGTGCGCAATTTTGCCATCGCACTGGCCAGTCGCTTGTGCACATCGGCCAGTGGTCGCTCGAGAGTATTTGCAACCTCGCTCAGGGATAACTGACTTACCAGAAGATACCCCTCCTCGAAAGGCGCCGGGCCATCGAGCGACCATGTTGCGCGCAGAACTTCAAGCTCGTCTTTATGTAGAGTCCGCTGCAAAGTCTCAAGGTCAAACAGGTAATACGCCCCTTCACGACCCTGGGCATCAATCGCCGAAAGTGAAGCGGCCATGGCCCCGCCATCGCTCAGCATATGATCCGCCATGAAGTCCAGGGTAGAGAGCCCGACCTCAATGTAATCCTCACGCTGCAATACCTGCCCGGCTCTCAGGTACAGCGAAGCAAGTTGCGCATTGTCATAAAGCATTTTCTCGAAGTGCGGCTGACTCCACCCCGGGTCTACGGTATAACGGAAGAACCCTCCATCAATATGGTCGCGCAGGCCGCGCCAGGCCATCGCGTCGAGCGAGCTTTCCAGAACCTCGCGCACCGCCGCGCTGGCCCAACGCTGATAACGGTCCAGCAGATATTCCAGCTGCGGTACGTGTGGAAAACGTGACTGATCGCCAAAACCTCCTTCAAAAGTATCGGCGAAAGCCAATGCCATCTTCTCAAAACTTTCACCCAGAGAAGCGACTTGGGCCGGATCAACCTGGCCAGCACTGTCCGGAAATTCGTCGGTGCCGACGGGTCGGGTCATCGTGGTGAGGTGCTCGGCGTCTTCGCGCCAGATTGCATCCAGTTGCCGGATCAGCTTGACGAACGAATCTGGCGGTAGGTACAGAACCGCATAGAGTGGATAACCCTCGGGGGTCAAAAAAACATTCAGCGGCCAACCACCACGACCCTGGGTTTTGCGGACAAAATCCATTAGCGTCTCGTCCAAAGCGGGCTGTAACTCGCGATCGACTTTGACCGGCACAAAATCCCGATTCAGCATCTGTGCGATTTGCGGGTTGCGATAACTCTCGCGCTGCATCACGTGACACCAGTGGCATGAGAAGTAACCAACCGAGACATAGACCAGTTTGTTTTCTTGGCGGGCTTTTTCAAATACCGACTCACTCCAGACCTGCCACGCCACCGGATCATCGCCGTGCAATGCAAGATAAGGCGAAGGGTGTGAGCCCAGTTGGTTGGTTAGCGCCAGTGCCGGGCTGGTCAGGGCCAGCCACAAGCAAAGAGCACCCAGCGTTCTCATGTCTCCAGGCCGTTGTGGCGCAGTAAAGCCTCAACTGAGGGCTCGCGACCGCGAAACGCGGTGAAATTATCCAACGGATCGTTGACGCCACCGCTCTCAAGTATCAATTGCAAAAAATCACGGCCGCAACTGGGATCAAAAATTCCATCTTCCTCAAAACGACTGAAGGCATCTGCTGACAGCACCTCGGCCCACTTGTAACTGTAGTATCCCGCCGCATAACCCCCCGCAAAGATATGCGAGAAGCTGTTTTGGAAACGATTCCACACGGGCATCCGAACAACCGCTATTTTTTCGCGCACTGTATCCAGCGTCTGTTGAATAGCCTGCGCCGTAGGTAGTGGCTCAGCGCCGTGTACCGCCATGTCAAAAATCGAGAATTCCAACTGGCGCAACATCTGTAACGCACACTGGAAATTGCGAGCACCGCGCAGCTTATCGAGTAAATCATCCGGCAGCGCCTTGCCGGTCTGGTAGTGGCCGGAGATCGCCACTAATGCCTCAGGCGCCCAGCACCAGTTCTCCAGAAATTGACTCGGCAACTCCACCGCATCCCAAGGAACACCGCTGATACCCGCGACAGCAGGCTCGTCGACCTGCGTCAGCAGGTGATGCAGGCCGTGGCCAAATTCGTGAAACAGCGTAACCACATCATCGTGAGTCAACAACGACGGCTTGTCGCCTACGGGTGGCATGAAATTACAGGTCAGAAAAGCCGCCGGTAACTGGACGGAACCATCGGCCAAACGCCGCCGGCCAATACAGTCGGCCATCCAGGCGCCGCCGCGCTTATGAGCTCGGGCATACAGATCGAGAAAAAAACATCCGCGCACCACACCAGTGTGATCTCGCAGTTCAAAAAACTGTACGTCTTCGTGCCAGGCATGTTCACATTCCGCCTTAACGGCACGTATGCCAAAAAGTTTTTCGGTCACAGCAAAGAGCCCCTCGAGCACCCGCGGCAACGGAAAGTAGGGCCGGACCTGTTCATCGGAAAAAGCAAAGCGCGACTGTTTGAGTTTCTCCGAGTAATAAGGAATATCCCAGGCCTGCAAATCGTCGTGGCCATGTGTCGAACTGGCGAACTCACGCAACTCGTCAAACTCAACCTGCGCCACGGGACGGGTGCAGGCCGTCAATCGCTCAAGAAAGTCACTGACCTCCTGTGGCGACCCAGCCATGCGATCTTGCAGTGCATACTCGGCGTAACTGGCAAAACCGAGCAGCCGGGCCATCTCGCCACGCCGAGTGAGGATCTCGACCATCAGATCACCACTGTCGAAACGCTTGGCATCAGGGCCGACCTCGCTTGCCCGGGTGACATAAGCCTCATACATCTGCCGCCTCAACCTGCGGTGCTCACTGAACATCATGAATGGCAGGTAGAACGGCGCCTGCAGCGAGAACCGCCAACCCGCACAACCTGCAGCGCTCGCCGCTTCACGGGCCAGCTCGACCACGCTGTCCGGCAGTCCAGCAAGATCTGTCGTCTCATCCAGATCAAGAACCCAATGATCGGTAGCGTCCAGAAGGTTCTGCTCGAAACGGTTGGCGAGGCTTGCCAGTTCGGTCACGATTTCACGAAAACGCTCCCGGGGCGATCCCTTGAGCTCCGCGCCGGCGAGTCGAAAATCGCGCAACGCATTTTGCACCACCTTGCGCCGTGCGCCAGAGAGCCCGGCAAACCCACTGCTGTCGGCTATACGGTGGTAACCGCGATAAAGAGCCAGGTTCTGCCCGACCTCGCTCTGGAAGGCGCTGATTTTGGGCAAACAAGCATCAACTGCTGTGCGCAACTCCTGGCTGTCGCGCACGGCATTAAGATGTGACACCGGTGACCAGACTCGATCCAGTTGCTCTTCCATATCCTGCAATGGTTCAGCAAAAGACTCCCAGTCCGCATCATCGGCGTGTGATTCAAGCGCCTGTATCTGCAAGCGGTGCTGGTGCAACACAGCATCGAGTGCCGGTTCTACCTGCGACGGCTTGATTTCGCGAAAACGCGGTAAACCGCTCAGATCCAGCAGGGGATTGTCAGTGAGGGGATTATCTTCGTCACTCATAAATTGATCGCTATCGGTCATGGCGGGTGCCCCGCCCGTCCACAGGATATCCGCGTCACTGCCAAAGTGGCTTCGATTACTCTATCATTATGGCCGGTTCGCGCGAGTTAAAGCGCCTCTTCTCCAGATCTATAAAATATGACTGAGCATTTTGATTTCCTGGTCATCGGTGGTGGCAGCGGCGGTATGGCGGGCGCGCGACGCGCGGCCGAGTACGGTGCCCGCACGGCGATCGTAGAGGGCGATCGGCTTGGCGGGACCTGCGTCAATGTAGGCTGCGTGCCCAAGAAGATGATGTGGAATGCGGCGCACTTTGCCGACACTCTGGGTATCGCTGATGACTACGGCTTTGCCCTGCCGGATACCACATTCGACTGGGCATCGTTCAAAGATGCGCGTGATGCGTATATCTTAAGACTGAACGGCATCTACCAGCGTAATCTGGAATCCTCAAAGGTGTCACTGTATACCGGTTGGGCTCAGTTTGACTCCACCTCAACCGTTCGCGTGGGTGACCAGCGCCTTAGCGCTGATCACATCCTGATTGCGACGGGCGGACGGCCAATGGTGCCCAAGATACCCGGAGCGGCCCTCGCTATTACCAGCAATGGCTTCTTTGATCTTGCCACCCAACCGCAGCGCCCACTGATTATCGGTGCCGGGTATATTGCGACTGAACTCGCCGGCATGCTTAATGCGCTTGGGTCCGATGTCACCATGGCGCTGCGCAAAGACATTCTGCTGCGTGGGTTCGATATCACCCTGCGCGAGAGCGTCATGGACGAAATGATATCCGCTGGAATCAACATTCTGACCGGCGTGCAGATAGCCGCTATTGTTCGCGAAGAAAATGGACTGCTGGCAGTGCAACGCCAGGACGGTGAGCCGATAAGCGGGTTCGACTGCATTATCTACGCCATCGGCCGCGATCCGGCCACTGACACCCTGGGCCTGGCATCGACTGGCATTAAACCCGACAGCGCGGGCTACGTACACACAGATGAATGGCAGAACACCACTGTGCCAGGGATTTACGCTGTGGGTGATGTCACCGGGCGCCCGGCCCTGACCCCGGTGGCCATTGCTGCCGCCCGGCGCTTGTCGGATCGGCTTTTTGGCGGCCAGGATGAGGCGCGCCTGGATTACCGGAATATCCCAAGTGTGGTGTTTTCCCACCCCCCGATTGGCACCGTTGGCCTGACAGAAGACGAGGCACGACAAACTTACGGCCATGACAACGTCAAGATTTACCAGAACCGCTTTACCGACCTTTTTTACTCTGTCACACAACGCCGCGTACCGACTGTGGTCAAACTGGTAGTCACCGGTGCGCAAGAGACAGTGGTCGGCTGTCACGTCGTTGGCCGAGCTGCCGACGAGATGATTCAGGGTTTCGCCGTAGCGGTAAAAATGGGTGCGGCCAAAGCGGATCTGGACAACACCGTGGCAATCCATCCCACTGCAGCTGAGGAGTTGGTCACCCTGCGGTGAAGTCGCTCGACACCTTGCCAAAATAGCACTGCAAAACATGATCTAAGCACCAACAACGCGGGCTCCTTTACAATCTACGACTAAAGGTTTTCAGGAGTACAGAATATGGCGTGGTGGGGCAAACTGATCGGCGGTACGCTAGGCTTCATGATGGGTGGGCCGCTGGGTGCACTGCTCGGCAGCAGTATCGGCCATCAATTTGACAGTGGCAGGGGCCGCGCAGGTGGCTTTGATGCCGGCGGGCAGGAACGTACCCAGGCTGCGTTTTTCACCGCAACTTTTTCAGTCATGGGGCACCTGGCCAAGGCCGATGGGCAGGTATCGGAGCACGAGATTCAGGCGGCACGCAGCCTGATGAACCAGATGCAGCTGAACAAAGCCCAGCGTGAAGCGGCGATCGATCTATTCGAAAAAGGCAAGGAACCTGACTTTCCCCTCGATGCGGTACTGCACCAGTTTCGCAGCGAATGCCACCGACGCACCACCGTGCTGCGCATGTTCCTGGAAATACAGGTGCAGGCTGCCTGGGCCGATGGCCGCATAGATCCAGCCGAAAACCGCATCCTCGCCCATGTAGGTGAAGTCCTCGGTTTCAGCACTGCTGAGATTGAACAGTTAGTGAATCTGGTCTCCGGAGCGACGGGCCAAGGGCAATCAGGTCAGCGGATGCAGCCACTCGAAGACGCTTACCGGGTGCTGGGCATCTCGGCCGACGCACCTGACGGCGAGATCAAAAAAGCCTATCGCCGACTGACCAACCAGCACCATCCCGATAAACTCGTCGCCAAAGGTATGCCTGAGGAGATGATCCAACTTGCCAATGAAAAGACTCAGGAAATCCGAAGCGCCTGGGAGCGTGTCCGCGATCACCGCGCCGCTCAAAACTGATTCGACCCGTACGGTAGATTAAGGCTGACTTGATGAACTTATCCCGAATGCTCAACCAGCGTGCAGCCGACAATAAGCCGGTTCGAGTCGTGATGATCGGCTGCGGCAAATTCGCCACCATGTACCTCGCTCAAGCCCGGCGAACCCCGGGCATTCACGTCGCCGGGATCGCCGACCTTAATATCAATCGGGCCAAGATTAATCTCACCGCTGCCGGATGGCCCCCTGAACAGTTCAGCGCCGCCACCCTTGATGATGCCCTGGACAGCGGTCGAACAGTCCTGACCGAAAACGCATCAGCCCTAATCAGTTCCGGGGCAATCGACGTGGTCATCGAGGCAACCGGCATGCCCCGGGCGGGTATCAGCCACTGTCGCCAGGCGATCGCTGCTGGCCACCATATTGTGATGGTCAATGTCGAAGCCGATGTTCTGGCCGGGCCGTTACTGGCACGCGAGGCTGCCCGTGCCGGGGTTGTCTATAGCCTGGCCTGGGGTGATCAACCCGCGTTGATCTGTGAGCATGTCGATTGGGCGCGTAGCTGTGGTTTTGAAGTCACCGCTGCGGGCAAGGGTACTCGCTACCTGCCAGATTATC
>CBFIBN010000004.1:0-34273 GCA_965660775.1 Arenicellales bacterium | reverse complement strand
GAAGTGGCCACCGGAGCCTCACTGTATGGTCGGAGGGGCCTTGATGACTCAAAACGCTACCGAGGGGACGGGTTACTCAGAAAAAGCCGTGAACACAAGCGTCCCGTTAGTGCCACCAAAGCCGAAAGAGTTGGATATGGCAGTGCGAGCTACGACCTGGCGAGCCTCATTAGCCACGTAATCCAGATCACAGTCCGGGTCCGGGTCAGTCAGATTGATAGTAGGCGGAAGCATCTGGTGATGAAGACTAAGCACAGTAGATACCGCTTCGACCCCGCCAGCCGCGCCGAGCAGATGACCAATCATCGACTTATTAGAACTCACCATCAGATCGGAAGCATGACTTCCGAAAGTCTTTTTCAGCGCTATGGTCTCGGCGAGGTCGCCAAGCGGCGTTGAGGTCCCGTGAGCATTGACATAATCAACATCCTCCGGGTTTAGCCCCGCGTTTTTAAGTGCGTTTACCATACATCGGGCGGCGCCATCCCCGCCAGGGGCTGGCTGGGTCATATGGTGCGCATCACCACTCATGCCAAAACCTACCAGCTCCGCGTATATCCTGGCCCCGCGGGCGTGGGCGTGCTCCAAAGACTCAAGAACAAGAATTCCCGCGCCCTCACCCATTACAAACCCATCCCGCCCACGGTCCCATGGGCGGCTCGCTTGGCCCGGATCCTCGTTACGGCGACTGAGAGCTTTTGCGGCAGCAAATCCAGCCAGCGAAGTTGGCGTAATCGCAGCTTCCGTGCCGCCGGCTACCATCAGATCAGCGTCGCCGAATGCCACCATTCGGCTGGCCTCCCCGATCGAATGCGTACCGGTCGTGCAAGCCGTGACAATAGCGAGGTTTGGGCCCCGCAGGCCGAGCATTATCGAAAGATTGCCAGAGACCATGTTGATGATGCTGCTAGGGATATAGAAAGGAGAAACCCTTCGCGCGCCCTTAGACAGGAGCGTTTGGGTGGTGTCCTCAATCGTTTTAAGGCCTCCAATCCCCGCACCGATCAAGACCCCAATCCGATCTAGGTCTGTTTTGTCGAGGTCGACTCCACTGTCTTCGACTGCCTCAAGTCCGGCACATAGTCCCAGTTGAATAAACCGGTCCATCTTGCGTGCATCTTTGATGGACAGTCGAGTTTCCGGGTTAAACCCGGTAGCCTCACCGGCAATGGAAACGGGTAATTTTTCGGTGTCGAAATGGGTTACTGGACCAATGCCATTACGCCCTGCCAGAAACGCGCTCCAGGTGTCACCCGCGGTCAGGCCTACAGGTGAGATACACCCGATCCCAGTGACTACTACTCGGCGGGCATTCAACATAACATCGCGCGATAAAACGACGCGGCCGTCTGGGGCAAGAGCATCAGACGGCCGTTTGCTTTGGATTTAAAAGGGTACTCGCGATCGTGTTTATCCGCTGGCATTAGCCTGGATGAACTGGACTGCCTGCTTTACCGTTGTGATCTTCTCAGCTTCATCGTCAGGGATTTCGGCATCAAACTCTTCTTCGAGAGCCATAACTAACTCTACCGTGTCGAGCGAATCGGCACCGAGGTCATCGACAAAGGAAGCGTCTGCCGTTACCTGGTCTTCGCCTACGCCGAGTTGCTCAACCACGATTTTTTTAACGCGTTCTTCAATACTGCTCATCGATTCACTAACCTCCTGGTTTTTATAATGCTAATACCGTTTGATCCGGCTACGCGGGCTTTGAATGTTGTCGTCTGTGGTGCAGAGCGCGAATTAAACCGTATTCGCCCGGCCAAGTCCAATATTCCTGCTCTTTAGCCATTAACCTCGCTGAACCCTGTCATATGCCAAAAACTAGAACTTCTCAAACTAAAACAATTAGATACACGATATTATTCACGATGACATGTACATTCCACCGTTGACATGAAGAACCTGGCCGGTGATGTACGAAGCTGCATCGGAGGCCAGAAACCCGACTGCCTTGGCGACGTCGCTGGGGTGGCCGAGCCGTCCCTGGGGTATCGCCTGTAATAAGCGATTTTTTTGCTCCTCGGTCAGTTCGGCAGTCATATCAGTCTGGATAAAACCTGGAGCAACGGCATTGACAGTGATACTTCGCGAGGCGACCTCAAGCGCTAAGGATTTAGTAAACCCGATGATCCCAGCCTTAGTCGCCGCATAATTGGATTGACCAGCATTCCCAGTTGCCCCAACCACAGATGAAATGTTAATTATGCGGCCGTACCGTGCCTTGGTCATCCCTCTAAGACAACACTTTGAAACCGTAAACACAGATCTCAGATTAGCATCAATACACTCATCCCACTCTGCCTCTTTCATCCGAAGCAATAGGTTATCTCGCGTGACCCCGGCATTGTTAATCAGAATTGTGATTGCACCGAAGTCTTTGGTAACGGCAGCAACAACTTCCTGCACCATCTCAGGCTTAGTCACATCTAGCACCACACCATGGCCTTTGCCTTTATTTTCTGCCAATAAGGTCTCATAGGCTGAGACCCCAGTTTCTGTGGTTGCCGTTCCCACAACCGTATAACCAAGTTCAGCAAGTTCAAGTGCAATCCCCCGACCGATACCCCGACTGGCCCCGGTCACTAGGCAGACTTTCGGTTGGTTATTTCCTGTCATGTACCGTCTCCTTAGAAAAACCTAATCAATACTCAATCAGCATGCTGCCCCAGGCAAAGCCTCCGCCGAATGCCTCGAAAATAATCTTCTGTCCCGGTTTAATGCGGTTGTCGCGAACTGCCTCGTCGAATGCCAGTGGAATAGATGCGGCAGAAGTATTACCGTGCCGATCGATGGTAACGATGACATTGTCCATACTCAGATCAAGACGTCGTGCAATTGCCCGGATAATACGAATATTTGCCTGGTGGGGAACCAGCCAGTCGATCTCGCTTTGGTCGCAGCCGTTGGCCTGTAGCGCCTCAAGGACCGCATCGCCAAGAGCCGTTACTGCCCACTTGAATACTTCTTTTCCTTGCATTTCTGTATAGGCCCGACCAGCAAGGATTTCCTGGTAAGCCGTCGAAACGCCAACGGGCACGCACAATAGGTCCTTGAAGGCTCCATCTGCATGAAGGTGGCTTGACAGAATCCCTGGTCGATCCGACGACTCGACGATCATGGCACCTGCACCATCGCCAAACAACACGCAAGTGGATCGATCTTGCCAGTTGAGAATACGGGAGAATGTTTCTGCACCAACGACCAATGCGCATTTACTGCCGCCCGTTTGAATCTGACGGTAAACAACATCTAACGCATAGATGAATCCCGCGCAGACTGCCTGGACATCAAATGCCGGGCAACCATGAATTCCAAGACGACTTTGAAGGAGACAGGCCGTACTCGGAAATACCTGATCTGGTGTAGTGGTGGCT
Organism: Arenicellales bacterium; assembly: GCA_965660775.1. Classification (GTDB taxonomy): domain Bacteria; phylum Pseudomonadota; class Gammaproteobacteria; order Arenicellales; family UBA868; genus UBA868. The sequence goes on along the minus strand of CBFIBN010000004.1, from coordinate 30,896 downwards.
ACAACAATGAGATCGATGTCTGCCGGCTTTCGACCGGCGCTTTCAATGGCGTGGCGGGCAGCGTTTTCTGCAAGATCGCAAGTAAACTCGGTATCCGCTGCAATATGGCGTTCACGTATTCCACTACGCGAATAAATCCACTCGTCGGTGGTCTCAAGAAGATTCTCCAGGTCTCGATTGCTAAGAATCTTCTCTGGAAGGTAACTTCCGGTTCCGGTAATGCGGGCAAACTTCACACCGGTGCGCTCCCCGACGCGCCGGACCCGGCGAGATCCGAGCGGATATGGAAAACGAGGTCCTTCTCCGCGGCAAGGCGGGCCACATCAATCGCGTGAAAAAACGCCAACCCGTCCACATCGCCATGGCTTTTAACCACTGTGCCGTTAAGGCCGAGCAGCATGGCGCCGTTATACCGCCGATGATCGATTCGATCCCGAAATGACCGCAATACGGGTGCCGCGATCATGGCAGATAATCTACTAAAAATGCTCCGGCGAAATTCCTCTCGCATCACTCCAGCCAGCATTTGAACCAGTCCCTCACTGGTCTTCAGCGCAACGTTTCCTGAAAACCCGTCCGAAACGACAATATCGACAGATCCGTTAAAGATATCATCGCCTTCAACGTAGCCGACGAAATTTAGGTTACTGCCCTTAAGAAGCTCAGCGGTTTTTTTAATTGTGTCGCTTCCCTTGATATCTTCACTTCCGATATTGAGTAGCCCAACCGTTGGTTTCGCAACCTGTTCGAGTGTGCGCACCATACTATCGCCCATGAGGCCAAACTGAAGCAACATTTCTGGAGAACTGTCAATGTTCGCGCCAAGGTCAAGAACATGCACGTGCCCACCCGCTCGAGGTAGCGCGCTGATGATTGCCGGGCGATCGATGCCGGGGAGCATCTTTAAGACGAATCGCGCGGTCGCCATCAGCGCCCCGGTGTTTCCAGCGCTGACACAAGCGTCTGCCTTACCCTCTGCCAGTAAGTTAATGGCGACTCTCATAGATGAGTCTTTTTTGAAGCGAAGCGCGGCTGCAGGAGACTCATGCATATCTACCGATTCGGAGGCGTGAACGATCTGTGCCTGATCGATATGTTTGAGATCTTTGATCGCGGTGCGAATCTGGGCCGAGTCGCCGACCAGCAGGCACCGCAGGTTCGGGTAGCGCGCCAATGCCTGGGCGAGGCCAGGCACGGTAGCCGCCATGCCGTTATCGCCGCCCATCATATCTATAGCTAAATTGATATTCACGCGTGATCCTGAGTTTACGTCACGGTGAAAAAAGACCGAGCCTTGGGCGCGGTGGTAGGTCTACCCCGCTTCTTCGCGATCCTGAATTACTTTTTGGCCACGGTAATAGCCGCTGGCTGTGATATTGTGGCGACGGTGAAGCTCCCCGGACACTGGGTCGGTCGACAAGGTTGGCTTACCCAGCCCATCCTGAGACCGCCGCATTCCGCGCTTGGAAGGAGTCTTTCTGTTTTTTTGTACGGCCATGTTCTCACTCTTTGTTTAGAATAACGGGGTCGTCCGGTCAGCGCCTTGGCGTTGATTGATCGAAACGAGAGGGTTTTACCGGTCAGCGTAACCTGACCGCAGGGCTCCAATTTTAGTTTGCCAACGGTTTCATGTCAAAAATCAAACAATCGCCAGCCTTGGTTTTGGCATCTTCGTCCCCTTATCGTCACCAATTGCTGAGTCAGTTGGGTCTCGCCTTTAAGGTCCATCACCCTAATATCGACGAGAGTATGATTTCCGGCGAGACAGCCAGAGAATTGGTCAGTCGGCTGGCGACCCAGAAAGCGTTGGCTGTTTCCGCCGATGTCCAAGGCAGTCTCATTATTGGATCGGATCAGGTTGCAGTCCAGGGAGGTAAAATTGAGGGGAAACCGCGCGACCGACAAGATGCAATTCGGCAGTTGAGCGAAGCGTCAGGGCGAGAGATAACCTTGCAGACCGGCCTTGCGCTCCTTAACCCGACTAGTGGCCGGGTCCAGGTAGACGTTATCCCTTACAAAGTCCGGTTCCGAAAGCTAACGCTACCCCAGATTGAGGCATACCTCGATGTGGAAGTACCTTTTGGTTGTTGCGGTAGCTTGAGAGCTGACGGGTTAGGCATCGCCCTGCTTGAAAGTCTGACGGGAGATGATCCCAGCGCGCTTATTGGGCTACCCTTGATTCGGCTTGTCGAGATGCTGGATTCGGAAGGGGTCCGGGTGATTCCAGAACCAGGCTCACAGGCTCAATAGAGGCGTAAGTCGCCACCAGACGCACTTGCCTTTAATACACTCATAACCCTTAACTCCAGTTGATCTAGTAACTTTAGCTTCCAGTTGGGTTGTGCCGAGAAATCAATGATTTCGGGGGCACCGACCACATCCCGCGCGACCTCTCGCACAGACCCGAACCCGTCGGCAAGACCAATTGAAATGGCGTGCTCTCCTGTCCAAACCCTCCCGGAAAAAACCTCGGGGTCCTCGTTCAGGCGATCCCCTCTCCCGACCTTGACCGCGCGGATAAATTGCTGATGAATGGTGTCCAGCATAACTTGCAGATATCCTTGCTCCTCAGGCCGCGCCGGTGCAAACGGATCAAACATTGCCTTGTGTTCCCCGGCGGTTAGCACCCTACGTTCGACCCCAAGTTTTTTCAAAGAGTCAACGAACCCAAAGCTGTTAATGACCACCCCAATTGAGCCAATGATACTGGCCGGGTCCACGAAAATTCGCTCAGCGGCTACCGCGACGTAGTACCCGCCTGATGCACCGATATCAGTAATTACTGCATAGAGCGGGATTTGGGCATATCGATCCCTGAGCCGGACCAAAGCTCGGTGCAACTGGCCAGACTGGACGGGGCTACCGCCGGGACTATTGATGAGCGCAATGACCCCCTGGGTTCCTGGCGCCGAGAATGCTTTTTCAAATTGAGTCTCAAGGGTTGAGGCAGAACTATCGTCATCAACACCGATAACGCCCGATACTTCAACGACTGCGGTATAGGTTTCCGGCACTGCCTCACCCTCAATCCCGGATAAGACAACTAATGCGGCTGCTGTGCCGATGACGACGAAACCAACTCCCAGTCGAAACCAGCGTCGCCAGATACGATCTTTGCGGTATTCTCCCAGCAGGGTCAGCAATATTTGCTCGGTTGCCACTGGAGCAATGTTGGGGGACGAGGCCTCGATTGGACTTGGCGCGTTCGAAACCTGATCGTTATCTGATTCTTTCATGGGTGATTTTGTTTCATCAAACGTTGCCATCCGTGGACTGCTTAAACAAGCTACTTCCGTTCTAATGTGGGAAGAAATATATTTGCGTCTATTATCAATAAGTTAGGAAACTCGAGCCGCAACTGTTTTTAGAATTTGCCAGGCTATTCCAAAATAAAGCCGGTTCCTGTTTTTTACATAGTATCGTGCCAGGTATCGGGGACACTGGTCAATTTTTCACGTAAATTTTATAAACAACGTACAACAGGCCGGCAGCAGCGCTTAGTTCCATCAGAAGCACCCCCATGATCATCCATCGATTAAGTTTACGTTTAGGCAGATAGGTATTGTTCTTCTGGGCAATCTGCCGCTCCTGCTCATAGGTCAGTTCGATTTTCGGTTTCTCGTCACTCATCATTGTTCCAAGTTAACCGGTTGATCGGGTGAAAACAACCTTTAGAGGCTAAAGATAAAAAGAGTATCTGTCAGGCTTGCGATTGACCCTCTCAGTCAACCTGCCTCAAATCTGGGTATGGCGTCAGTTAGTGGACTACTTTTTCAATACATCCCGGGTGAACCCAGGCGTCACTGGTATTGTGGCGTAGATTTCTTCGCGCAACTATTCGTTGCGGTTGCCGTTGGCGAACGGAACCCAATAGAGCTAGCCACCTTTGCTTGGAAACCCCAGTAGCTTCTTGGCCCTAATTCGTGAAACCCTGCACCACAAAGCCATCAAGCATTGGCCTACCGAAGTTTAACGTAACTGAGGAACAAGTGTAGAAAACCCTATGTTTTACGTCAATTTTGGAAGCAGTCTACTTTTAACCAATAAATAGGGTCGACAAGATAAATCTTTTCGTCTGTCTCTTCTATGGCCAACACAGTTAAAGATTTACCGCGACAGGGTCCGCTAGTGCAGCCCCCATCTGAGGAGTCATAGAGCGCGCCGTGGGTAGCGCAAACGATCTGCTCTCCATCGGTATCAAAAAAATGTCCCGGCGACCAATCGAGCTCTAATTCACGGTGAGCGCAACGGTTGATAAATCCAGACACACCTTGACTGTGTCGAATGATGAAAGCCGGCAAAATTTGATCCTTGCATTGGACTTCGAACCGAAGCCCAAGGCCTCCGGTAGAGATCTCTATGGACTCGCATAAATATGCCCGCACAGGCTAGCTCGAACGACTGTTCGCGAGTTGTGTCTGCAGCTGCCCGAGCACGCTATCTAACTCCTTGGGTAGCGGCGCATGAATATCCAGTTGGCGTTTGTCGATTGGATGCTGAAAAACCAGGCGATCAGCATGTAGGAACTGGCGGGTTAGACCGAATTTACGAATATGCCGGTTAGCATCGGCGCTACCGTAGACGCGGTCTCCAGCCACCGGAAGGCCAATAGCTTGAGCATGCGCCCGAACCTGGTGCAGTCGCCCCGTCCTGATCTCGACATCCATCAGTGTGTGCTCAAAAAACCGGTTAACCGGGTTGAAAATACTATGAGCTTCCCTGCCCTCGGAACTTACTTCGGAGCGTTTAATCTGGCCGGGACCTCGGAAGGTTTGCAGGCGATGTTTTAATTCGCGTTTTCCGCCGCGCCAGCGTCCCACCAGTAACGCCCGGTAGGTTTTCTTTATCCCGCCGTCACGTTGTGGTTGGCGCAAAACGGCATGCATGGCCCGAAGCGTCCGGGAATCTTTAGCCAACATCAAAGCGCCCGATGTATCCTTGTCCAGTCGGTGAATCAGTTCTAGATGATCCTTAGAATGGGCGCGCATGAACTCGATCAGCCCGCCACGAAGACCGGTGCCACCATGGACAGCGACTCCAGCAGGCTTGTTGAGGACCAGAAGATGCTCATCTTCGTAAAGGATGGCCTCACTTAGATCAAGCAGGTTTTGATCGTTAACGTCGACTCCGGACTCAGGCCGTCGAAGTGGGGGTACACGGACCCGATCATCCAAGGCGAGTCGGACGAACGGGCGGACTCGACCACCATTAACCCGAACCTGCCCATCTCGCACGATCCGATAGATATGAGTTCGAGGGACACCCTTGAGATGCTTGATCAGATAATTATCGAGCCGCTGCCCGGACTCCATTTGGGTCACTGTAAGGGTTTGCGACGGCATTTTCGGCCGCTGCGGTTGCGTGGGATGGGGTTCGCTCATTATCTAATTGAAAAAACGACAGGTTTTACTTAGAATACCACCCTCTTCTGTAGAGCAGAAGTACGCCAGTGTGGCAAAGGCGCAGTGCAAACGCACTCGCGGGGCGGGGAGTCGGACAAGGGCAACCCACAACCAGCCTGGGTGTGATCTGATTTTAGGACACACCCGCGTGGCGCAACAGCCCCCAGATGCTACGGTGAGGAAGGCGGCCCAAATACAGATTTGGGCGCTGATGTAACGAACAGGATATCGTCCACGTGATAGCACGCGGACCAAGCAAAGTGGGTCAAAGACCCCGTCGTCGACGGGACTAACACGAGCAACCTGCCTCAGGAGCTAAAGAGGCCTAGACGGAACTAATCCCGGCGATGATCTAAACCGCCCGACAGGAAATCGGTGTCGCTATGACGATTCATCTGTCGACTCAGGGTTGACCCCGTCGTCGAAGACCCATCACCCGCCTGTCGTTTCTTCCTTTCCGTTCGCCCGCCTTGTGTTTCGCCCGTACTTCCCCGCTCCAGAGGGAAAAATAAACAACGCCCCTAGTTAACCTGACTACGAGTCAGTAGCCATAATAGCCGCCGCAGTCGGCGCCTTCGGGGTAAAACGGAACAAGAAAATGAAACGAATGCTATTTAATGCCACCCATGCTGAAGAGTTACGCGTGGCAATTGTCGATGGACAGAAACTTATAGATTTAGATATTGAATCTGCGGTGCACTCACAACGCAAAGGTAATATTTACCAAGGCCGGGTAACGCGCGTCGAACCTAGTCTAGAGGCCGCCTTTGTTGACTATGGAACCGAGCGCCAGGGGTTTCTACCTTTGAAGGAAATCTCTCGGTCGGACTTTCGCAATTTCTCTCCCGCGACTCCTATGGCGCAAGTCCGCATCAAGGATGTCATTGAGGAGGGGCAGGAACTGCTGGTTCAGGTCGAAAAAGATGAACGCGGAACCAAAGGTGCCGCGCTGACGACTTTTATCAGCCTCGCCGGCCGCTACCTGGTTCTGATGCCTAACAACCCTAAAGGCGGTGGAATCTCGCGGCGTATCGATGGCCCCGAGCGTGCCGACTTGCGAGATGCCATGATGGGTCTGGAAGTGCCCACAGAGCACTCGCTCATCGCCAGGACGGCGGGTATCGGCAAGACTCCCGAAGAACTCCAGTGGGATCTTAACTTTCTAATGCAACTTTGGGGCGTCATCGAGGAAGCGACCTCGAGCAAGTCTCCGCCTTTTCTGGTGTACCAAGAGAGTAATTTGATCGTTAGAACTATCCGGGATCACCTACGGACCGATATTCAGGAGATTTTGGTTGATGAGCCCTCGGTTTTTGATAGAGCCTCGCGGTTCATGGAACAGGTCATGCCGCAAAATGTCTCGAAACTTAAGCTGTATGAGGATTCAGTGCCATTATTTTCCCGTTTTCAAATAGAACATCAAATTGAAAATGCATACGCTCGTACAGTCAAGCTGCCTTCCGGCGGGGCGCTTGTCATTGATCACACCGAAGCACTCATCTCGATAGATGTGAATTCGGCTCGTGCGACCAAAGGGTCTGATATCGAAGAGACAGCGCTTCAAACCAATCTTGAGGCGGTCGATGAACTGGCCCGGCAGATGCGAATTCGCGATCTAGGCGGACTCCTGGTGATTGATCTTATTGACATGACCTCGCCTCGGAACAAAAAAACAGTCGAGACGCGGCTTGAAGAGGCGGTGCACAATGATCGGGCCCGAATTCAAATCGGGCATATTTCCCGATTCGGCCTGCTTGAGATGTCCCGCCAACGTTTACGCTCATCAATTAGTGAGTCAAATTATGGTGTCTGCCCGCTGTGCGACGGCACGGGGCAAGTGCGTCATGTCACTTCTTCCGCGCTGAGTTTCTTGAGAATTCTCGAGGAGGAGGCGCTCAAGGAGAATACCGAAGCTGTCCTTGCTGAATTACCGGTTGATATTGCCACCTTCTTGCTCAATGAAAAACGTCACGAAGTCAACCAGGTTGAATCACGTTTAGGCACGCGTATCGTCCTTATTCCCTCGCCCGATTTGCAGGGTTCCCAGTTTAATATCCAACGATTGAAAAGTGAGGATATCGATGCGACCGGTAATACACTCGAAAGCCACAAAATTCGAATTACACCCGCTAGTGAAAACGAGTTGGAATACTCACTGACGCACCGAAAAACTCGCCCGGCCGTAAATCTGGATCAAATAGATACTCCTCCGCCGCCAGTGCGTAGTAGCGCTCAAGATAACGCCAAGCCGGGTAGTTTAGGTTTATTAGCACGGATCTGGGATCGACTTACAAAGAACAGCGAGACCCCAGAACCTGAGAAAAAACCAGAAAGGCCGCCTCAACGAAGGGGTAGACCAGGCCAAAGTCGCTCTCGTGGTCGGCGTTCCGGCGGGCGTAGAGATGGGCAACGCCAGGAGCGGAAAGAAGGCTCGGAAGGCGGTCGCAACCGCAACGCACAGGGACAGGGTAATGCGGGCCGCAACCGCGAAAGTAGTGCAGATAACTCCTCGAGTTCAGCCTCAGGCCAAAAATCCGGTCAGCGTCGATCGCGAGGAGGGAGAGGTCGGTCTGGAGGGCAAGGCCCACGCACTAATTCTGGCAGCCAACAACAGGATCCGGCATCCAAAAGTTCTACTAACTCATCACCGGCCCCTGCTGCGGGGGAGCCGAACAAAACCGGTACCGAAGGTTGACCGAAACGTGTGATCGTTATGTTTCACCCGGAGCGGTAGTTTCACTCCGGTGAAACAGGGCCACGGATTCTATGTGAGCGGTATGTGGAAACATATCCGCCAGACCTAGTTTCACTAGCCGGTATGCCCCAGATTTGGTGAGGGTTGCCGCATCCCGCGCAAGCGTTGCTGGATCACAGGATACATAAGCGAGGACGCGGGGCTTGACCCGTTCGTTGACAAAGTTCAATGCCTCTATGGCCCCGCTCCTGGGAGGGTCAACGATGACCTTTGAGAATCCTCCCGGATCCCATTTGCCGAAATCTTTGCTACAAAGGTCGCGACACTCAAAGGTGGTGTTAGAGATCCCATTTCGGTGCGCGTTGTCACGAGCGCGCGAGATCAAGCTTGGGCTTTTCTCTACTCCGAGAACCTTCTTTGCCCCACGGGCTGCCGGTAGCGAAAAGTTACCCAGCCCGCAAAATAGATCAAGTACCGAATCCGTCGCTCCAATGTCCAGCCAGTCAATAACCATCCCAACCAGCGCTTGATTAACCAGCCGATTAACTTGAATGAAATCGGTCGGCGAAAACCCAATCGAGATAGAGAACTCAGGCAGAGCGTAGTTGAGAAGTAGCGGTTGGCTTGGAAATATCGCTTCAACTGAACCTGAGCCCCCGCTTTGGCTGTAGACCAGCAGGTTGTTTTCACGGCCAAACTGTCCCAGACGATCAGTGTCTCCAGCCGTTAAGGGTCCGAGGTGTTGAAAAACCAGTGCGGTTCCGTTATCCCCCACGGCCACTTCAATTTGAGGGATCCGATCAGGCGCGTTCATCCCCTGTAGAAGGCTTGGTAGCATTGCGAGAACAGAGTTAATTGAAGGATCGATCACCAGGCACTCGGCCAACGGTGTGACATATTTGTTATTTCGCTCGCGAAATCCGACCAGGACTCCGCCCTTCTTCGGTACAAAACGGACGGCGAACCGCGCCTTCCGCCGATACCCCCATGGCGTAATACTAGTGGGGCTTACTACCGCCACCGGTCCTACGCCCACCTTGCCCAGTGCATCAAGGAGAGTCTGATGCTTAAAGGTTAGTTGGGCGCTATGCTCAAGGTGCTGTAAGGCACAGCCGCCGCAGGTCCCAAAATATTGACATGGCGCCTGTATCCGATTCTTTGATTGAACGATTATTTGGTCTGCCAGCCCTGACGAAAAAGAACGTCTAGTTTTAGTGGGCCGAACGATGACCGTCTCACCCGGAAGTGCTCCCTCAACAAACCACACTTTACCCTCAACTCGGGCGACCCCTCGGCCATCATGACTTAAAGAATCGACGACGACCGGGAAAGGGGCGACGTGATTAGTTGGCACTGTCCAAGACCCGCCAGCGCGCAAGGAACTCGGTTAGGTGGGGCCTGCCACTGTCCGCAAGAAGATCCCGCAGGCGACTTTGCTCGTGCTTTAATTCGTCTTCATTCAGGACGCCGCGAATCTGCTGAAACCGCAAAAACACCAGGTAGGTGTTCAAGACGTCAGTTTCGCAGTAGTCCCGGATTGAATCGATTTGCCCGGAGCAGAAGCTTTCCCAGACGTGAGCACCACTCATCCCCATCTTCCCCGGGAAGCCCAGCATCACCGCCAACTCATCGAGGGAAACAAAAGCCCTTGGCTGATACCCAGACAACACGTCCATCAGATCAAGATGCCGGGCATGGAATCGACTGAGGTAGTTATTCCAGCGAAATTCCCGATCAATGTCGCCGTTGTCCCAGTAACGCGCCGATGAAACGCCGTGTTTTAAAGCGCGGTAATGGATGACCGGGAGATCGAAGCCGTTGCCGTTCCAACTCACAAGAACGGGAGAAAATTTCTCTATTCCATCGAAAAACCGTTCCAATAATTCTTTTTCGCCAGAAGCGGGATTACCTAACGACCAAACCTTAAGGCTGTCGTTGCTAAGCAATACGGCTGATATCGCGACTATTTGGTGTTGGAAATGAGAGAGAAAATCTGTCTTTCCGGTTTTTTGTGTACGCAGGGTCCGCATGGCCAGAGCAACGTCCTCGTCACTAAGGCCTTCAAGGTCTAACAACTGCCGACCGGCCTTAACATCGGGGACGGTCTCGATATCAAAAACCAGAACATTGCCCCCGAGCATCAAGGCCTCCCTACGAGTCGTACTACGCCATTAACCGAAAAACTGATCTCCTCAGCGAAGGATAGCATCCCGCACTGCGCCCAGCGTTGGTGCCACCCGCAGGGGTTCTGGACTCTGATTAATGGCCGTATCTGGATCTTTAAGTCCGTGACCCGTTAAGGTGCATACGACTACGGATTGGTCCGGAATGGCAGACTCGCCCAAAGCCGCGACTAATCCGGCAACAGAAACTGCGGAAGCGGGCTCGCAGAAAATACCCTCACGTTGTGCCAAATATTGCTGAGCATCGAGAATTAATTGATCTTCGTGTGCAACAAACCAGCCTCCCGACTCACTTCGCGCGGCCTGCGCAAGATCCCAGGATTGTGGATTGCCGATACGAATCGCAGTCGCAACAGTCTCGGGGTGAGTAACAATCTGGCCACGTACAAATGGCGCAGCCCCTGCCGCTTGGCAGCCAACCATGATAGGCAGTTTATCGACGTCGCCGGTCTGATGATACTCGGAATATCCCAACCAGTAGGCGCTGATATTGCCCGCATTACCCACCGGAAGAAAGTGGTAATCGGGCGCTCTGCCCAGACTGTCGACAATCTCAAAAGCTGCAGTCTTTTGCCCTTGCAGGCGGTAGGGATTGACCGAATTGACTAATGTCACTGGGGCTTCATCGGGCATCGCTTTCACTATCTGCATTCCTTCATCGAAGTTCCCGGCGATCTGAATGACCCGAGCCCCGTGCATCATGGCCTGGGCCAGCTTGCCAAGCGCTATGTTCCCATCTGGAATCACTACAAACGCCTTCATGCCCGCCCTGGCAGCATAGGCAGCCGCCGCTGCGGACGTATTACCGGTGGATGCGCAGATGACGGCTTCACTTCCCTCATGGGCGGCCATCGTAATCGCGACCGTCATCCCCCGATCTTTAAATGAGCCTGTGGGATTCGCTCCTTCCACTTTGCCGTAAACGACAATTCCCCGCTCTGGAACACACAGGGAGTTCAAACACACTAGGGGTGTAGACCCCTCTTGCAGGCTAATAGGCTTGACAGAAGCCGGTAGCGCAAGCCTCGCCTGGTACCGCGAGATCAACCCAGTGCCACTATCACTCATCAACGAAGATCTCCAGAGTTTCCAAGCGAATCCTTGTCGCTGCTTTTGCATTCGCTGAAAGGGCTTCAATCTCCGAGACGGCCATTGCGACATTCGCCTCCAGCGCCCTGTGGGTCACAATCACAACTGGCACATTACCCAGCGAATCGGCACTCCCCTGCTGTCGTATCGCCTCAATACTTACGTCATAATCCCCCAGAATACGGGTAATGTCAGCTAGCACTCCCGGACGGTCGTGGACCGTTAATCTAAGGTAATGCGCGCAAACTATGTCGGATAAGGGAACGATTCCAGGCGCGGCAAGTGCTGCGGGTTGGAATGCCAGGTGGGGCACCCGATTACCTGGGTCAGAGGTTAGCGTCCTCACAACGTCAACCAAGTCTGCAATCACCGCGGATGCCGTAGGTTGAGCACCCGCTCCAGCCCCATACAACAGGGTCTCTCCCACAGCGTCTCCATTCACGACAATAGCGTTCATTACGCCGGAGACGCTTGACAGTAGATGATCGTCTCCCACCAGACAGGGGTGCACTCGAAGATCCAATCCATTGCTTAAGCGCCGTGCGATGCCGAGGTGTTTGATTCGATAACCAAGTTCCCGAGCATAGATAATATCGTCCTGCGTGACGTCCTTGATACCCTCAATGTGTACCGAGTTAAAGTCAAGGTGCACGCCATAGGCAATGGACGCAAGAATAGTGAGTTTATGCGCGGCATCAATCCCCTCCACATCAACACTGGGATCTGCCTCGGCGTAACCGTTGGCCTGCGCCTTCGATAGGACCTCCGCGTAGTCACAACGATCGTCTTGCATTCCACTGAGGATGAAATTGCAGGTTCCATTGAGTATCCCAACCAGCCTCTCTACCCGATTGCCCGCCAGCCCTTCTCTCAGGACCTTAATCACGGGAATGCCTCCGGCGACGGCCGCCTCGAAAGCAACAACCAATCCTGCCGAAGAGGCTTGGTGAAAGATCTCATTTCCCCGTGTTGCGATTAACGCTTTATTAGCGGTAACCACGTGCTTGCCATGATTAAGAGCCGCGCTGATCAGGTCAAAAGCGACATCGCACCCACCAATAAGCTCTATAACGACATCGATTCCGGGGTCTTCAACTATTTCATGAGGATTAACTGTAAGCGAAATACCTGCAGTGTTACAGTCACGCGAACGCGCTAGATCGCGAACGGCTGCCCGGGTAACTTTGATTTCCCGGCCTGCCCGACGCGAGATCTCTTCGCCATTTCGCCGAAGCACATCTACTGTTCCAGCGCCTACTGTGCCCAGGCCGATAACACCGACGCTGACTGGTTTCATATGATCTCAATCCAAAGGAAAGTCAAGATGTTCGAATGCGCGGGAATGCTTACGAGCGATGGATTGTATCGCAAACTTCTTTCAGGAGATTTTATTGTGAGCCACTCGGTGGGAAGGTATTCGTCGTTAAAGGCTCGGCAAATGGCAAGGGATCGTTGAGCCATGGACTTGCAGGTTGAGAACAGTGCCAATATCAGGGTCATCCAAGGACATGACTCTGTTTCGGTCTCGATCGGGCCAACGTTGTGCACCACCAGTTTTTTGCTCTCGCCCAACTTTGCGCCACAAGCCTGGGCGGTGACAAGTTTTAGGTTATTTTCAGCCGAGCAACTCCTAGGGCTTTTTGATCTTTCCTGGGAAGTCTTGATAATTGGCACCGGCACCACACAGCAGTTTCCCGGACCTGAACTACTGGAAGTTCTCGCAACCAGGGGTCGTGGAGTGGAGTTTATGAACTCTCGCTCAGCTTGTACGAGTTACAATCTGCTCGCTATCGACCAACGGTCGGTCCTCGGCGCAATTATTTTACCATTGTAGCGTCTTGCGCCCTTTGCCTCTAACGACCTGGCAAAATCGTTAACGGGTCTATCGGTTGCCCGTTGCGACGAATCTCAAAATGGAGCCTAACAGAACTAGCACCCGATTGACCCATTTCCGCAATAATCTGGCCGCTATAGATCTGATCCCCCTCGTTAACGGTCACCGCACGATTATGGGCATACGCGCTAAGAAAGGTCTCATCGTGTTTAATGATTAGCAACAAACCGTAACCTCTGAGTCCCGTTCCCGCATAAACGACCTTGCCGTTGGCGGCCGCACGTATTGGACTCCCATCAGCACCTGCAATATCAATACCATTTTCGCCTGCCGCATCATTAAAACGGGTTATTAGGTCGCCGCCGGCTGGCCACACCCAGCCTTCTGTACTGTCTGGCGTCTTGGTGCTGGCGGTCGGGACGGTCTGACCGACCGAGGGTGTGCTCGAAGTGCCTTGAACCACTTTGGGCCGGTTACTGGCCGAAACGGGTCTTTTTGCCTGCAACCCGCTAACCACTTCGGAGGTCGACATTTCTTTGCCGGACATTTCCCCTCCAAGATAGATTTTCTGCCCTACCTGAAGGGTATACGGGGTCTGCAGTCTGTTCCACCGAGCCACATCCCGGTAATCTAGGCCGGCCATCCAGGCGATCGTGTAAAGGGAGTCCCCGGGTCGGACGATACGTGCGGTATGCTCGGTACGGGCATTGGTTAGATCACTGACTGGAACCACTGGGTTACCGGTGCACCCCGCCACAATCCATGCCAGACCTAAAATGAAGGCGAACGCGTTAATCAAACGGAAATCGGTATTAACCACTCAGCCAGAGAAAACCCGAAATCAATACAACTACCGTGACCCAGCCGACGACATCGACATGGCGGCGTAATTGAGTTTCGAGTGCCTCACCTCCCAAAAGAATCAAACCTGCGACCAAAAAGAACCGCGCTCCACGCCCGACCAACGATGCAAGTATGAAAGGTACCAGGCTCATGCCAACTAGGCCGGCGCTAATAGTGAAAATCTTATAGGGAATCGGTGTAAAGCCCGCAACAAACACAACCCATACCCCGTAGATCTCAAACCATGTACGTGCCCGCTCGAATGCCAACCCAGCATCGTAAAACTCGATGATTGGCTCTGCCACAGTACCGAATAGAAATTTTCCAATGAGATAGCCAAATAAGCCCCCAGCAACCGACGCTACTGTTGTCAAACCAGCCAGAAACCACGCCCGATCGCGACGAGCTAGAACCATAGGCGCCAGCATGACATCGGGCGGAATAGGGAAAAAAGACGATTCAGCGAAAGACAAAGCCGATAGATATCTTGAGGCGTGGCGGTGGGTTGCCCACCGGAGCGCGGCGCTGTACAAAGGTGTGAAGATCTTCACGAAATAATTCCGGACACCATCGGAACAAAAACCACAGGAACCGACTCAACTCGTCGGATGTACCCGTGTGTTTTTTTCCAGTACACCAAGGTCTGGTCTTGCTCCTCGCCTTCTGGCGCAACCAATATACCTCCTTCGGCCAGTTGGTCAAAGAGATTGGTTGGTACCACTACCGGAGCCGCCGTGAGAATTATCCCGTCAAATGGCGCGTTAACGCTCCAGCCCGAAGCCCCATCCCCATGGCGAAAACTAATGTTGCTGATTCCAAGCGGTGCCAAGCGCAACTTCGCCGTATCCAGTAACTGTTGAATACGTTCGATGGTATAGACTCGGTCAGCAAACTCCGATAGCACTGCCGCCTGATAACCCGACCCAGTACCAACCTCCAGGACTCGACTCAATTTATCGCGATTCGATCGCAATATCTGACTCATGAGTGCCACTACAAAGGGCTGGGAAATAGTTTGCCGATATCCGATCGGCAGGGCGGTATCCTCGTAGGCGCGACTCTTAAGCGCATCCTCTATAAAAAGATCCCGCTGAACGCTGCCCATCGCTAAAAGCACCTTTTCGTCAGTGATACCTTTACTTCGCAGCTCGGTGACTAGTCTTTTACGGGTACGTTCGGAGGTAAAGCCATCAGATAACGTTGCTGATTTGTAACTCACGATCAGGGAGCCTGTAACCATGACTGAACCTGACTGATATGGTCGTGACGGGTCAGATCCACATGAAGTGGGGTTACCGAAACGAAACCCTCGCGAACTGCAAAGAAATCAGTTCCCGGCCCGGCATCCTGCTCCGAGCCAGAAGGGCCGACCCAATATATTTCTGAACCATAAGGGTCTTTGGCCCGTATCACTGGTTCAGACTTATGGCGATAGCCGAGTCGGGTTGCCTGAATCCCACGGATCTCTTCTATCGGCCGATCCGGCACATTCACGTTGATAATAGTGTCAGCTGGAAGCGCTTGCCTTGCAAGTCGCTCCAGAAGTTGTACCGTGACTTTCCCCGCCGTATCAAAATTGGTCGGGTGGGACCCGGCCAGTGACACGGCAATCGCCGGCAATCCCAAAAAGCGCCCTTCCATTGCCGCTGCAACTGTTCCTGAATAAATCACGTCGTCACCCAGGTTAGCGCCATGATTGATACCTGCGACCACCAGATCGGGCTCATCGGTCATCAATCCGGTCAGGGCAACGTGGACACAATCGGTTGGCGTGCCATCCAGATAATAAAAGTGGTTTGGTGCCTGGTGAGCCCTCAGCGGCCGCGTCAGAGTCAGAGAATTGCTGGCACCGCTACGGTTCCGATCAGGCGCGACGACGAATGTTTCAGCTATTGAACTGACCGCCTGGTACAGCGCCAGCAGTCCAGGAGCGAGATAGCCGTCGTCATTACTGATCAAAATTCGCATAGATGGTCCGTTTTTTAGGACGAACCGAACCACACGGTCCTCCAACCCCAATTATCCCAGAATTTGTAACACTCGGGCTAATGATCTTGCAATTGCATACTCGCTAGGGCGTACTTAATTGATTAAATCGAGCGAACGGTTAGTGTCAACCTGATAGACTGCTTGCGACTTTTAAGAGTGCTTCCCAGATGAATGAGGCAAGCCCACGTATCGGTTCGACGGGCCAGTCAGCCGAGTACCGGGAAATCCGATCAGTTACGCTGGTCGGAAGCGTCTTAGATGGCATTCTGGCTTTGGCAAAAGTCGTGGGGGGCTATTTTGGTCACTCCCAGGCGCTAATTGCAGATGGTATTCACTCTTTTTCCGACCTTCTGACCGATCTGCTTGTCATTGTCGCCGCTCGAAAAGCCAGCCATCAGGCTGACCGAGAACACCCCTATGGCCACGGCCGCATTCAGACGATTGCAACCGCCCTTCTGGCAGCTTCGCTTGCACTGGTCGCCTTTGGCGTTGCCTGGGATGCGGTAGACCGACTGGCGGGCCCCGATCCGCTGCTACAACCGGGTTGGGGAACTCTTGTGATTGCCGCTGTGTCGGTAGTTGTGAAGGAAGGAGTTTTTCACTACACGATTCGTTCTGCGACGCGTTTGAACTCTTCTTTGCTGCGTGCGAATGCCTGGCATAGCCGGACCGACGCCCTTTCTTCGTTAGTGGTGATAGTCGGAATAATCGGCGCCATGCTCGGCTTGCCTTGGGCCGACTCGGTCGCAGCCATTGGGGTCGCAGCTATGATCCTGTACGTTGCCTTCCGTATTGGTAAAGAATCTGTCGAAGAGTTGATCGATACGGCGGTGGACGCGACAACCCAGGAAGAGGCCCGGCAAACGATTATGGCTGTTGCGGGCGTGCTGGATGCCCACGAACTAAGAACTCGTCGCATGGGCTCCAAGGTGTACGCAGATGTTCACATCCGCGTTGCGAAATTTATCAGCGTCTCTGAAGGGCATCACATCGGTGACGAAGTGATGAAAGCCTTAAAAGATCGTTTTGATCGGATGATTGATGTCATCGTGCATATTGATCCAGAAGATGATTCAGTGCCACCTGCTATCGATTCACTACCGCAACGGCCTGAAATCGAACGTGGTGTAGTGAGCGTACTAGATCGTCATGGCCTTACTTTGGAACGACATGGTGACGAAGGTTATTCGGGCCTCATTCTTCATTTTGTCGCCAATCAACTCAACGCGCAACTTGTTCTACCGCTACCGCAGAGTGACCAGACGAACCCAATCGCCGAATATGCCAGTCAAATTGCAACCGACATTGTTGCGTCTACTCCAATCCACCGGGCGGAAATTCTGTTTTCCTCGACTTTGCAGCGAGAATCTAACCAGTGAATTAACTTCGTTATTGTGATCAGTTTTTAAAAAGATTCTCTGTCAGCGCCCGGGCACAGCCGCGCTTTTAGCGGGAAATGTCCAGCTCAAGAATACGTCTTTGCGTCGCGCGTTTGACCGTGACCGTTAACCCATCAAACTCAAAGGTTTCTCCGCTTTTGGGTATTCGCTGAACTTTCTTCAAAATCCATAGACTCACCGAATCTGTGGGTTTTCCGGGCAGTGGAGTGTCGAAATATTCCGTCAGCACTCGTAACTCTGATGCACCCTCGACGGTCACCCTGTCAGGGCCGTGCCCAACGAGATCGAGCGGCGCGGGATCGCTTTCGTCGTAAATCTCGCCGACCAGTTCCTCCAGCAAGTCTTCGAGACTCACAACCCCCTCCATGAGACCGTGTTCATCGACGACAACTGCGAGATGGTGACGTTCTTGGCGCAGTGCGGAGATGCTGTCGGTCAGAGACTGTCGGTCCGGAACGAAATAAGGCGGCCGGGCGAGATCAGTCAGGCAGACATCTCTATCACCAGAAACCAATGGCCTAAGTACGTCGCGAACGTGAAGCATGCCGACAATTTCGTCGGGATCATCATCATGCAAAGGAATGCGGCTAAAGGGTGAAACCATAAGCTGGCCTACCCCATCGGCTATAGCCATCTGAGCGGGAAGGCGAAAGACTTTGTGCCGTGGGGTCATCACATCGGACACTGAAAGATCGCTAAAGGCGAACGCGCGCTCGATAAGCTGTTTCTCACCTTCTTCAATCGTGCCCTCCTCTTCTCCATATCCCGCCATACTGATGAGTTCGGACTCGGTCACCACCGGTTCCTCACTCGCCCCTGAGGCACCATTGCCCATAGCGAGAGCGATGCGTTCGAACATGATTCCAATCGGAGCGCTCAGGTAGACAAAACCAAGGATCGCTGGCGCGACTGCAAGAGAAATTCGTTCCGAGTAGCGGGTAGCCAGGCTTTTTGGGGTGATCTCCCCAAAAACGAGAATAACAATCGTAAGTACTCCCACTGCTACGCCAGGCCCTGCGTCGCCAAATTCTCGCGTGGCAATCACAGTCGCGAGCGCAGATGCGCTGATATTCACGACATTGTTACCAATGAGGATCGCAACCAACATGCGCTGAGGCTGTGCTTTTAGCGCGCACAAGGCTCGCGAGCCGCGCCGCCTGTCGCGGGCAAGGGCATCTGCACGACCAAGAGACAAACTGACCAAGGCCGTTTCCGATCCTGAAAAGAATGCCGAAAGGAAAAGCAACAGCAGCAGTAACAGGCCTTCACCCATGATTTATGATCAACTGTACCCACTCGTAAACGGGTGAATACCTGAATCTGATGATCCCAAGAATCGAAAGTGGAAAATGAGTCGGTGCATGAGTCAAAAAGGAGAAGCCAGCGGAGCCGTTGTACAAAAGCGTAAAAAGGGGCTCTCAGTCCGTTGTCTGAAGGCTCCCAGCGTACTCGGTGATAAGGTCAATTTCACTAGGACGAATTTCAAAAGGCGGGTAGTAGGGCTCAACATTGGACCACCGTGCATAGCCAGGCACTCGGACAAAAACCGGGTGAGGACGGCGGGCGTAAAAAGTCTGAAAACGTTCACGCCAGTCGGCGCTCTTCACCATCCAGGAAAAAGAAGGGCTGTTTCCAATCCCGCCCATGCGATTATATTCTCCGATGACGTGGCAGCGAGAGCAATACTGCCGAGCGAGTTCAAAGCCGCGTTCGATTTGAGAGTCGGCAAAAGCTGGGAATGGCATGCAAAAGATCAAAATGATTGTCCAAGCCCAATGGCGATTAAAGAGACTCCAAGAATCAAAAAGATTCAGACTTTTAGTTAGTGTCGACAAACTGAATCCAATTATTCGTGTCATCAACTTGGCCGTGCTGGATCGCAAGCAGTGACTGAAAAAGTCGCTGGGAAAGGCTGTTGGATGACGGTGGACAGGCGTGGATATTAAAATCTCGATATTGGATCGAATCCACCGGTACAACCACCGCTGCCGTGCCCGCTCCAAATATTTCGAGCAAATCTTTCGACTCGGCCGCTTTACGAAGTTCCACCATAGAAATTCGCCGCGCGGTGGCTTTGACGTCCCATTGCTTCAACAACGACAGCACGCTGTCACGAGTGACCCCGGGAAGAATCGTCCCTGAGAGCTCGGGAGTAATCACTTCGTCCCCAATACGAAAGAATATATTCATCTGCCCTGCTTCCTCTGCAAACGCGTGCTCATCGCCGTCTAACCAGAGTATCTGGTCGAAACCCTTGGAAGCCGCTTCAAACATTGGTTTAAGGGTTGCGCCATAATTCCCGGCAGTTTTCGCGGCGCCGGTTCCGCCGGATGCTGCTCGCGTATAGCGATCTTCCGCCTTTATTCTCAACGGTCGACCATACTGGGCGAAGTACTGCCCAACCGGTGCAGCAACGATCACTAGGGTGTATCGATTGGCAGGGCGAACAGCGAGATGCCCTTCTGTTGCAAAGATCATGGGTCGAATATAAAGCGCCTCGCCCAAATTTGCCGGAATCCATTTGGCTTCTACCGCAACGAGCGATTTGATCCAGTCAACTAACTGATCCGGGTCGGGAGCGGGAATACACAGCCGACTACAGGAGGCTGCCAACCGCTGTGCGTTTCTGTCAGGGCGAAACAATCTTATTCGATTGTCGGCGGTTCCCCAATAAGCTTTAAGCCCTTCGAAGACGCTTTGCCCGTAGTGGAGCCCAAGTGCAGCCGGATCCACTTTAAGCGCCTCACGTGGCACAATCCGCGGGGATTTCCACCCGCCGTCAGCCCAGTCACATAAAAGCATGTGGTCCGAGAAGACCTCGCCAAAACCCAGGTTGTCAAAAGCTGTTTCGGCGTGAGCACTTTTTTCGATGAGAGTTACTGGAATGTTACTTGTTCTGGCCATAGGTGAAATATGCCTTAACGACTGATGTGGTTACGAATAAGTTCGATTAGATCCCTAATTTGGCCCGCTGTGAGTTTAGTCGACGCCGAAAAAATAATTTTGCCATCTCCTGATACGGCAAGTACATGATAGCCTTGATCCACAAGTCCCCACTGGGAGACAAAAGCACTATTCTTATCCCTTACATAAACCGTATTAGGGTATTTCTCCTGCTTTGTCTTGAGGATCAGGTCGATAGCAAAATCAGGTTTCCAGGACGCCGCCATATTGATGGCGCCAATGGTAGCAAAGTATTGTGGGTCAAATCCCTCGTCCGCTAGTGCTTCTTCAACATGGCTGTTGACTTTGACCTTGTCAGGGTCGACATACATTAGAACATGCACCTTTCCTGTCAGTTCGGCGCTTGACCAAGCGCTCCCGTCGACTCGACCTCCTGCCTTTCCTTCCAAAAGCAAAAGCGGAGGGGCCTCACCAACTTTGAGATCCGCCAGCAAAGCGGGTGCCAAAAGCAACAAGGCCAACCAAAGTATGTGTTTCATAGAGCCTACCCTATGGCTTTCAATTTGTGGACTTTGTCTGGCGACTAGCCAGCTGACATTTCCCAATCATGTCTCATATTAAACTGGAAATGGTCGTTTTAAAAAGTGCCGCTTTGATGGTGCATTTCATTAAAGTTCTGTGCGAGTATTTCGGCGCATCAAACCACATTTTCGAATGCAAACTGGATTGCATCCTTCCTTCCAAGCCTGAGGATAGATACGATGATAGGGCTCCTCCAGAAGAATCTCCTGCAATAGTCGTCGGTTAATATTGTGCTCTTCGTGACTGACCTTCGCCCTTGAATACATATTTTTTTCATCATCGGAACCTTCGATCCAGCAGCATGCCGATACGCTACCATCGGCGACAATATACGGCCGATTCTCATTAGCCGATTTACAACTGATTGGCTGAGTGGCTTGGGGGTCGACTGCTTTCGTTGTCTGCTGTGGGATATTTTTTCCCAGCGCAAGACTAACAATATCGCCACTAGAAGGTTCCAAGTGGCGAATTGACCCGTCTGGCATCTGGTACACGAAAGATTCGCTGGGTCCAAAACGGATTGTGTCGATTACCCGGAAGCTTCTGAAACCCATCTTACGACTAAGTGACAAGGCCTCCGCAAGCTGGTGTTGATTGTGTTTAAAAGGAATAAAGTGCCATTCACCAACGGCTCCGGTATCAAGGAAAGCTCGTGCATTAGCCATAATCTTTGAAAAACGGGTATTAATTCGGTAAAGATGATTCGTATCCGCTAAGCCGTCGATGTGGAATTCTACAAAAGATGCATTAGAACTGAATATATCCCCGAGTTTTCGCCACCAACCCTCACTTCGAAGGCCACCGTTTGATGAAAGGATAAGTTTGACGCCGTTGTCAATAAAATACTCGCAGATATCAAGGCATTCTCGTGCCGCTGGAGGATCTCCCAATCCACCGCAAAGATCGATGGTGTCGACACGCCGACAGAAATCTGGGGGGAAATTTCGCTTAATCACGCTCAGACTCAACTCGATATTTCGAACTTTCTCAATATTTGGTCGACAGCGGTCCATTTGGACCGTTCGTCCGCACATCGGACACCCCGCATTACACTTATCAGTCAACTCCAGATGGAAATTCAACGTTCGAGAAAGGCTGAATAGCCCGGGTTTTAAGTCCTCTTCAGGCGCCATCGGCATATCGGGTATCTCGATGTTTTCCAATGCTGGATTTTCGATACATGTAGTAGCGGCCAACCGTGACGCCATCTGGAAGTTGAATCGCGCTCCAGTCACTATAGTCGAACAGTTGATCAGAAAGAACTATCGCACCCTCGGCTAACAATGCCGAAATAGCGGGCCCGATCTGGGCTGCCAGAGCCCTATCGACGCCAAGATCCCCGCTGCCAATATCGCAATGCGCTAATGCAGCCAGTTGTTCAATTTGAGAGGAGGCCTTCTTAAGCGTTTCGTTGAAGCTCCCTTGAATCAAAAACTTTTCCGGTGGAGTGCAATCAGGATGCGCAGCGGGACTACGCTCAAAAACGTAGATATCGCGCTTTGGGGCTATCTCTCGAAGGTGGTCGTAGGTACGGCCATTTCCCAGGCCCAGTTCGAGAAAAGGCCCTGGGAACTCTTCTACATGGGTCACGGCGGCATTAAGACAAAGGCGCTGGGCCTGTAGCCGTCGAATTACGCTATCTAGTCGGCTCACGTTTAAGATTGCCTTGACTTACTAAAACAAGCTGTCGCTGACTGGAGGATCGGATTTAGCATTCTAAGCTCGGCGAAGAGGAGCGATAAATTGCGAATCCAAAATTGGTCGGGGCGAGAGGATTTGAACCTCCGACCGCCGCACCCCCAGTGCGGTGCGCTACCAGGCTGCGCTACGCCCCGATATTCTGCGATGAATTCTAAAGCACTAGGGTCCCAGAAGCGCGGAGATTTGTTGCAGTTCATCGATAAATTGAGTCGCCACGTCATCACTGCTTGCGCCAACGGGTTTCAGTTCACTCCCTTTTAATTGGTTGCAAGCACCGCTGATGGTGTAGCCCTCTATATAGAGTAGCTTCCTAATAGTCCGGATTAGTTCAACTTCGTGGCGCTGATAGTAACGTCGGTTTCCACGTCGCTTCACTGGTTGCAACTGAGGGAATTCTTGTTCCCAGTAACGAAGTACGTGGGGCTTTACAGAACACAACTGTCCGACTTCTCCAATGGTGAAATACCTTTTTCCGGGAATCGGTGGAAGATCGTCCGAGCGGGGATCCAGCATTGTCACGACGTATGGTCTCTATCAATGCTCGAATTGATCATGGTTGTATTATCACTAATCTGGTCTCTTACTTTTTGACTCGCCCGATAGGTTACCACCCGCCGTGCTGATACCGGCACCTGTTCCCCTGTTTTTGGGTTTCGGCCGGGCCTGCTGTTTTTCTCGCGAATGGTAAACCCGCCAAAACCTGACAACTTAACACTCTCCCCAACTTCGAGCGCTTGACGAATCTGCTCAAAAAACAGTTCTACAAATTCTTTCGCTTCGCGCTTGTTTAACCCGAGTTGGTCAAAGAGCGTGTTCGCGAGGGCTGCTTTAGTAATAGTGTGTGTCGCCATTTTGACCAGATTCCAACCTACCCTGTCCTCAGTTCTCCGCCGAGGTCGCTTGTTATCGAGGCAATAATGCGCCCGGTAATGTTGTCCGCCTCCTGATCTGTAAGACTGCGGGAATTGGATTGCAACGTCAAGCGATAAGTAACAGATTTTTCCCCTTCTTTAATACCTTTGCCACGGTAGATATCGACTAACTCAAGTGTCGTCAGTAATTCTCCAGCAGACTTACGAATGCACGACCCAATTTTTGCCGCGGAGACATCGTTGGAAAAAACAAAGGATAGGTCACGGCCGATCACCGGAAATCTTGACGCGGGCGAAAATTGTGGAATCTTGGTCTTATTTATTAACTCCCAATCTAATTCGAAAGCAAAAATTGGAGATTCCAGTTCAACGAACTCCTGCAAACTTGGCGAAATTCGCCCGATCCAGCCACAGGGTTCCCCTTCGACCCTTATTTGCGCACACTGCCCTGGATAATAAGCCGGATTGGAGTTTGGCTCAAAAGTGGCGCGCCTTTTCGGGTCTGCTAACCTGAGAAGCGCCTCGACATCCCCTTTAATGTCGAAAAAATCAATCGGTCTGTCCGGCCTGTCCCAGGATTGGGCCAGTGTCATACCCATGGATACCCCAGCAATCCTCTCAATCTCGGTACGGACCCGCCCTGTCTTTAGGTAAACATGTCCCGTCTCGAAAAACCGGACATCCCTAATTTGGCGTCTCGCATTATTGGCAAGCGCCTCAAGCAATCCTGGTAAAAGGGACAGACGCATCTGTCCCAGGTGTGACGCAATTGGGTTACGAAGATCGATCGTCGGCTCACCAGGTGCAACCAGCCCCTGCAGGGCGGGGTTAACAAAGCTATAGGTGATTGCTTCATAATAATGCCTATCGACCAACAAGTCCCTGGCCCGATCAGCGCTCAAAACCCTTTCAGAGGCGAGTCCCCGGCCAACCTGAACACGCGGCGTGCGTGGTTTAAATTTATCGTAGCCAACGATACGCGCTACTTCCTCAACTAGATCATGCTCTCCGGAAAGATCAAAACGATAACTAGGCGGGGTAACGCTCCACCCACCCGTTTCAGTTTTGGGATTCATTCCTAGCGAGTTGAAAACAGCCCGAACCTGACGCGCCGGAGTCTTCTGACCTAAAAGGCGCTCAAGCCTGGATTTGCGCAAGGTTAAGGGCCTGCGGGGCGGGAGCTGACGCTTGACAGTGCGGCCGAAGATCGGGCCACAGGCGCCGCCACAGGCGTCCACTATCAGCTCGCTCGCTCGCTGAATGGCCACCGCGGGTAATTCGAAATCCACACCTCGTTCAAACCGGTGGGAGGCATCCGTTGGCATGTGGTAACTTCTGACGGTTCGGGCAATCGCAGTGGGTGCGAAAAATGCAGCCTCAAGCATGACTGTTCGGGTTTTGTGCGTAATCATGGTGGCCATACCGCCTTTCACACCCGCAAGCGCGATCGGCCCACTATCGTCCGCGATAATCAGATCTTCCTGTTTCAGCCGAATAGCCACACCATCAAGCAGTTTTAGCCTCTCGCCTTTCATCGATGCGCGTACGGTAACTCGGCCCTGAAGACGCTCAGCATCGAATGCATGCATTGGCTGGCCGAGCTCAAGCATGACGTAGTTGCTGATATCCACTAACACATCAATGCTGCGGATTCCGCAGCGTCGAAGCCGCTCCCGAATCCAATCCGGCGAACGCGAGCCTGTATCTAACCCCTCAATGATACGACCCATGTAGCGGGGGCACTCAGCCGGGCGAGCTAAATCAACTTCGCGCCTAAGTTTGCTGCATGCCCGAACCCGCGGAAGCGACGGCATCTTTAGACGCCCGTTTGCAACCACGGCTGCTTCGCGGGCCATCCCAAACAAACTGAGGCAATCGCCCCGATTAGGCGTTAGGTCAATTTCAAGCAATTGATCACCCAGGTCGAGATGAGCGTTCAAGCTTGTACCGGGTGCCAGCGAGGGGTCGAGGTCGAGCAAGCCGGACACCGAGTCGTCAATGCCCAATTCGGCGCCCGAACAAAGCATACCTGTAGAGACCTGATTTCGAATCGTGGTTGGTCGGATAACTGAGCCGTTTGGCAGAATGGCGCCGGGCATAGCTAGAGGCGCGACCATCCCGACATGGGCATTGGCTGCTCCGCAAACGACCTGGCTCATGGATCCTGGACCGCTGTCGACCTCGCACAGGGACAAACTAGTCGCATCGGGATGAGGTCCTAAATGAGTGATCCGCCCTGCAATCACCGCCTCAGACACCCGCGGCACCGAAGTCAACCCGCTGGCTTCTAGTCCTGCCGCGGTTAGTCGATCTGCCAGGGTCGCAAAATCCAGGTCGAAATCGACCCACTCACGTAGCCAGTTCTCACTGATGATCAATTACGGTTCCTCATTCAGGAAAATTGGCTCAAAAACGCCACCTCATTTTCGAAAAACAGCCGCAAATCGTCTACACCGTAACGCAGCATCGCTAGGCGTTCGATCCCTAACCCAAAGGCATAGCCTGTGAACCGTTCATTATCTATTCCCGCCTGATGGAACACCTGCGGGTGCACCATACCGCAACCCAGAACCTCGAGCCAGCCAGTTTGCTGACAGACCCGGCAGCCGCGCCCTTCACAGAATACGCAACCCATATCGACCTCGGCTGAGGGCTCGGTAAATGGGAAAAACGATGGTCTGAATCGAACCGGCAGTTGCTGCTCAAAGAATTCTTGAAGAAAAAAAGTAAGTACGCCCTTAAGGTCGGCGAAAGAAATATCGGTGTCAACGGCTAGTCCCTCGACCTGATGAAACATCGGTGTGTGAGTTACATCGGAGTCGCACCGATATACCCTCCCCGGCGCTATGATCTGAAGTGGTGGTTGATGGCACTCAAGATAGCGTATCTGGACTGGCGAGGTATGAGTTCGAAGCACCACCCCAGGTGATATATAAAAAGTGTCATGCATCGCTCGGGCAGGATGATCCTTTGGAATGTTTAGCGCCTCGAAGTTGTGGAACTCATCCTCGATCTCCGGGCCATGAGTCACATCAAAGCCTGTACGCTGAAAAATCCGTTCTATTCGCCTCACGGTTCGGGTAATTGGATGGACCCCTCCCAAAAGGCTGCGCCTGCCCGGCAACGTCACATCGATTCGATCCTTCTCGGCATCTGAAAGTTGTTCGCGTGCCGCTAGGGCCTTCCCTTTTTTGGTCAACGCGTCGTTAATTTGGTCCCGAGCGCGATTGACCGCTTGACCGAAGGCCTTTCGGTCGCCCAGCGGCAAGCCGCCTATTGATTTTAGTTGCGCAGTGAGGGAACCGTGACGACCTAGAAATTCAACCCGGGTTTTTTCGAGTTGACGCGAATCCGCAGCTTGGTTTATGGCTGACAACGCCTGTCCCAATATCGAATCCAGCGTTGCGTGTACTTTCCCGGTCATCGCGGTTTCAGCGCCTCCAAACGAAAAGGGGAAAGGTTCTGACAACCTTTCCCCAGGGTGCGACCCTTGCATACAGGGCCGCTGTTGTTGCGGGTCTCAGGCTGCCAGCGCGGATTTTGCCTTTTCAGCGAGCGCTGCAAATGCGTCATGGTCGTTCACTGCCATATCGGCGAGTATTTTACGATCAATGAGGATGCTGGCCTTACCTAAACCATCAATCAGGCGGCTGTAACTGAGGTCGTGAGTCCTAGCTGCCGCATTGATCCGAACGATCCATAGCATCCGGAACTGTCTTTTACGTTGACGTCGATCTCGGTAGGCGTACTGATCGGCCTTCATTACCGCTTGGTTCGCTACCCGAAATACGTTCTTACGGGCGCCACGGTATCCTTTCGCTCGGGAGATAACCTTGGAGTGTCGGGCGCGGGCCGTAACACCTCTTTTGACTCTGGGCATGATGCTTTCTCTAGGTAATTTTGGCTTGAATCTTTAACTGTAGGGCAGTAAACGGCGGACTGCGGCCTGGTCAGCCGAGTGGACCAGCAGGCTTTCTCGCAATTGGCGTTTACGTTTGGTCGACTTCTTGGTCAGGATATGGTTTCGATAGGCCTGTGAGCGCTTGAACTTGCCGCCCGCGGTTTTCGTAAATCGCTTGGCAGCTCCACGATTGGTTTTTAATTTTGGCATTTTCGGTATTTCCGTAATCAGTTCTTTGTGGGCGCCAGCACCATAACCATCTGCCGACCTTCCATCTTTGGCATCTGCTCTACCACTCCGATATTCTGCAAGGCGTCCTCGACCCGCTTCAGCATTTCCATCCCAAGCTCCTGGTGAGCCATTTCCCGGCCGCGAAAACGCAGCGTGACCTTAACTTTGTTACCAGCTTCCAGAAATCGGGTCAGGTTGCGAACCTTAATATCATAATCGCCGATATCGGTTCCGGGGCGAAACTTAATTTCTTTGACAGTAATCTGCTTTTGTTTCTTTTTGGATTCCTGTTTCTTCTTGGATTTCGAGTAAAGGAATTTCCCATAATCCATCAGTCGGCAGACTGGCGGCTCCGCATTTGGCGCTATTTCCACCAGATCCAGCCCGCGCTCAACAGCGATCCCTCTGGCTTCGACTGCAGTAACGATCCCCAATTGTTCACCCGAGTCTCCAACTAGGCGAATCTGAGCGTCAACGATATCCTCGTTCATCCGCTGTTGTTTTGCTACTGCTATCGGTTTATCCTCCAGAAATATTAACGCCGTGCATCAGCTTCAAGGTGGAGGAGTCTTTCGGACAACTCGTCTACCGGGATTACTCCCAGATCCTCACCCTCGCGCGTTCGCACGGCGATTTGCCCCTGCGCCATCTCCCGATCACCCACAATCAGTAGGTACGGAATCCGTCGCAAAGTCGAGTGGCGAATTTTATAGCCTATTTTCTCGTTTCTCAAGTCACATTCGACTCTGATGGCCTGTTTTTTAAGGGATTTTTCTGTTTCCAACGCATAATCGCGTTGTCGATCAGTAATATTGAGAATAACCGCCTGTACCGGAGCCAGCCAAAAGGGCAACTTGCCCTCGGTATCCTCAATCAGAATCCCAATAAAACGCTCCAAAGAGCCCAGAATGGCCCGATGGATCATAACCGGTGTGTTTTTGACCCCGTCCGCCGCAACGTACTCGGCATCGAGCCGGCCCGGCATCGAGAAATCTACTTGAATCGTGCCGCACTGCCATCGCCTCCCAATCGAATCCCGTAAAACGAACTCATGTTTGGGGCCGTAAAAGGCGCCCTCTCCTGGCTGCACGGTGTACGCAATACCTTTTTCTTCGAGCGCCAATGCAAGCGCTTTCTCGGCGCGGTCCCACAACGCGTCCTCGCCTACTCGTTGCTCCGGGCGTGTCGACAGAGCGACTTCGATATCTTTAAAGCCAAAATCCCGGTACATCCGGTAGGTGAGTTCAATTAACGTCGAAACTTCTTCTTGTAACTGATCCTCAGTACAAAATACATGGGCGTCGTCCTGCGTGAAACGCCGTGCGCGAAGCAGACCATGGAGCGTGCCAGAGGGTTCCTTGCGATGGACAATCCCAAACTCAGCGATCCGGATCGGCAGATCGCGGTAGCTGCGTAAGCCCTGATTAAAAAGCTGCACGTGCCCGGGGCAGTTCATCGGCTTAATCGCGTAATCACGATCATCTATCTGAGTGGTGAACATATTGTCCCGAAACTTATCCCAGTGCCCGGAGCGCTCCCACAGACTTCTATCGAGCATCTGTGGTGTGTGCACTTCCTGATAGCCATACTCGTCAAGCAACTCTCGTACATAACGTTCAACCACTGTGTACAGCGTCCAACCGTCCCGGTGCCAAAAGACCATTCCTGGGGCTTCTTCTTGAAAATGAAATAAATCAAGTTCTTTACCAATCCGTCGGTGGTCGCGTTTTTCGGCCTCTTCGATGCGGTGTAGATAATCCTGTAGAGATTTTTTATCCGCCCAGGCCGTCCCATATATACGCTGTAGCATCGCATTGCTAGAGTCGCCTCGCCAGTAAGCGCCAGCGAGTTTGGTCAGCTTGAAAGCTTTAAGGTGGCTAATATCCGGAACATGGGGGCCCCGACACAGGTCCACAAAATCCGCCTGCTGATAGAGCGAAAGCGCTTCCTGCGGGGGGATCTCTTCGATAATTTTAGCCTTATATTCCTCGCCAAGATTACGAAAAAACGAAATCGCATCATCTCGCCCCATCGTTTTTCGTTCGACTGCCGCCCCTTTTTTAGCGAGCTCTGCCATCCGCTGTTCGATACTTTCAAGGTCGCTTTCGGAAAAGCCTGGCGGGTAGGCAAAGTCGTAATAAAAGCCATCTTCAATGACCGGGCCTATAGTCACTTGGGCGTCAGGGAAAAGCTCTTTTACGGCTTGCGCAAGCAAGTGGGCGCAGGAGTGGCGAATAATCTCAAGGCCTTCGATGTCCTTTCCGGTAATGATGCGAACGACCGCGTCTTGGTCTACTTCAAAAGATGAATCAACCAGGTGACCGTCTACTTCTCCGCCTAGGGTCGCCTTTGCAAGACCCGGACCGATATCTGCGGCAATCTGGGCCACTGTGGTCGGCGCCGAATATTCACGCACGCTGGCATCTGGTAATGTGATCTTCATTGTCGCGATAGTTGTTGTGTTCAGGTTGTAATCCGGGAAAGTAGAATCGTATCCCGAAAAAAGGCGACCGGCACGGGGCCGGTGTTACCAGGCGAGATCATCTTGACTGAAATGGTAGGCGCGAGTGGGATCGAACCACCGACCACCACCATGTCAAGGTGGTGCTCTACCACTGAGCTACGCGCCTGCTGGGCGGATTCTAGCGTATTTTTAAGGCTTCTGTTATGGATTGTGTCACCTCGATAGGGGGCGCCCACGCAAGATGGCAAGAGAACCGTTGGACCCTGCCACTCGAGTTTTAATGTCAATTCCTTGGGGGTTTTAAACTGTCGAAAACCAAAATAATGATGTCGGAATTTTGTTTGATCTATGGAAAAACGATGGTTATCGTTAAGCGGTCCTTGGATTATTCTGAAAGGTTATCGATCTTAAGCTTGGGCCCGATAGGCAGCTTGGCTCCAAACGCCGTGGGATCAATGGGTCACCAAGGCCTGGGTGGGAAATTTGTCAGCCAGATCTAATACCTTATTCCGTTTAATCAGGGTTCACTCTACGGCATCACCCGCACTAGAATAAGCCGCCAACCGGCCGGAGCCCAACCGGCCGAGGATAACAACAGGAGACTCCTATGAGCGAATGTCCCGTATGCGCTGTCAAAATTACGTTCGATGACGACACTGTCGTGGGTGAACTTCTCGAATGCCCCGACTGCGGCACCGAACTTGAGGTTACAGCGCTGGATCCACCTGCACTGGCTGAGGCTCCTGAGACTGAGGAGGACTGGGGCGAGTGAGAATCGGATTCCTACACTCACTGATTAGAAAGGA
>CBFIBN010000003.1:0-35808 GCA_965660775.1 Arenicellales bacterium | reverse complement strand
ATCTGTTTGGGCATAACCTTGGCCTCCACCGGCCTTCCATTGAGCAAAGCCGCAGTCTGCCCGGCAAGCTCTTCCATCCCTTTATTTCCCGCCCCCGACACCGCCTGATAGGTGCAAACGTTAATCCGCGTAATACCGACCGCATCGTAAATCGGCTTGAGTGCTACTACCATCTGTATGGTCGAGCAGTTCGGGTTAGCGATAATGCCAGAGTGTGAGGACAACGCAGTGGGATTAACCTCCGGCACGACCAGCGGAATTGCCGGATCATTGCGAAAATGCGAGGTGTTATCAATCACCACGCACCCAGAGGCGACAGCACGAGCCGCGTGCTCAGCCGATACGCTGGCGCCCGCTGAAAAAAAAGCTATCTCAACGTCTGTGAAATCGAATGACTCCAGCGACTTAACCAACACCGCCTTTTTGCGAAACATCACAGTTTTCCCAGCAGAACGCTCACTTGCCAAAGGATAAAGGGTTCCCACTGGGAACTCTCGTTGCTCAAGTATGGCGACCATGGTCTGACCAACCGCACCGGTCGCACCGACAATCGCAACATTGGGTTTTTCCGAAAACATACCTGGGGTTACATCAGTGCAAAATAACGGTAAACGGCGGGCTAGGCTAATCTAGATCACGAAACAACCACGGAACCTCTCGGGACCTTCGTTGTTCATAATCGTCGATATCACCCTCGTGCTGCAGCGTTAGGGCGATGTCGTCGAGCCCCTCGAGAAGGCAGCTCTTTTTGAATTCATCAATCTCAAAACGATAGACCCGACCATCCCCACTGGTCAGGGACTGGCGAGCAAGGTCAACTTCCATCTCTACCGATCCATTGTCTTGATCGCTCGCGAACAGGCGATCAATATCCGCGGCCGGTAGGACTATCGGAAGTACCCCGTTTTTGAAACAATTATTAAAGAATATGTCGGCAAAACTAGTCGCAAGTACCGTGCGGATGCCAAAATCACGAAGCGCCCAAACGGCGTGTTCCCGAGACGAACCGCACCCGAAGTTCTCCCGAGCCATGAGGATGCGTCCGTCGCGGTAGCTCTCGTGGTTCAGTACAAAATCCTCATTCAGTGGCCGCCCAGTACAGTCCTGCCCCGGCTCGCCTTGATCCCGATAGCGCCAGGTATCGAAGAGGTTGTCACCAAAACCCGATTTTTCAACAGATTTAAGGAATTGTTTGGGAATGATCGCATCAGTATCGACGTTGCTGCGGTCTATGGGGATAATCGTGCTTGAATACTTTACAAATTTTTCCATTACCGATCTCTCCTCAGAGTTCTGCTGGGTCGGCAAAGTGCCCTGCAATGGCGGCTGCGGCCGCCATTGCAGGCGATACAAGATGAGTGCGACCACGGTACCCTTGGCGACCTTCAAAATTCCGGTTAGAAGTAGCAGCGCAGCGTTCCCCAGGCTCCAGGCAATCGTCGTTCATGGCCAGACACATCGAGCAACCCGGTTCGCGCCACTCGAATCCGGCCTCGGTAAACACCTGGTCCAGGCCTTCCGCTTCTGCTTGTTTTTTCACCAGCCCTGAACCCGGTACCACGAGCACCTGCTTAACGGTATCGGCCACTACTCGGCCCTTGGCCACTGCTGCGGCTGCTCGTAAGTCTTCAATTCTTCCATTGGTGCAGGCCCCTATAAATACCTTGTCCAGAACTACCGAGCTGATTGGGGTACCAGGAATGAGGTCCATGTACGCCAACGCCCGGGACCAATCCTGGGAGCGGACCGTGTCCGGGGCATTGGCTGGGTCAGGGATCACGTCATCGATACTGATCACCATTTCCGGGGACGTACCCCAGGTAACCTGTGGTCGCAACTGGGATGCATCGAGGTTGTACTCGAGGTCAAAAACTGCCCCCGGATCGGATTGCAACTCCAGCCAGGCCTGGCTCGCCTGGTCGAATTCTGAACCTTGGGGTGAGTAGGAGCGACCCCTCATATATTCAATCGTCACACCATCGACGCCAATCAGGCCCACTCGGGCACCGGCTTCAATGGCCATATTGCACAAGGTCAGTCGACCTTCCATAGAGGCATCCCGTACCGCGCTGCCTGCAAATTCAAGCGCGTAACCGGTACCTCCCGACGTGCCAATCATGCCGATCACCGCCAGAATCATATCTTTGGAAACTACGCCATCGGGTAATCTGCCGGTGATATTGACCCGCAGGTTCTTCATCTTTCTGGCTACCAGGCATTGCGTCGCCAGGACATGCTCAACCTCGGAGGTACCGATACCAAATGCCAAGGCTCCCAGCGCCCCATGAGTTGCCGTATGTGAATCGCCACAGACGATGGTCATGCCTGGCTGAGTAATCCCCTGCTCCGGGCCTACCACATGAACGATGCCCTGGCGTGGATCCAACATGGAAAATTCAGTGATACCGAACTCTTCGCAGTTATTATCCAGGGTCTCAACCTGAAGTCGGGAAACCGGATCGGCTATGCCGGCACTACGATCAGTAGTGGGTACATTGTGATCTGCGACAGCGAGATTGGTATCGCGTCGACGGGGTCGTCTGCCGTTTTCGCGCAGCCCTGCGAAAGCCTGAGGTGATGTCACCTCGTGCAACAGGTGCCGATCAATATAGATGAGCGCTGTGCCGTCGTCTGACTGACGGACCAGATGCGCATCCCAAAGTTTGTCGTAAAGAGTTGTTTCAGTCATTAGCTTATCCCATGAGGGCGCCGGATTTTATCACAGGCTGACGAGTGCCCTCTTTTTTGCTCCGTTGAATTGGCAGACTCTCTTTGGGCTCACGACTGTGCCTGTCGGTTTGACAATGCTATGCTTGGCTGACACAGGTTTTCTTAATATGCCGAGTCCACCTTAAGTGACAAGTTTACGAACATTTTTCAATGAGCTTGAATCGCGTCTGGGACGGGTCATGCTACCAGTCGAGCCGGATGCGCCGACGCCTGAGCGCTTGATTTCCTCGCATGCGGCCTACCTGGATCTAGCTCGAAGTGCAGCAGTAGCCATCTACAACGAGAATAACTGTCGCTCACTTGAAGACTCTGTCTATCAATACCCCACGCTTGATGCCCTGGGCCGTTTAAAACAGCAGCGTCACGAATCCGGCGAGTTGGACGTAACCGCCGCCGACCTACTGGAAAGTCTGGGGCACGTGGCCAATACCCTGCTGATACAGCCACATGAGGATTCCATCGCACTAACTCCTGTCGGCGAGCAACAAACAGGCCTTGCCGGGCAATCGGGGTCGCGCCGCCGAGGGCGCTAATCGCCAGGGGGAATCGAAGGGCCAGGGGTTGGACCAACCCCAAGGCTGCGCTGGCGCAGCAAGTGATCGATCAGCACCAGAGCCAGCATTGCTTCGACGATAGGCACCGCGCGGATCCCTACGCATGGATCGTGCCGACCGGTGGTCACTACTTCTTCGGGCTCACCTGCTAAGTTCACAGTCCGGCCGGGAATCTGAATGCTGGAGGTGGGCTTGAGTGCGACAGACACTTTGAGTTGTTGTCCGCTGGAGATACCGCCAAGCACGCCCCCGGCGTTGTTACTTAAAAATCCCAAAGGCGTCATCTCATCTCGATGCTGACTGCCCCGTTGAGTAATGCATTCGAATCCCGCACCAATCTCTACACCCTTGACTGCATTGATTGATACCATTGCCCGTGCAATGTCCGCATCCAGTCGATCAAACACCGGTTCACCCAATCCCGGGGGGACATTATCCGCAATGACATCGACCCGTGCACCGATAGAATCGCCAGCTTTGCGCAGTGAATTAATCAGCGTCTCAATGGCTTCCACCTTGCTAGGATCGGGGAAAAAGAACGGATTGCTATCTACCACATCCCACTGATACTCATCAGCGCAGATAGTGCCTATCTGGCTCAGACAGCCTCGGATCCTGATCCCAGAATTTTCTAAGAGGTATTTTCGCGCAATAGCACCGGCTGCCACCCGCGCCGCGGTTTCACGGGCCGAGGCTCGGCCACTGCCACGGTAATCACGCAGGCCGTATTTTTTCAGGTAGGTGTAATCTGCATGACCAGGGCGAAACTGTGCCTTAATCTTTTCGTAATCTCGAGAACGCTGATCTTCATTTCGTATCAACAGTGCGATAGGGGCGCCTGTGGTCTTTCCCTCGAACACACCCGAAAGAATTTCCACGGTATCGCTTTCGCGGCGTTGAGTCGTGTAGCGCGATTGCCCCGGTCGACGACGATCGAGATCCCGTTGAATATCAGATTCCGTTAGCTCTAATTGCGGCGGACAACCATCCACAATACAACCCAGAGCCGGACCGTGACTCTCGCCGAAACTCGTCACACAATAAAGCCTACCAAAGGAATTACCAGCCATCGTTTAACTCTTTATCCAAAGCGTGAAGTTCAGGCACGCGGCAGTGTGACTCCGCTTTGCCCCTGATACTTTCCCTTTCGATCTTTGTATGACACTTCACAAATTTCATCTGCCTCAAAGAAGATGACTTGAGCGACACCCTCATTGGCGTAAACACGAGCCGGCAACGGCGTTGTGTTAGAGAATTCGAGCGTCACATACCCTTCCCATTCCGGCTCAAAGGGTGTGACATTGACAATGATACCGCACCGGGCATAAGTGGACTTGCCCAAGCATATTGTGAGGACGTTTCGCGGAATGCGAAAATACTCCACGGTTCTTGCCAAAGCGAACGAATTTGGGGGAATAATGCAGCAATCCCCTACAAAATCTACAAAACTGCTTTCATCAAATGCCTTCGGGTCGACAATGGCTGAATTGATATTGGTAAAGATTTTGAACTCGTTCGAACATCGAATGTCATAACCGTAACTCGAGGTCCCATAAGAAACCACCCTTTGGCCGTCAACAGACGAAACCTGTCCGCTCTCATAAGGCTCAATCATCCCCTGAGCCGCCATCTGTTGGATCCAGCGATCTGGCTTGATCGACACTCGGCCTCCGTATTAAGTATTTTGAATTACGATAGAAGGAAATACGTCGCTGTAACTCCGTCTTCGGGCTGCAAGCTGCCCAGCCACGTGCCTGGCGATACTCCGGTAGTTCATCGTGATTACCCCGTCCGGGTCAGCAACAACAGTTGGTCGGCCACTGTCTGCGTCCTCCCGAATACGCATATCAAGCGGAATCCTCCCCAAGGTCTCAACTCCATATTCCTGGGCCATCTGCACCCCCCCACCTTCACCAAAAATGGCTTCTTCATGTCCGCACTCGCTGCACACATGGGTACTCATATTCTCAATCACCCCTAGTACCGGAATCTCCACTTTTTCAAACATTTTTAGGGCTTTTCGCGCATCGAGCAAAGCAATGTCCTGGGGTGTCGTCACAATCACCGCACCTGAAACAGGCACCTTCTGGGCCAGGGTCAACTGCGTATCCCCCGTCCCTGGCGGCAGATCGATCACCAGATAATCCAACTCTTTCCAACGAGTATCGTTTAGTAACTGCTCCAGTGCCTGGGTAACCATCGGGCCGCGCCAGATCATCGGCGTATCCTCTTCAATAAGGAATCCGATCGACATGGCTTGCAAATGGTAACTACTCATCGGTTCCAGACTCTTACCGTCTGCGGATTTTGGCCGCCCGCTGATTCCCAACATGCGTGGCTGACTGGGGCCATAAATGTCCGCATCCAATATTCCGACATTGGCCCCTTCGGCAGACAGCGCTAATGCCAGATTCGACGAGACCGTAGACTTTCCGACGCCCCCCTTACCGGATGCCACCGCAATGATATTGCGTACACCCGGAATAGGGGTTACGCCTTTTTGGACTTCGTGAGCGACGACCTTGGTTTCAATATTCATATTGATCTCACACGGTCCATCGACGGCCTGCGTGATCATTTCACGGGCAACAGCATCGAGTTCTGCATGCCATCCGTGTGCCGGGTATCCCAGGGCCAGTTTGGCTTCTACCAAACTGCCGTCAACGATTACCTCGCTGACGCTCTTTCCCTCCCCTAAACTGGTGCCGGTATGAGGATCACTAATGGTCTCCAGCAAATCGAATATGCTTTGTCTTGATATTTCAGTCATGTTGATCGATCCAACGGTGTGAAGAAAATGCCGCTACTGCTTATGCTTGCGACCTTAAAAAGGCGATGATGCTACCACAGGCCGGTCTGTACAATGGCCCCATTGGGATATACTTTGACAGTGCCCGCTGTTAGGGGCCTCTTGTAACCCCCGAACCCGCTACCGATTCCGAAACACTGCCTTAACTCGATTACGGGATTTTCCGAAAGATAATGCCTCAACACCGAACTATTCTCGTAACCAGCGCCTTGCCCTACGCTAACGGTCCTATTCATCTGGGGCATCTGGTGGAGTATATCCAAACTGATATCTGGGCTCGTTTTCAACGCCTATGTGGACATCATACCTACTACGTCTGCGCCGAGGACGCTCACGGCACCCCCATCATGCTAAAGGCCCGAAGCGAGGGCATAGAGCCAGAGGCGTTGATTGAGAAAATTGGCCAGGAACATCGGCAGGATTTCGCGGATTTCAATATCACGTTTGACAACTACTACACTACCCATTCGGACGAGAACCGTTACTTCGCTGAACATATCTTCAGTCAGCTACAGAGCAACGGTCACATCGTTCAACGCACTATCACCCAGGCTTACGACCCGGTGGAGGAAATGTTTCTTCCCGACCGGTTCATCAGAGGCACCTGTCCGCGCTGCAGTGCACCAGACCAAAACGGTGATAACTGTGAAGTGTGCGGGGCCACTTACACGCCAATCGAACTAAAAGATTCAGTTTCTGTCATTTCCGGGGCTGCGCCCGTGACCAAGGATTCTGAGCATTACTTCGTTAAGCTTGCCGACTTTGACTCAATGCTTCGCGGCTGGACAGGCTCCGGGCGGTTGCAGACCGAAGTCAAAAACAAGCTAAATGAATGGTTCGAGACCGGCCTGCAGGATTGGGATATCTCCCGCGATGCGCCCTATTTTGGTTTTGAGATTCCCGGGGCAAGCGGAAAATATTTTTATGTATGGCTTGACGCACCGATAGGCTATATGGCTAGTTTTCGCAATCTGTGCGATCGATCGGATCTTGACTTCGACGCCTTCTGGAGTCCTGATGCAACAACCGAGTTGTACCATTTTGTTGGCAAAGATATTCTTTACTTCCACACCTTATTCTGGCCCGCCATGCTTCACGGCAGCGGCTTTCGCACCCCGACGGCCGTATTTACCCATGGGTTCTTAACAATCAATGGCCAGAAGATGTCCAAGTCACGAGGCACTTTCATCACCGCCCGGACTTATCTCGACCATTTGGACCCTGATTATCTGCGTTACTACTTCGCCGCCAAGTTGAACAACCGAGTTGAGGATATCGATTTTAACGTCGATGACTTCGTCACCCGGGTCAATTCGGACCTTGTAGGAAAAGTCGTCAATATCGCCAGCCGTTGTGCGGGTTTCATCGAAAAGCGTTTCCACGGAAACTTGTCTACCCGCTTACCCGATCCGGCGCTGTTCAAGCACTTTGTTGATGCCAATCAATCTATCACCGAGGCCTACGAGGGTCGGGAATTCAGTCGCGCAATGCGTGAAATCATGGCACTCGCTGATCGAGCCAACCAGTACATCAACGACTGTCAACCCTGGGTTATCGCTCGCAAGCCCGGCCAGGATGACCAACTCCAGGGAGTCTGTACCCAAGGGCTGAATCTGTTCCGGATTCTGATGATCTGGCTCTCCCCAGTGGTGCCTGGACTTGCCGGACGCACACAAGAGTTTCTATGCTGCGATATTGCAGGTGCGGGGAACCTCAACGACTTGGCCCAACCACTGACCGACCATGAGATCGGGCCGTTCCACCACCTCCTCAATCGGATCGAAATGAAGGACGCCCAGCAAATGATGGAAAAACCTCTCACTCTTGAGCAACCGAGTTCCTCTGACTCGCCCGGACTGCACCTGGCCGCTGAGCCGATCTGTCAGGAAATCACGATTGATGATTTCTCCAAGATCGACCTACGAGTGGCCCGGGTCCAAGACGCCCAACGGGTAGAAGGAGCCGACCGTCTCTTGCAACTCACGCTCGATCTAGGCGGTGAAATCCGGCAGGTGTTCGCAGGTATTAAGGCCGCCTATGAGCCGGAAGCACTGGTGGGCCGACAGGTTATTGTGGTCGCTAACCTGGCACCGCGGAAGATGCGCTTTGGAGTATCGTCCGGCATGATTCTTGCCGGTTCGGGCAGCGATGACGCTGGGGGAATTTTTCTTCTCGCCCCTGATGATGGCGCAGAGCCGGGCATGCGCGTGCGTTGAGTCCTTGGTCAATATCTCCCCTGTGAGCGCCACCCCCCTCCCCAATCAAAGAGCGCTTTTTGATATCCCCGATCACATTGCGTATTTCAACTGCGCTTATATGTCGCCGTTGTTGCTCACCTCGGTGGCTGCCGGCATCGAAGGCCTTCAAGCGAAGGCCGCGCCATGGGGGATTACGCCGCCAGATTTTTTTTCGACGGTCGAGAAGTTGCGGAGGCTAGCCGCCTCATTACTTAATGCCACAGAAAACGACCTGGCGATCGTCCCTTCGGCGAGTTATGGACTTGCTATTGCGGCAAAAAATCTGATCGTTAAACCGGGCCAACACATTCTCGTGCTGGCGGAGCAGTATCCGTCTAACTTTTACGTCTGGAAGGAACTCGCCGCTCAAAACGGCGCGCACCTGCATACAGTGCCCCGCCCGGCAGACAATGACTGGACTGGGGCTGTTCTCAACGCGGTTAACGGCCAAACGGCCATCGCTGCCCTGCCCCATTGTCATTGGACCGACGGCACCCTGGTTGATCTTGCGATCGTTCGCCACGCGCTCGACCAAGTTGGCGGTGCCCTCGTAGTCGACCTCACTCAGAGTCTGGGAGCATTGACTTTTGATGCTCAGGTGATCAACCCGGACTTTGCTGTCGCCGCCGGCTACAAATGGCTGCTCGGCCCATACTCAACCGGCCTTTTGTACATTGCGCCGCAGCACCAACAAGGGTTACCTCTGGAGTTCGGGTCGTTTTCCCGGCTCGATGCCGTCAAATTTTCAGAACTCGTCAATTACCGCGATGAGTTCGCGCCGGGGGCTCGGCGCTTTGATGTTGGGGAAACGGCTAATTTTGCGCTGCTACCGGCATTACTGAATAGTCTTCAGCAGATTCTTTCCTGGGAGGTCTCACGAATCGAGGCAACGCTGTGTCGAACAACAAACGTGATTGCTGAGCGGGTGAAGGAACTCGGCTTGGAGGTCGTTGATCCGCCCCTGCGGGCAGGGCATTTTCTAGGCTTTCGCTTTCCCCAAGGCCTACCCGCAAACATAGGTGAGCACCTCGCACAGCATCATATCTACGCCAGCATCCGTGGCGATTCACTTCGTGTGACACCGTACCTTTACAATACTGAACGAGATATCGATCGCTTTTTAGACACACTGCAGAAAATTCTCCGATAATGTTTGTCGACCCCCCACCAGGCATTGCTGTGGACTCTGTTGATGCCTGCCTACCCCAAACACAATGCATGCGTTGCGAGTTTGCTTCCTGCCTTGCGTATGCGCACGCAATTGTTAGCCAGAACGTTGCGATCAATCGTTGCTCTCCAGGGGGTTCCCGGACACTCGCTTTGCTTGGAGCCCTTACTGGTCAGAGGTGTTCACAGTTGGATCCTGCTTTCGGTGTATATCGCCCGGCCAAGCCGGTAGAAATCGATGAAACACTATGCATCGGGTGCACCCTGTGCATCAAAGCCTGTCCGGTGGATGCAATCGTGGGTGCTGCGAAGGCGATGCACACGGTTGTGACCGATGAGTGCTCAGGGTGTGATTTGTGTATCCCGGTCTGCCCGGTTGACTGCATTAAAACAGCTTCGGCCAAAGGCAACGCCCACGCAGCCGGCAAAGGGATCTGTGAGTCAAAGTCGAAACAATATCGAACCCGCTTTGTAGCTAAACAAAAACGACAATCTATCGGTCTTAATATCCCTCAGCCACAACCCCTCTTGACCGAGCAGGCTGCCCGCCGCTCACAGATCAGCGCAAGCGTTGCCCGAATACAAGATAAAAGAGCGCGAAGGAGTAAAAGGTGAACGCCGATAATCGGGCTGAAATATTTCGGCGGCTTGAAAAAGCCACGCCCAATCCCAAAACAGAACTGTCATACCGAACACATTTCCAACTGCTGATCGCCGTTATTTTATCGGCACAGGCAACTGATGTTTCTGTAAACCACGCCACTGGTAGACTCTTCCGGGAAGCAGCCACACCCCAGGCCCTGCTTAACCTAGGACTCAGCGGACTTAAGGAGCATATCCGCACAATCGGTCTTTATAACACCAAAGCCGCAAACATACTGAAAACCTGCCAAATTCTGATCGACAGTCATAAAGGCAAAGTGCCGCACAGCCGGGCGGCACTTGAAGCACTTCCTGGTGTGGGCCGCAAAACGGCTAATGTTGTTCTGAATACCGCTTTCGGTGAACCAACTATCGCGGTAGACACGCACATCTACCGGGTTGCTAACCGTACCCGGATAGCGCCAGGAGCCAATGTACTGCAGGTTGAAAAACGTCTGCTGAAAACAACGCCACTGTCCTATCAAAAAAATGCTCATCACTTGCTTATTCTTCACGGTCGCTATACCTGCAAAGCCCGCACTCCACAATGCCCAACCTGTGTAATTTTGGATCTTTGCGAATATCGAGCAAAAACCGCCGCTGAGTAAAACCGTTTTGTCTACTTCCCGTGTTGGCTGCGTTGGCGGTGAACTTCGAACAAGGCTACACCTGCTGCCACCGCTACGTTAAGGCTCGACAAAGCCTGCGCCGACGGAATGCGCAATACGGCGTCGCAAAACTTCCTGGTCACCGGACGCAGACCGGTCGCTTCTGAGCCCACGACCAAAGCAAGAGGCCGAACAAGATCAAAATCATAAAGATCCTGATCTCCATCCTCGGCCGTACCAACCACCCACAAACCCGCAGACTTCAGGTATTGGAAGGCCCGCGACCAACTGCTGACCTCAAAGATCCGCAGCTGGTGTAACCCACCCGAAGCCACCCGTAGCGCTGCCGGCGTAAGGCCTGCGCCAACCCGTTGTGGAAAAACAACAGCCCCAGCTCCAGCGGCGGCCGCAGTTCGCAGGCAAGCGCCCACGTTGCGAGGGTCCTGTATGCCGTCGAGAATCAACACCAGTGGGCAACCATTTTGGGATTCCAACCAAAGCTTCAACGCTGGAAGTTTTCCGGCTGGCGCCCGATTCAATAGTCCGATTAGCCCTTGATGGCGTATGCCGCCACTCAGTGCATCGAGTTCTTCGCGGCTTGCACGGTGCAAGGTCACGCCTTTTGCTTTGGCCAATCCCAACAAGCGTGACAACCGCGGATCACGGCGGGTGGCATCATGCAGCAACTCGCCGACACTCCCCGGATCACCTAAGGCTGCCTCGACCGAATGAAAGCCGCACAGTACGTTGATTTGGTTATCCGACGCGCTTTTACCTTCTTTCAAAACCACTCCCTAGCGTTTCTTGGTTTTTCGCCTTTTGCGACGTGTACCGTTTTCGCCGCCAACGGGCTCAAGCGGAACAAAGTCAATCTTACCTTCATCAGGTCGGGCGCCGGTGACGCGCACCGTCATGGCATCCCCAAGAGAAATTCGGTACCCACTGTGTTCTGCCACCAGCAACATAAGGCTCGGGTCGAAATGAAAATAATCATTACCCAGTTCCGAAATATGCACCAACCCGTCCACCTGAAACAGATCTAATGTGACGAACACACCAAATGCAGTGACCCCTGACACCTTGCCGCTGAAAGTCTCGCCGATATGGCGATTCATGAACTCGGCCTTTAACCAGCCTGTGACTTCTCTGGAGGCTTCCTCAGCCCGGCGGTCGGTCACCGAACAGTGATCGGCAACTTGGGCAAGCTCTCCGGGGCTATCTGTCGGCTGAGCACTCGAACATAGCCCCAAGACTCTTTTTAACAATCGATGCACAATCAGATCGGCGTAACGCCGTATGGGGGAGGTGAAATGGGTGTAACAGTCAAACCCCAGGGCGAAGTGGGGCTGTGTACAAGAGGCATAACGGGCCTGCTTCATCGTTCGCAACATGAGCATCTGCAAAGCAGCGACCGGTGCTCCTTTTTCTCGTGCTGCCGCTAATGCGGCGGAGAAATCAAGGGCCGGCGGCACCCCTCTGCCAGGGAGCTTGACTCCAAAGAAGCCCAGCACGCGGCGCAAATCAGCAACGGCATCCCGATCCGGGATCTCGTGAATTCTGTATATCGCCTCCGGCAAGTGGGAATCCAACGCACGAGCCGCACAAACGTTGGCAGCGAGCATGCACTCCTCGATGAGGCTCGTAGCAAAAGATCTTGGAGCACTTGTAATCGAGGCAATCGTCCCGTTGGGGTCGTACGAGATCAAGGTCTGGGGAAACTCAAACTCTACCCCACCGCGGTCTCGCCGATGCTCACCCAGTGCTCTCGCCACCTTGTCCAACATCTTGAGATTTTCCCGAACAGCGGTACTGATGCTAGGCCGATCGCCGTTTGGATCACAAAGGAAAATCGAAGCGTCTTCATAGGTGAGACGAGCGGCCGATCGAATTTTGGCTTCAGTGAAACTGTACTCGGTGATCTCCCCAGACGAGCGCACCCGAATCTGACAGGCGAAGACCCAACGCATCTTGCCAGGGCGCAATGAACAAAGATCATTGGAAAGTAACTCAGGAAGCATTGGAATAACTCGATCCGGAAAATATGCTGAGTTGCCCCGCTCCCGTGCAACCTGATCAAGAGCGCTATCGGATCTGACAAATCTGGAAACGTCCGCGATTGCGACATCCAGCAAAAAGTCATCACCGTCGCTTGCACAATGAACCGCATCATCAAAGTCCCGGGCATCGGCGCCATCGATAGTGATAAAGGGTTTATGGGTCAAGTCTTTACAAATCAGATCTTTTTCGCATCCTGGCTCTTTCGAAATCCGCTCCAGCTCGACTGCTATTGTGGATGGCCACTCACGAGGCAATTGACGGCGCCGAATCGCCGACTCGGTTGCGAGCGCCGCGGGCTTATCCTGGGCCAGGATTTCCGTCACCCGAGCTTGAACGTAAGTGGAGTCACCCGGGTGAACAATAATTTCCCCAACCACAACCTGGCCATGGGCCGCGCCGGATTCATCGCCCGGCGCGACATGAATCGTATGTGCAATTCTCTTATCCTGGGGGCGAATCACATTGACAGCCGAATCCGTCTCGAACCGACCCAACACGGTTCTGTTGACTGAGTTCAAAACCTCAACGATCGCAGCCTCTTTTCGCCCCTGTCGGTCTATCCGGCGTACGCGGCCCAGCACACGATCATCGGGCATGGCTCTGCGCATCTGCCGCGGTGAAAGGTATAGGTCCTCGCTTCCATCATCAGGCAAAAGAAATCCAAATCCATTCGAATGAACCTCCACCCTTCCGAGCACCAGATCCATATCTTTCGCCGCGCCGATCCGGTCGCCCCGCAAGCGCACCAAGATGC
The DNA here is from genome assembly GCA_965660775.1 of Arenicellales bacterium. Classification (GTDB taxonomy): domain Bacteria; phylum Pseudomonadota; class Gammaproteobacteria; order Arenicellales; family UBA868; genus UBA868. The sequence continues at coordinate 22,249 of CBFIBN010000003.1, read as the reverse complement.
CCGCCTTGCACAGACCAACGAGCGCCTGCTGTGTCTCATTCGCAAGGTCATTGGTGCTCCCAAGCAAATGTCCAAGTTCTGACATACTCATCGGGCGGCCCTGGCTTAGAATCACTTCAAGGATCTGTCGGCGTAACGGCGCTATATTTTTCTCGTCTGTCATATCTTTTCTCTTTGTTCGGTCCTGCAAACCTTGACTCCGACGCAGCGCTTTAAACCGGGCGCAATGCGATATCCCAAATACCGAAATGGTGTTTGACAACTTAAAAGCCAGTAGGTAAGGTTCGCGCCCTTAATCTGCCGTTCAATGGTAGTACTGGTTATCCCAGTCGCTTGTCAAATTTTCCTGTGTGCCTAGGTGGCGATTCAAAATTTTTGAGCAACAGGGTGAATAAATTAAGATATCGCCTAAAACACGACTATATTAGAGTTTAAAAATTGCCGAGGTGGCGGAATTGGTAGACGCGCTAGCTTCAGGTGCTAGTGGGGGTAACCCCGTGGAGGTTCAAGTCCTCTCCTCGGTACCAATCGGGTGTCGTAAGCACTACATATAAAGTGTTTCTGGGCGCCCTACGAAAATACAACCTAAAAACCCGACCACTTGACTTCTCCTACCCTCGAGAGAACCTGGTCAGATAGTTCGAGCCCGGTTGTTCTTGGATCGTGGCCCATTTCCCCTTAATCGGTATCCTGAAACTGGATGCTCAGCCTTGTGGAAAAGGATGACGTAAAATTATTGTGTCGTCCCGATCTGGGCCGGTTGAAACAATATCCACCGGCACGCCCAGTAACTCCTCTAATCGGCTCAGGTAGGCACGGGCGAGAGGCGGCAACTCGTCAATGACCCGAATTGATGCAGTGCTCTCCTTCCAGCCCGGGACTATCTCGTAAATCGGTTCACAATCCGCAAGGGTAGCCGCCCCCGACGGAGGCCTGTCTAGCACCTGCCCATTAATACGATACCCAGTACATATCGCTAACTCCGAAAGACCGTCAAGAACGTCCAGTTTGGTGACACACAACGAACTGACACTGTTCAACCAACAGGCGCGGCGTGCAGATACTGCATCAAACCAACCACAGCGCCGCGGCCGACCTGTCGTTGCGCCGAATTCGTGACCATTCTTTGCCAGATGGGCTCCAACCGGATCAAACAATTCGGTTGGGAACGGCCCGCTGCCAACCCTTGTCACATAAGCCTTAATGACTCCAACGACTGTTGACAGCTCAAGCGGTCCTATGCCGCTTCCCGAGGCCGCCGCACCCGCAGTCGTATTAGAGGATGTAACGAAAGGATAGGTTCCGTGATCAATATCGAGCAATGTCCCCTGAGCACCCTCAAAAAGAATATTTGCATTGGATTTAAATAGGTCTTCAAGTTTTTGCGATACATCTCCGACTAACGGCCCCAAAGCCTCATTCCACGAGCGGCAGGAGGCAACGCTGAACGCCACGTCTACCGGCTTAGCGGCAAAACGCTCGGTCAGTAGGAAATTATGGTAATCGACCAATTCTTCAACGCGACCCGCGCAACTGTCCGGATCGAGCAGTTCGCCGAATCGAATGGCACGCCGTGCGGCTTTATCTTCGTATGCCGGCCCGATGCCGCGACCGGTAGTGCCGATCGCTTTACTGCCCTTCTTTTTCTCGCGGGCCTGATCTAACGCAACGTGGCTGGGGAGAATAACCGGGCAGCCGGGGCTAATCATCAACCGGGTCCGTACATCTATGCCCGCACCTTCAAGAGTATCCAATTCAGCAATGAGTGCGTCGGGCGCCACCACCACACCATTACCGATCAAGCAACGGACCTGGGGCCTCAAAATCCCAGAGGGAACCAGGTGAAGCACGGTTTTGTGGCCATCAATAACCAGGGTATGCCCCGCATTATGACCACCCTGAAATCGCACCACAGCCTCGCAGCGTTCGGTCAAAAGATCAACGACCTTTCCTTTGCCCTCGTCTCCCCACTGGATTCCCAGTACAACGACACTACTTGCCATTTAACGACTTCCTGTTTTGTGTAGCTGGTAGGACTGCGAATTTGAGTGATCTCGACCGAGATCAGTGCACCAGATACAACAAAATCAAACCACCAGCCATCGACGCAGCGCCGCCCACCCGAAGCTGTCTATCGGTAATTTCGCCAAGTGCATTAGCCAAACGGCGATACCGGCCCGGACTGGCAAAAGGTATCAAACCTTCAATAACCAAGACCAAGGCCAACGCGACAAAAAGATCCTGCCAATGCACCTCAACCGGCTATTCGGCCGCCTCAGGCGAGGCCTGTTTAAAGTAACTGAAAAATTCCGAATCGGGCTTTATCACCAGTAAGTTATCGGGACTGGAAAAAGTGGTCCGATAGGCGTTTAAACTTCTGTACAGGCGGTAAAACTCACGGTCACGGTTAAAGGCGTCAGCATAAATACCCGTTGCCTCCGCATCCCCCTGACCCTTAATTTCCTGAGCTGCCTGCTGAGCCTCTGCCAGTATGATCGCCCGTTGCCGATCAGCATTTGCCGTAATCCGCTCAGCCGCCTCTGCACCGCGAGCGCGTAAGTCCTTGGCCACGCGGGAGCGCTCAGCTTCCATGCGCTGATAAACCCGTTCACTGATGTCGGGGTCAAGGTCCACCCGCTTAAGACGCACATCCAGTACTTCGATACCCAGAGAAGTAATTTCTTCGTCGGTCGTTTTACGAACGAAGTCCATTATCTCAACGCGATCGCCGGAGATGACCTGCTGTACAGAGCGATTACCAAATTCGCGGCGAAGCGCATCGTTCACTCTCTGAGCCAGGCGGTTCCGTGCGTTGCTGGCTAAACCACCCAGTCGGGTGTAGTAGGCCGCTGCGTCGGTAATACGCCATTTAACAAAGGAATCCACGACAAGGTTCTTCTTTGCCTGAGTCAGATACAACTCCGGGTCCGAGTCCATAGTTTGGACCCGGGAGTCAAAATATTTGACGTTATTGATTAGGGGGGTCTTAAAGTGGAATCCAGGCTCATCGGTGGAGCGAACGATTTCGCCAAACTGAAAAACAATCGCCTTTTCCCTTTCGTCGACGTAATACACGGCCGAGGATCCAACGGCTGCCACAATAACCAGCAGAACAATCCACATCATATTTTTGCCCATCATTGTGTCAGACTCCTTAGGCGACTGGATCGCTCTTGCCGGCTGCTATCGTTACCTGCCATTGCCCCCGACCCAAATCCGCTCGCAGAATCTGACGTGCCCAGAGTCCCGCTAGACCCTTGCTGTCCTCTTTGTCGGATCAGTTGATCAAGGGGCAAGTACATCACGTTGTTTCCCCCGTCTCCCTGATCAATAAGCAGCTTAGTTGAGTTGGCATAAACATCCTGCATCGCATCCAGGTAAAGGCGATCACGCGTGACCTCCGGCGCTTTAGAATATTCGTCGAGTACCTGAAGAAACCGTGAGGCTTCGCCTCGGGCCGCGGCGACCACGGTTGCGCGGTAGGCGGCGGCTTCCTGCTCAAGGCGCGCTGCTGCGCCGCGGGCCCGCGGGATAATGTCGTTCTCGTAAGCTTCTGCTTCGTTTTTCAGGCGCTGTTCATCCTCCCGGGCTTTTACTGCATCATCAAACGCCGCTTTCACCTCCATAGGCGGTTGCGCGTTCTGCATCTCAACTGCCTTGATATTTACGCCGGTGTTGTAGCGATCAAGTATTCGCTGTAGCAGAATCTTTGTCTCTTGTGCAATCTCTGCCCGACCGCCGGTAATCGCGAAGTCCATGGTGTTGCGCCCGACGATCTCGCGCACAGCACTTTCGGTTGCGCCGCGAACCACAAGATCCGGAGGTTCAGCCACGTTAAACAACAGATCGCGGGGGTCCTTAATGTCGTACTGGACGGCGAAGTGAATATCAATGATGTTTTCATCTGCCGTTAACATCAGCGCTTCCCGGGGTACCCCGGCTATCTGACTGGAGCGGGAATTAGACCGGTAACCCACCTCTACGGTACGGATCTGCTGAACATTGACTAGCTCGACACTTTCAATCGGGTATGGAAAGTGCCAGCGCAAACCAGCTTCCTTAATGGTTTTGTAGGCGCCCAACCGTAATTCAACCGCTTGCTCGCCCTGCTCTACCACATAGAACCCTGTAGCAAGCCAAAGCCCGGCAAGAACCGCCAGGATCGGAACGACGGCTTTAGCACTAAAAGAGGGCCCTTTGCCTCCCCCAGATCGGCGGCCAGATCCTCGACCGCCAAATAGGTTGCCTAATTTCTTCTGCAGGTCGCGGATGACCTCATCCAGGTCTGGCGGGCCTTTCTGGCCGTTACCCTGACCCCAGGGATCGCGATTATCTGATCCCGGCTGATTCCAAGGCATGTGGTTTCCACCTCATAAGTTAAGTATTAAGTTTTCGAAGGTTCGGCCTAGCAGTCTGCTACATCCTTAGCCAACCGGGAATTTTACCACGAGCTCGCCATTAACAGTATTCGTTACAACATCGCCGACCTTGCTCTGGTTGAAATGATTGACCGACGCATCGACCCAGTATCGTTGCTCAAACCCAGGCTCACCTTCAATCTGCCCGATTGTTGCCAAGTCAGCCCTAATCTGCAGTTGCCAAGTGCCATTTGAATCAATGGTCTCGGCAATCACTTCCGCCAGCGCATAGGCTCGAGCTCTGAGGCGACCCTGCCTTGCCGGTATACGCATTGTTCGGAACAAGCGGTTCCGCCCAAGAATGCCGGATACACTTTGTAATAATTGGGTCATCCCCGCGCCATTGGTAGCGCACACACGCACGCCGCTACGGCCAGAGCCATTGCTACTGATAAGGCCTGGATTGCGACCACTGATGTCAGTCTTGTTTCTTACGACCAACCGGGGAATATCGGTCGCCCCGATGTCTTCAAGGACCCGTTCAACCTCTGCCTCTTGCTCTCGAACCTCCGGATTTGAGTCATCGGACACATGTAACACTAAGTTGGCCGTAGATACCTCCTCAAGGGTAGACATAAAAGCCTCTACCAGCGCATGCGGTAGGCCAGCAATAAATCCAACAGTATCCGAAAGAATGACTGGCCCAAAATCAGGAATATCGAGCCGCCTCATAGTGGGATCAAGGGTTGCAAAAAGTTGGTCAGCGGTATACGCGTGCTCCCCGACAAGGGTATTGAAAAGAGACGACTTTCCGGCGTTGGTATAACCAACGATCGCTACGGTCGGAATGCCTTCCCTGCGCCGGCGTCGCCGCCGCAGATCGCGTTGTGAGGCAACCCGACCGATTCGTCCTTGCAAATGACGAATACGCATACCTAACAATCGTCGATCTGATTCAAGCTGCGTCTCTCCGGGGCCTCGCAAGCCAATGCCGCCACGTTGGCGTTCAAGATGAGTCCAGCCACGAACCAGGCGAGTCGATAAATGTCGCAATTGCGCCAGTTCGACCTGTAACTTGCCTTCGGAAGTCCGTGCGCGAATCGCAAAAATATCGAGAATTAACCGGGTCCGATCGACAACCCTGCAGCCCAGCGTGCGCTCAAGGTTGCGTTCTTGAATGGGTGTAATCGCCTGGTTAACGATAACCAGATCGGCTCCTGAGCTTTCAACCAAGTCTGCAATCTCATGAGCTTTACCACGGCCCACAAAGGTTCTCGAATCAGCCGTGCGCCGCGACGCGCCGATGCGCCCGCTCACCTGAGCACCCGCAGAAAGCGCCAGGCCTTCTAACTCGTCGAAATCAGATGCCAGAACACGTCCTGAAGAACTCTGGTGAACGAGAATCGCCCTTTCAGGCCCAGGGCGTGATGAGCCGTTGTGAATCAGTGAGGTCAACCCGGCGTTAGCGCCCCGTGAGGCAACGCGATCAAATACCAGACAAATCTTTCAATGACAGCTGCGACGCGCATCACTAGTAGAAACTCTGATTAGTCCTGCCCCGCCTCTATATTGCCGCGATTGTCGCCGTCATCATCGTTGTCCGTTTCTTCATTAAATGGAATCCGAACGGCTCGAGACGGCACAATGGTTGAAATCGCATGCTTGTAGATCAACTGACTTACACTGTTTCGAAGTAGTACAACAAAAGGATCAAATGACTCGACCTGTCCCTGCAATTTAATACCATTAACCAGATAAATCGAGACAGGAATCCGCTCCTTGCGCAAAGTATTGAGAAACGGATCCTGAAGGGCTGTACCCCTTTGCTGATTCATGAAAGCCTCCTGTCCGACCACCAACGTGGCTACCATTTACCGAAAATCGCCCGGTGGAATGGCCAAAGCTTCGTGCCCAGCCGGCTCGGCTCATTGGGTATTCGGTTTAGGGTTCCGCGGTAACTGTTAAGGTAATCGAATATTTTTATATTATATTTCAGTAACTTAAGATTCTTTTAAATATTATTCTTTAATGTAGTCGACAGCACCACAAGCCCAATGTAAGCCTCTTAGGCGCGTTTTTCAAGTTTTACTCCATCCGCAATCACCCCTTTGGCTTGTAGGTAGCGGCACAGAGTCGTCACCAAGGTCGGGCTGGTGCCGTCAAACCAGGTAGCCCCCGGTTCGTTTCTCAACCAGGTTAACTGTCGCTTGGCCAAGCGCCTGGTCGCCGCGCTAGCGCGCTCAACCATCGTTGAATAATCGACCTGTCCCTCAAGGTACTCCCAGACCTGCCGGTAACCCACACTACGCAGCGCTGGCGTTGTCCCACCTTGCGGCCACTGCTCCTTAAGTTTTTCGACCTCCTCAACCAGTCCATCATCCAACATTCGCTGGAACCGCTTTGATATCCGCTGGTGAAGTAATTGCCGGTCCGGGATAACTATGTTGAGACGAGTGACCTTAACACCTCTTTGAATTAAGCCGTTCCCCGTTTCCTCCACTGGTACCGGAAGGTCAGTCAGGAGATTGATCTCCAAAGCCCGCGAGATTCGTTGAGTATCGTGCTGGTCGATCCGCTGGGCCGCTTGCGGATCTACTTGTTCGAGCCTTGCGTGCAAAAAAGCCCAACCGCGTTGTTTGGCCTGTTTAACCAGTCTCGCCCGCAGCGCTGAATTGGCGGGCGGCAAATCCGATAGGCCGCGCAAGAGTGCGGAAAAATAGAACATCGTTCCGCCAACAAGAAGTGGAATGCGTCCTTTCTCGAAAGAGTTCTCAATTAGTTTATTGGCTTCGAGGCAAAAATCTGCCGCAGAAAATGATTGCCCAACGCTTCGGATATCGATTAGGCCGTGAGGAATCTCCTTAAGGATTTTGCCGTTTGGCTTCGCCGTTCCGATGTCGAGACCCTTATATACCTGACTGGAGTCAACACTAATCAGATCAACCGGTAACCGGCTCGCAAGCTCTATGGCGAGGTCGGTTTTGCCGGAGGCTGTACTCCCGGCAAGAAAGATGAGACCGTGACCAGGCCGATCAGTTGAAATCACGCGGACAATTTTGAAAAGCAGAGATCTTTCAAGAATTCGGAATCTGCAGTTTTTGCCCAATTCGCAAAACATCCGACGATAGATCATTCAACGTACGTAACTTCTCAACTGTAGATCCAGCCCTTACCGCAATTAAAGACAGGGAATCGCCCGAGCGCACTTCATACAATTTCTTTTGTTGCCTAACTGGGGGGCAGCGTGGATCCTGGTCGCAGTACATACCTAGGCCCCTGAAGATCACTCCGGCGATGCGCTCCTGATGCAAGGCTGTTGCGAGCGCCCTTTCTTCTTTCGCATTAGTAATGAAACCAGTTTCCACGAGGACTGCCGGAATATCGACCGACTTCAACACTGCAAAACCAGCTTCTTCAACCCGCTTGCTATGCACTTGTCCCACTTTTTTTAGTTCCCCAAGAATCCGCGCCGCCAGAATTTTGCTTTCTTTAACTTTCCAGTCGATACCCATGTCCAGAAGGGCTTTTTGTAAAACGGGGTCCTGCTCGCCAATATCGACGCCACCTGCGAGGTCTGCCGCATTTTCTCGCTTGGCAAGCCACTTACCCATCTCGCTACTGGCTCCTTTTTGAGATAATACATAAACTGAACTGCCTCTCGCACTTCGCCGCCTGGCGGCGTCCGCATGAACTGAAATAAAGGCATCCGCCTGACGAGTCATCGCCAGGCGGACCCGGCCACGAAGCGTGACGTAATAATCGCCGTCGCGGGTAAGTTGGGCCCGCATTCGCCCATCGTGATTAATTATGCTTTTGAGGCGTCGCGCGATACCCAACGCCACCCTCTTCTCGAGCGTGCCGTTTTTACCAATGGCGCCTGGATCCTCGCCCCCGTGACCCGGATCAATCATTACCAGGTAATCGTCTTCGCGCGTCGTTAATCCAGGCGTTGGTTTGACGACACTTTGGCCTGCTTCAAAAAGATCTACAACCAATCTATATGAATAGGACAAGTTGGGTTCGAGTACAAAGACCTGGTGCTTCACCGGCCTTGCCAGATCTAGAACCACCCTTAAAACACCAGATTGGGGCCGACCAGTGCGCACATCGGTTACTGGACTGCTATCTCCTTCGGGCTCAGGTAAGCCGCCATCGAGGATAGTGTTATCGATATCAATAACGAAGCGATCAGGCTTCGTTAACACAAAGGCTTGAAATGTCGTAGCTTCCGAGATATCAAATACCATGCGGGTTTTCTCAGGGCCGTGCCAAAATCGCCCTCCGGTAATCTTGGTTTCCCCTTGCGCCACGGCAGCAACACCCAGGGCTATCATCAGAAGTGCACTTTGTTTGATGTTCAAGAACTGACGAATGCCTCCAAAGCCCCTACGGTATGCGGCCCCTCCAGGAGCACCGCCCGGCCCGAATCCAGGTAGCTGATCTGGACTCGCCATTGAGGATACGGCAATCTTTCAAATCCCTTTTCAGGCCATTCGATCAGTAATATGCTCTGGCCGTCTTGCCAATCCCGAATCCCCATACCCTCCACTTCCTCTGGATCGCCCAGCCGGTAAAGGTCAAGGTGATATACCTTGCATAGGGGTACCTGGTACTCTTCAACCAAAGTGTAGGTCGGACTAACAATCCAATCCGAGCAATTCAGTCCTTCTAATACGCCGCGCGCAAATGTGGTCTTGCCGCTGCCTAAATCTCCTTCCAGGTAGACGATGTTCCCCGGGGTGAGCCCGCGTCCGAGACAGCCACCCAATGCAACCATCTGCTTCTCGTCAGAGACCGTGACGGGATACTTCATTAGCTTTGTCTGGATAATTACGTAATAGCCGCAGGTATGGCATTAAATCACCGGCTATCAGGCCAACCGTCCCGCCGGCTCGAGCGACAAGATCGGCGGCTGCCGAATGGATCCATGTCCCCGCCCCAGCGGCTTGCAAAGAAGATAATCCCTGTGCCCGCAAACTCCCAATCACCCCGCTCAACAGATCCCCCATTCCGGCGCTCGCCATTCCCGGATTTCCCCGGTCGCAAAGAAGTAAAGCGCCCTCATTGGAGCAGACCAATGTCCCAGCGCCTTTTAGCACACAGACTGCATCCAATGCTTTTGAGATCGCACGAACCGCCCTGGGGCGGTCACTACTTACGTTATCTGTCGATTGCCCCAGTAGCCTCGCCGCCTCAGCCGGATGTGGAGTCACAATGGATCCCCGAACAGGCTGCCTGTCCAGCGACAGCAGGTTGAGTGCGTCTGCATCGAGCAGACTTGGGTTGGCTTTATCCAGTATCAAGGCTAACAGCGCGGTACTCCACGAATCCCGCCCCAAACCAGGACCCACCACTATCGCATCCATTTGATCGAGTAGGCCCGTCAGATCGGCCGGAGAAGATACAGATCGCACCATCAACTCCGGAGTTCCCGCCGCAATCGCAGCCACGCTGCTGGGATGGCAAGCAATGGTGACCCGACCCGACCCACAGCGCAACGCCGCCGCACCGGCTAGCCAGGCCGCCCCCGCCATTCCAGGGCCACCACCGACCACCAACAGGTGCCCCGCCTGGCCTTTATGAAAACCCGCTTCTCTCGACGGCAGAACAGCTCGAACCCACTGCGCACTAAGGCGAGTCGCAAAATGTGGCTCCGCCCGGACGCTTTCGCCCACACCCAGGTCATCGAATAGGATCTCACCGGCACAGTCCGGCCCACGGCCGGTAAATAACCCAATCTTAAGGCCGACAAAAGTCGCAGTAACATTCGCCTTGATTACCGACCCAGCCACTGCTCCGCTATCGGCCAAGAGCCCAGAAGGAATATCCACAGAAAGGCAAGGCGCAGCGATAGCGTTCATCTTCGTGATTATCTCGTTGAAAGGCGCGCGGGGCTCATGATTGAGCCCTATGCCGAGCAATGCATCGACCATGACATCAGTATCACCTAGAGCGTCGGCATGGTACGGAATAAGCGTTACACCGGCTTCCCGGGCCTCGGTCAGCGCGGCCCGGGCGTCGGCACTACGCGGCTCTCCTTGCTGAACCAGTTGAACCTCGAGTCCGGCTTTTGCCGCCAAAGCCGCTATCACATACCCATCCCCTCCGTTAGTGCCGGGGCCGCAAACAATGCTGACCCGCCGAGCCTTTGGCCACCTTCCGCGCAAAATACGGTATGCACCAAGGCCGGCCCGCTGCATTAACGTCCCTGCGGCAGTTCCTGCGCTGAACACTCGTTGTTCTATACGCCGAACCTGGTCGGCGGTGTAGAGTTGCGCGGGCAATGGGCTCATCGCGATATCATAGCCTGATGAGCACGCTATCGGGTGAAGACCTGAACGACCTGAAAAACCAGATTCATCAATGGGCGAGGGAACTCAATTTCGACGGGTTCGGCGTCTGTGACGCCAATCTGGATCAGGCGGCACCCGCTCTGGTTAGTTGGCTGGCCCGTGGCTGGCACGGCGAAATGAGTTTTATGGCCAGACATACGGATAAGCGTAGCCAGCCGGACCGGCTCGTGCCCGGGATCCATCGTGTCATCAGTGTAAGACTCAACTATTTTCCAAGCGAGGGAACTCCTCCCATTGACGTTCTTCAAAACCCCACTTTGGGTTATATCGCTCGCTACGCACTCGGACGCGACTATCACCGTCTGATACGGCGAAAACTACAGCAACTGGCCGACCGCATCACAGAAACTGTCGGGCCGTTTCGATATCGCGCATTTGCTGACAGCGCTCCTGTAATGGAAAAGCCCCTGGCCCAGGCCGCCGGGATCGGCTGGATCGGAAAACATACAAATTTGCTCAACCAACGTCAAGGTTCCTGGTTTTTTCTTGGGGAGTTGTATACCGATTTACCGTTGCCAGTCGACGGGCCGGCAAGCAACCACTGTGGCTCATGTACCCAGTGTATCGATGCCTGCCCTACCGGAGCTCTGGATCACCCCTACCAAATTGATGCGCGCCTATGCATTGCTTACCTGACGATAGAGCATAAAAGCGCCATACCAGAACCGCTACGACCATTAATCGGCAATCGAATTTTCGGTTGCGACGACTGTCAACTGGTCTGCCCGTATAACCGGGAAGCACCCACTGGTGCGATGGACTTTTCTCCCCGCCATAATCTCGACGCAAGCGCTTTACTTGAGCTGTTTCAATGGAGCGAGATCGACTTTGATTATTACACCCAAGGCAGCCCTATCCGGCGACTGGGCTATGAGCGCTGGTTGCGAAACCTGGCCGTAGCACTTGGCAATGCTCCGCCCGACCGGCGCACACTCGAGACGCTACAAAAAAGGCGAATCGGAATGTCCGAGTTGGTAGACGAGCATATCGTCTGGGCGATTGGCCAACATGAGGCCCGCCTAAACTCTCAGATCTGAGGTGATTGGGTAAGAAAAAAATGCTCGCGGTAAAACTTTAATTCTTCTATTGAATCCAGGATATCGTCGAGCGCGCGATGGCCTCCGGTTTTTACAAAAGTGTCGGCAATATCAGGGCGCCAACGGACAGCCAATTCCTTGATGCTACTCACGTCGAGATTCCGGTAGTGTAAAAAGGCCTCGAGGCGGGGCATATATCGATAAAGAAACCGGCGATCCTGGCAGATGGTGTTTCCGCATAATGGCGCACGCCTTTCCAACACGTACTCGGAAAGAAACCCCAGTGTCATCGCCTCAGCATGCTGCACATTGATCTGAGAGTCGTGCACACGATCAGTCAGTCCGGTCCCGGAATGGGTTCGCTGGTTCCAATCGTCCATTCCCGCTAGAACCTCAGCGGGCTGGTGAATAGCGAGTACCGGCCCCTGCCCCAGTAGGTTGAGATCCGCGTCGGTAACAACAGTCGCGATCTCAATAATCCGATCTGAATCCGGATCAAGCCCGGTCATCTCAAGGTCGATCCAGACCAGATTGGCGGGATCAAGAGCCATAAAAATCTACCTCGGTAATACCTGCCACCCGCTCACCCGCTCGGCCATATGCCCTCAATCAGGCAGCATCCTCTACCGCTTTCATACTGAGCCGGATCCGACCCTGTTTATCGACTTCCAGAACTTTCACTTTAACCACATCGCCTTCGGCGAGTTTGTCGCTGACATTGGCTACGCGCTCATCAGATATCTGTGAGATATGGACTAATCCATCCTTACCCGGAAGAATATTGACGAATGCACCAAAATCCATGAGGCGTACTACTTTACCCTCGTAGATCGTGCCAGCCTCAACATCAGCCGTGATCTGCTCAATGCGTCTGCGTGCCTCTTCTGCAGCCGAAAGATCCGCAGTCGCGATTTTAATCGTACCATCATCTTCTATATCGATCGCGGCACCGGTTGCCTCGGAAATGGCACGAATCGTTACCCCGCCCTTACCAATGACGTCACGAATCTTGTCGGTAGGCACTTTCATGGTGGTGATTCGCGGCGCATATTTGGACATCTCTTCTCGCGGCACGCTAATTGCCTTATCCATCTCGCTAAGGATATGTAAACGTCCGCGCTGCGCCTGGGACAACGCCTGCTCCATGATCTCTGGGGTAATTCCCTCAATCTTGATATCCATCTGCAATGCGGTTACGCCTTGCCGGGTGCCGGCGACTTTGAAGTCCATATCTCCCAGGTGATCCTCATCACCCAGAATATCTGTCAAAACTGCAAAACGTTCACCCTGTTTAATCAAACCCATAGCGACACCCGCTACCGGCGCCTTCAGCTTTACGCCCGCATCCATCAAGGCCAGGCTGGCGCCACATACCGTTGCCATCGAACTCGAACCGTTAGATTCAGTGATATCCGACACGATCCGGATCACATAGGGGAAATCCTCCGGGTCAGGCAATACCGCGAGCATTGCCCGCTTGGCCAAGCGGCCGTGACCGATCTCCCGACGTTTAGGGGTCCCCACGCGGCCGGTCTCACCCACACAATAAGGCGGGAAGTTGTAGTGCAGCATAAACGTATCGCGGCGCTCACCCTCCAGAGCGTCGATGATCTGTGAATCGCGGTCCGTACCCAGTGTGCTGGTGACAATGGCCTGAGTCTCCCCCCGGGTAAACAATGCTGACCCGTGTGTGCGGGGAAGAAACCCTGTTTCGATTGTTATCGGCCGAACCGTTTCACGGTCCCGGCCGTCTATCCGCGGCTGATCATCCAAAATCCGATCGCGAACGGTTGTCTTCTCGAGCGCTTTAACCGCGTCTTTAACCGCTTCTGCCTGCGCGTCGGCAGCTTCGCCATCAAGTAGCGCCTCTGCAACTTTAGTTCGCACCGAGGCCATGGCTTCCTGTCGATCGCCTTTGTCCGCTATCTGATACGCCCGTTCAACATCTTCCTTTGCAAGCTTGCCGACCCGTTCGGTCAGGCTTTCATCCTTTGCCGGGGCCTGCCAATCCCAGCGCTCGGCGCCCGCCTCGGCCGCAAGCTGATTGATCGCCACAATCGCGGCCTGAGATCCCTCATGACCAAACATGACGGCGCCCAGCATCTGCGCCTCAGTTAATTGCTCGGCTTCTGACTCAACCATCAGCACGGCGCTTTGGGTTCCGGCGACAACTAAATTCAGCTTGGAATCTGCCAACTGGGTAGCACTGGGATTCAACACATAATTGTCATCCACAAATCCCACTCTAGAGGCGGCAATCGGCCCGTTAAATGGTGCCCCAGAGAGGGTCATCGCGGCCGATGCGCCTACCATGGCGACAATATCGGGATCGATCTCGGGATCCACTGACATCACAGTGGCTACCACCTGGATCTCGTTATTGAATCCCGCAGGAAACAAAGGTCGGATCGGCCGATCGATCAATCGACAGGTCAGGATGGCCTTTTCCGCGGGTCTACCCTCGCGCTTAAAAAAACCGCCGGGGATTCGACCGGCGGCATAGGTTCTTTCTTCGTAATCTACCGTGAGCGGTAAAAAATCGCGGCCGCTGGACTCACGAGCGGCCACCACCGTAACAAGCACTACGGTTTCCCCCATGCTTGCAAACACGGCTCCTGTGGCTTGTCGTGCAACGCGTCCTGTTTCCAGTCGCATTTCGTGTTCGCCGTATTGGAACGTCTGGACGATTTGTTTCAATTAAAATACTCCTTCATAAGATATCCAACTGCGTCGCGTCAGCGTCGTAGCCCAAGCCTGCCGATCAGGGAGCGGTAGCGTTCAACGTCACGTCCCTTGAGGTAATCAAGCAATTTGCGTCTCCGATTCACCATTCGCAAAAGCCCCTGGCGTGAATGATGATCGTGAATATGTGTTTTGAAATGATCGGTGAGATCAACGATCCGAGCGGTGAGCAGCGCCACCTGGACTTCCGGGGAACCTGTATCCTCCGGGGTCATGGCGAAGTCGTTCACAACCTGCGCCTTGGTCTGCGCGGCTAATGACATAGTGAAACCTCTTGCATACTGAAAATCCTGGTTTAGTTTTAACTGAATGCGGCGGATGTCTTCGATCTCGCCTCCGCCGAGAAGGCGCCCGTTAGGTCGCGAGTTCTTAACCAACGTCGTGCGACTGCACGCCAATGTGTCAATTAGGTGTGCCCGAGAGTCATCTGTGCCTCCCGGCAGGCTGGCAAGCGGCCGTATTCTACCTTCAAGGTGCTATTTCCTCAACAAATTCAGCCGGTTTTAACCTCACCCCCGGATAATCTCTCTGGCGTCACCGTATCCTGACCTGAAACACTGCCGATTCCGAGAAATCCCGCGCCGCCCGAATAAAGGCGCACATTACCCTTTGGGGGTAGATTTCGAACGCGAACCGCCTGCCCGCGACATAGATAAAACGCCGCGTCGACGGATAATTCCACGGCAGGAAGGTGGATAAGGCTCTGGTCTACCGCGCATAGCTTGCGTCGACGGACCGCCGGGTCGGCAAGGGCTCCAAGCTCTTCTAAGGTAACTGCGTTTTCCACGCGAAGGCCCGCAACCCCTAGTCGCCTTAAAGCTACCACATGCCCACCCACACTGAGCGCCTGACCTAGATCGTGGGCCAATGAGCGTACGTAGAACCCAGAGGTACAAACCAGTTCCAACTCTACATCCTGCCCATCAAAGCTGAGCACCTTAAGGGATTTAACCACAACTTCACGACCCTCCCGCTCTATCTCTTTGCCTTGGCGGGCGAGCTTATACAACGGCTGACCATTGACCTTAATAGCCGAATACATGGGTGGAATCTGCGTATAGCGGCCGCGGAAAGAATCCAGCGCACTAAAGAGTTGTTGCTCGGTTACTGCGACTTTCGTCTGCGAGACAATTTTTCCCTCGCAATCACCGGTATCGGTTGATTCGCCTAAACGGATCCGCGTTTTATAGTGTTTGTCGGATCCCAGAAAATAGCCTGACCAGCGCGTGGTCTTGCCGAAACACAAGGGAAGTAATCCCGTGGCAATGGGATCAAGGCTGCCGGTATGTCCAGCCTTGCGCGCGTGCAAGAGTTTACGGGCATCCTGCAAAGCCCCATTAGAGGTAATGCCTGCAGGTTTATCTAATAGCAATATGCCATCAACCGCTTCACCTCGTATTTCTCGGCGTCTACGTCCCATCGTTCTCTCCATCGGGGGTCTCTAAGCCATCAATCAACCGGGAGAGCCGTGTTCCACGTTCAACACTGTCATCATATTCGAAAACAATTTCCGGTATGCGGCGCAACTTAACGCGCTGGCCCAGTTGCCATCGCAACGCCGGCGCGTGCTCATTCAAGTATGGCGCTACCCCTGCTTCTGTGACTTTTGGGGAAAGTGCAGTGACAAACACACGAGCAACGCGCAAATCTTTGCTGACTGACACCGCAGTAAGAGAAAGGATCCCAAGCGCCGAACCCGGCAACTCACGGGCAATAATTGAGGCGAGTTCCCGACGGATTAATTGGCCGACGCGGCGTGTTCGGTCTACGCCCTGCATCAATGGCTCCTACGCAACCGCCTAGAGGGTTGGCGCCTGTTCGATCGTCTCGTAAATCTCGATCTGGTCACCTGGTTTGATGTCGTTGTAGTTCTTGACCCCAATGCCACATTCAAACCCAGATTTGACTTCGCTGACATCGTCCTTAAAACGTTTTAACGAATCAATGGCTCCGTCAAATATCACCACGTTGTCGCGCAAAACCCTGACTGGAAGATTACGACGAACCTCCCCGTCAATCACCCGACAGCCCGCAACCGCTCCAAGCTTGGCCACCCGGAATACATCACGCACCTCGGCAAGTCCAACCGCCTGTTCTCGGATAATCGGGGAAAGCAGTCCTGTCAACGCAGCTCTGACCTCATCTATAACGTCGTAGATGACGTTATGGTAGTGCACGTCGATCTCCTCCGATTCGATCAGTTTTCTGGCGGTCGCGTCTGCGCGAACATTAAAAGCAAAAATAATCGCATCAGAGGCGGAGGCAAGGTTAACGTCGGATTCGTTAATACCGCCGACCATACCGTGCACGACCACGACTTTCACTTCGTCGTTACTAAGTTTCTCCAACGAATCGGTCAATGCTTAGACAGAACCTTGCACATCTGCCTTGATAATCAAATTCAAAGGTTTGACTTGGCCGTCGCCCATCTGGTTGAACACGCTCTCGAGTTTGGCTTTTTGCTGTTTCGCCAGCTTTACTTCCTTGAATTTGCCCTGGCGGTAACTGCTGATCTCACGGGCCTTTCGCTCATCTGTGACAACCGCGAACTCGTCCCCGGAGTCGGGTACACCACCCAGTCCTTGAATTTCTACCGGTATCGATGGTCCGGCATTCTTGATCGTCTGTCCGGAATCGCTAGTCATCGCGCGCACGCGCCCAAACTCACGCCCAGCAAGGATTATGTCTCCTTTAGTCAACATTCCACGTTGGACCAGGATAGTCGCTACCACTCCCCTGCCTCGATCAAGCCGGGCTTCGACCACAGCACCTACCGCAGGACCTTGATCCGGAGCGCGGAGGTCCAAAAGCTCGGACTGAAGCAATACCGATTCGAGCAAGGTATCAACCCCATCGCCGGTCAACGCTGAAACCTCATTGACCAGAGTGTCGCCACCCCATGCCTCGGAAATTACATCATGCGTTGAAAGCTCCTGTTTTACCCGATCAGGATCAGCATCTTCCTTATCCATTTTATTGATCGCTACAATCAACGGAACCTTGGCGTTGCGGGCGTGATTGATCGCTTCTATCGTCTGAGGCTTGACTCCATCGTCCGCGGCAACCACCAGAATCACCAAGTCAGTTACCTTTGCACCCCGGGATCGCATCGCACTGAAGGCTTCGTGACCGGGCGTATCCAGGAAAGTAATCGTTCCTCGAGGAGTAGCCACACGATAAGCGCCGATGTGCTGCGTGATACCCCCGGCCTCCCCTGCGGTGACTTTGGTTTGGCGAAGATAATCCAACAAAGACGTTTTGCCATGATCGACATGCCCCATCACGGTAACCACCGGGGCCCTGGGAACAGCAGGCAAATCACTGGCACTCTCATCAATGACCAGCATCGCCTCGGGATCATCGCGC
Source organism: Arenicellales bacterium (assembly GCA_965660775.1). GTDB lineage: Bacteria > Pseudomonadota > Gammaproteobacteria > Arenicellales > UBA868 > UBA868. The sequence continues at coordinate 4,393 of CBFIBN010000003.1, read as the reverse complement.
TCGGCCGTGCTGGCTTTGTGACCCATTTCCTCAACCACCAGCATCGCAGTATCCTGATCTAACACTTGGTTGATCGTCACCATACTGCCCATTTCCATAAGGACTCGGATAACCTCAGCCGCCTTTACCGACATGGTCTGGGCCAGATCGGCAACAGAGATGGTTTCCGGGATCGCAATCTCGCGGCTGACGGGCTCTACCGGCTTCTCGAAAGCGTGCTGCCCCGCTGTGGCTGAGGTCAATTTTCTCGGCTTGATTGCCTGACGGGGTTTTCGTCGCCCGCGTTTCCCCAAAGCCATGTGTAACTCGCCGCCTGTCGCGGGTTTACCCTTACCTTTGCGTTTTTTAGGTTTTTCCTCGCGCCGTCCTGCAGGTTTGTCCTCTGCAGGCGCCACCGGGGCTACACCAGGATCCTGAGGCACTGCTCCAGATTCTTGCGTAGCCGCCTCAGCCGCCGCGTTTTTCGCGGCATCTTCTGCTTTTTTCTTCTCTTCCTCGGCGGCAACGATTCGAGCCTGTGCTTCCGCTTCAGCCTGCGCCTGCTCGCGCTGGCGAGCCTCTTCTTCTTCACGGGCTGCCTGCTGCGCCTCTTCTTGTTGGCGCTGCAAGTCTCCCCGTCGGACGTAGGTCCGCCTCTTTTTGACCTCAACGTGAACGGTCCGCGACGGTCCAGTACGAGAATTCTGCTTGACCGCGCTTGTTGTTCGCCGGCTGAGAGTTACTTTTTGTTGTACACCCTCGGCTGACGCTCGGGCTTTTCCACCACGGAGATAGCTTAAAAGGGTGTCACGCTCAGCATCATCGAGAGTACCGCCGGCATCCTTTCCCCGAATGCCTGCTTTGTCGAGCTGCTGAAGCAGCTTATCGCCACTGACTCCAATTTGTTCAGCAAGTTTCTTGATGTCTACGGAAGGCATAAAGTTATCCAGCTCCGGTTCTTTTACGGTGCGTTTTGCGCTTCGACAAACCACGGGGCTCGCGCAGTCATGATTAATTCACCGGCTCGCACTTCGTCGATTCCGGTCAGCTCGACCAATTCATCGGTGGCACACTCCGCGAGCTCTTCCATGGATCGGACTCCATTCGAGGCAAACAGGATTGCTGTCTCCTCATCCATACCTGCCATATTCTGCAGGTCTGGCTCCGGCCGAGTGCGTTCTAACTCTGCGATTTCCCGGATATCCAAAAAATCCCGGGCACGTTCGCGCAATTGCTCGACGAGTTCTTCATCGAATCCTTCAACGTCCAGCAGTTCCTGTGCTGGCACGTAAGCAACCTCCTCAGGGGTCACGAATCCTTCTTCAACCAGGACTCCGGCGACTTCCGCATCTATATTCAGTTGAGTCATCAAACGCTCGCATGATTGCTGGGCCTCCTGCTCGGCCTTCTCGGCGGCCGCTTCATCGGTCATGATGTTGAGTTCCCAACCCGTCAGATCTGATGCCAGACGAACGTTTTGCCCGCCACGCCCTATCGCGAGCGATAGTTGCGATTCTTCGACCACGACATCCATTGCCTTAGATTCTTCATCGACCAGAATCGACTCCACATCAGCTGGTTGGAGCGCTTTAATCACAAACTCAGCGGGATTTTCAGACCAGGTGATGATGTCGATTCTTTCCAGATTAATCTCGTTGGATACACTTTGTACGCGGGCCCCTCGAATGCCCACGCACGCACCTACCGGGTCGATCCGCTTATCTTGAGAGCGAACAGCAATTTTTGCCCGCGATCCCGGGTCTCGTGCCGCGCCAAGGATCTCTATTACCCCCTGGCCTACCTCAGGCACCTCTAACTGGAAAAGTTTGATTACGAGTTCCGGACTGCGCCGGTCGACAATGAGTTGCGGGCCGCGAGGCTCCGAGCGAACTTCTGAGAGAATCGACTTGATCCGGTCGCCGCTGCGTAGAATCTCCCGATCAATCCAGTTCGACCGCGGCAAGGACGCTTCAACTCCCTCAAGATCGACGATTGCCTCACGATTGCCTACCCGTTTGACCACGCCCTGAACCATCTCCCCTACGCGATCTTTGAATTCCTCGTAGACCCGCGCCCTTTCTGCCTCCCGAACTTTTTGGCTGATGACCTGTTTCGCCGCCTGGGCTTCGATCCGGCCAAAGGCCGCAACCACCTCCAGTGGTTCCTCAACAACCCCGCCGACCTCGTGAGACTCATCGGGATAACTGATCTCGGCTGCCGGCAAAGTCATCTGCCGCGCGGGGCTTTCAACCGCTGCATCATCTTCCATGATTTCCCATTGACGAAAGGCTTCGTAGTCTCCCGTTTCTCGATCAATCTTGACGCGCACCTCGATATCTTCGCGATTGCGCTTTCGAGTTGCCGTGGCAAGTGCCGCTTCAATTGCCTCAAATACGATACCGTGGTCGATGTCCTTCTCTTTGGACAACACATCAGCCATCATTAAAACGTCATCTTTCGTCATTTTTCGCTCTCCATAGCGAATCGCTCGCGAAAATCAATGGCTTGTCCGCCGGGGGCCCGGTGCCACCAGGTTAGCCTTTTCCATATCATTAAACGGTAGTTCATAGGGCTCGCCATCCACCTCGACCACGATCCAGTCAGCTGTAACCTCCGAAAGGGTCCCGGTGAATCTGCGCCGGCCCATCTGCAGGCTACGCATAGTGACTTTGATCTGATCGCCCTGGAACCGGCTGAAATGCTCGGGGGTCACCAACGGCCTATCGAGGCCCGGTGACGACACTTCAAGTGTGTACTCGCCTTTAATGGGGTCCTCAACATCAAGAATGGCGCTCACCTGCCGGCTGACTTGTGCGCAGTCATCCAACAGGATGCCCCCGGGGGCATCGATGTAGACACGCATCACCTGACCCGTTGCGCTTGATCCTGTCAGCTCAATCATGATGACCTCATACCCCATTCCCTCAAGAGCGGGTTCAAGTAAAGTCCTGATCCTGAGTGTATCTGCCACAAAGACCATGCCTCTTTGTTCCCAACCTCACTTACCTTTAGCTAAAAGCCCCAAAAACAAACCCCGCTGTTGCGGGGCCATCGATCAATCTCCACATTTGGTAGCGGGGGTAGGATTCGAACCTACGACCTTCGGGTTATGAGCCCGACGAGCTGCCAGACTGCTCCACCCCGCAACAGCAACCGGTTATTATATTCGTATCGGTTATCACATTCAAGAAATCATAGCTTTCGTCGAATCACTTAAGCTAAGCCCTAATCCGCTAGGGGCTGTCGCTGGTAACTGTTTTGGCCCAACTCCGATCTCACTAGAATACGCACTTGGTGCCCATTTTTAAAGATATGAAAAACATAGACCCAAACGAGATTGCCAAGTTTGAAGCCCTGGCTTCGCGATGGTGGGACCCTGCCAGCGAGTTCGCGCCGCTGCATCAAATCAATCCTTTACGTCTTGACTATATCGCCGAGCGTGCTGCGCCTTATGGACGCCGGGCACTGGACGTCGGATGCGGGGGAGGACTCCTTACCGAGGGGCTGTGGTCTCGTGGCGCGCGAGTCATCGGCATTGATGCCGGCGCGGCACCTATTGGCGTTGCCCGCCTTCATGCCCGCCAAACCAAGGCTGAGATTGACTATCGAGTTACCACGGCAGAAGATCTCGCACTACAAAACGAAGCGCCTTTTGATCTGATCTGTTGTCTTGAGATGCTGGAGCATGTCCCAAATCCTGCACAAACGGTTAACGCCTGCGCCCAATTGCTCGCCCCGGGGGGAGATATCTTTTTCTCCACTATCAATCGCAATGCCAAAGCTTTCCTTTTGGCCATTGTTGGCGCCGAATATCTACTCTCTCTTTTACCCCGGGGGACTCACCATTATGAAAAGTTGATTCGACCTTCTGAACTAGATCAGTGGGCTCGTGGGGCCTCTTTACATTTTGAAGCAATCACCGGGATGCACTACAACCCGGTGTCGCGAAAATACCGTCTTGGCCCCGGAGTGGATGTCAACTACATGGTTCACTATTCAAAACCGCTTGCTTCGTGACCGAAGATCCCGTGCCTTCTGGTGACCCGTCTCGCGACACGGACTGCGTGCTTTTCGACCTCGATGGCACCCTTGCCGATACTGCACCGGACCTGGTAGATGCCCTTAACGCCGTACTCATTGGGGCGGAACGACAACCGGTAACCCTGGAACACGGCCGATGGTGGGTTGCCGGTGGCAGCGTGTGCCTGATCCAAAAGGGTTTTAACTTATCCCTTAAGCAGGCCTCGGCCAGCCCACTGCGACAACAGCTCCTTGATTATTACCAGGAGCATCTGTGCGAGAAGACACGGCTTTTCCCAGGTATCGAGAAGTTGCTGAACGAACTTGATCGGCAAATGTTGCCCTGGGGAATCGTGACCAACAAACCGGCTCGCTTTACCGAACCCTTGGTTAA
>CBFIBN010000002.1:0-38244 GCA_965660775.1 Arenicellales bacterium | reverse complement strand
CCTGTCGCTCAATCAACGCATTGGTTGCAAGCGTAGTGCCGTGGATAAACCCGCTGACCTCGTCGAGGCCGCAACCAGATTGCTGCGTGACTTGTTTTGCACCTTCCCGGCCCCCGTCTGCAGGATTAGCAGCGGTGGTGAGGTTCTTGTTCGACGCAAGGATTCTGTCCTGGCCGCGGACAAGCACGGTATCGGTAAAAGTTCCGCCAATGTCAATGGCGATTCGCAGCGATTGAAAAAAAGTCATCTTCTAATCCGAAACATCAAAAAGTCACTACACCACATCAGGCCCCGGGGGCCGGACGTCAGCGTAGCGTGACGAGATCACAGCGCGTTGCGCGCCGGTCGAGCCTTTTCGGAATGAAGCGGAGTTTCACGCGTCCATTATATAGGTGGCAACGTCTGGGTTGTGACTGTTACTGACTTTGCAGTCGCGTTTCCTCCTCCCCACCGGGGTTCGCCTTTCACAAAACGGAGCATATAAATAGGGTTGTATAATCCCCATTTTGGCCCCCCTCAACCGGGGGCCATTTGTCTAATGCTAACTGTTGGACAAGCGTTATAAGTCTACGAAAATAGGCGTAAATAACGATTAGTGGTAGACAAAATTACATCAGAGGAGAGTAAAATACACTGTATATATAGTGTATGGGCCGTTAGCTCAGTTGGTAGAGCAGCTGACTCTTAATCAGCGGGTCGCAGGTTCGAACCCTGCACGGCCCACCATATATCAAGCACTTAGGTGACCTCAGTAGTTGACTAAGTTTCCCACAGGTGGGCAAATAGGGATTCTGATCCCCATGGGATACCCAGAATGTTTTGCTTCACAGAAGGTTTCATAAAGACCCGGACACCCAAGGACGGCCAGCGCAGAGATTTATTTACACCAAGGCTGCATATTGCGGTACATCGTGTGGTTATGTACCTTTATCGCCGATCAATGTGGCGGCGGTAAAGGCTGCTCAGGGGTCTTTCAGAATCTGACGTTTGATGTGTCCGGGCGCGTTCTCGCCTGGCCGGAGAAAAAGCGCCACCGCCCGATAAAAAGCCCAGAGCACCGCCGCTAGAGCGCTCAAAACCAACACGATGTCTAACCACCCGATATCGTCGACCTTCCCACTGCTGCACAACGGCACCAAAAACTGCCAGTAGTAGAAGTTCCAGTAGTAATGAAGCGTTTCGTACATTGGTTCACCGGAACTGATTTACCATATCGACTGTCACCAAGGGTGCAGAATTACCCCAATTCGTGCGCTCGTGATTAATCACTGCAACTATCTCCTCATTGGTAAGTTGCGTGGCAAATCCGGGCATGGGTGCAGTGTATGCTATACCGTCTATTGTTTTCCCAATCAACCCATTGAGTACAGTCCCGATATGTTCGGCAGGGTCAGAAGCAACGACAACGGCGTTACTTGCAAGCGCAGGAAATACGCCAGGCAGACCCCCGCCGGCCGGTTGATGGCACGACGCACAGTAGTTGCCGTAAACCTGTGCGCCCAGTTCCTGCCAGTCTTCAGCGCTTGATTGGTCTGCTGACGCTACTGCTGTGGCTGCTTCCGTAACGGCGGGTGTAACGGCGGGCTTGTCGGGCTGAAGGCCGGATGGTGTATCAGAACCACTCATGATCTGTACGACTTGTTCATTGCTGACGGTAGACGCATTGTTTCCCCAATTAGTCCGCTCATGATTGACCACTGCGACGATCTCATCGACGCTCAGCTGTGTTCCGAAAGCTGGCATTGGTGAACCGTAACTGACACCATTAATCGTTTTTCCCTGAAGACCCTTGACGATTGTTTGGATATGCTCGGTTGGGTCGTCTTCCAGGACGACTTCATTGTCTTTCAGTGGGGGAAATACGCCCGGAAGTCCATCACCAGTTGATCCATGGCAGGCGGAGCAGGTGTTGCCATAGATTTGTTCGCCTAAAAGACTCCAGGATTCCGACTCCTTGGGGTCCTGACTGCCTGTTTGCACAGCTTGCGCCCTCGATTCAGCCTGGTGTTCCTGATATTCCACGCCCAGGTACCACATCCCCCACGCAAACACGATCAGAACATTCAACCAGGCCCAAGTCGGTATGGGTCGTGGTGTTTCGATGCGCGCCGGCTCAAAGGTATCACCGATCTCACTGGTATACGCATTGGCCAGAATAGTGATCTGGTCGTGGACGACCTCGTTTTCCCGTATCCCATGGACTGCTATGGCGGGACCATTGAGTACGGTAAGAGGAATCTCGCGGGTGCTGGTTATCCCACTTTCTTGCGTGGCTCTGAACTGAAGAATGTGCGCACCATCTTCCAACTGAGTCGTATCGAGGTTGAATTTCTCCGGTGCGTCCAAAGTTGCGATAGGCTTGCCGATGCCGTCAAGAAATACTTCGATCTTCATGGCGTTGTACAAGCCATTCTCATTGTCCACCACAGGGAACGTGTTTTTGAATATGACCTGCTGCTTTCGTTGCTCAGTCGAACAAGTTTCTTGACCGTTCGATAGCCAATAATAGAGACGATCAATAAAGTGACACTTCCCATGACGGATTCTGGGACAATCACTGGTCGAACCCGACTTGTTTCAACGTTTGCAGATAACGTACCAAGGCAATGGCGTCTGATTTTGCGACCACTGTTTTCTCCTGGGGGGCATATCGCGCGGGTATGGGCACTACAACGTCGCTTTCGGTTGCCTTGTCTTTGAGTTCGAAGTACCAGGGATAGGCCGGCATGGCTGATTGGGGCACCACAACACGGGGGTTGTACAGGTGGATCAGGTTCCAGACTTCGCTCGGTTGCCTGACCCCCACATTAGATAAATCTGGCCCAGTGCGTTGTGTCCCTAATAGGGGTGGTTTTTCATTAACATAATCGGTAGCAACCGACTGACGCCCATAGGGTTGGTCGACAGGCAAGCCCCGTACAAACTGGGTATGGCAGGTTCCGCAACCATCCTGCAGATAGAGGTCTCTGCCCCGACTCTCAATTTTAGTCAGCGCTGGCAGATCATTGCGTGACTGTACATTCTGGATTTGAATAGCCGGCATGATCGCAATCACAAAAGATAAGATCAGGAAGACCGTAATGGATACCCCTACTAGGCCGCGTAGATTAGTATGTAAACTCATACCTCCACCTTGGACAGGGTAGCATTTGCTATTCGCTCCTTCGGCCGCATGTTCCAGAGATTAATGGCAAAGAGGATATGGCTCACAACCATCATGGCGCCACCAATTGATCGCCATAGCCACATAGGTTTTGCCGCGTCGATTGACGAGATAAAAGATTCGCCTGCCACCCAGGATGATCCCTGTAGCATGCCGGCTATAGAAATCGAAGTGACGTAGATGCAGGCCCCGACAAGTGCTAGCCAGAAATGCAGGCCAACAAATGTGGGGTTGGCTGCTCTGCCAGATATACGTGGAAATAGACCATATACAGCACCCCAGATCAGAAATGCCACAAACCCGTATACAGCAAGGTGCGAGTGCCCAACCGTATAGTTTGTAAAATGCCAATAGATATTCGCTGTGCGAAAGGCCTCGACAGCTCCCTGGGTCGATGCCAGTGCATACCCCCACGCCCCAACCAGAATAAACATCAGTGCGTAACTACGCCGGACTTTATGCCATGATCCGCGAACCGTCATGAAGAAATTCCCGGCGCCGGACCAAACCGGGACCATCATTCCCACGCTGAACAGGATGGCAGTGGTCTGTAACCACCATGGTGTCGGCGAGAAAATAAAATGGTGCGCGCCGATGAGGGTATAAAACAACATATTGGTCCAAAACCCTAACACGCCCAGTGCATAGGAATAGATCGGTTTGCCCAGTACGCGCGGCAGTGCCCAGTAGGTTACGCCAAGAACCAGGGGTGTAAACCACATGCCCACGACTGAGTGCATGTAGTAACCCTGTATCACGATATTTCCCAAGCCCTCCTGGAAGAAAGGCAGGTATCCTATGGTGTAGAGAATAGTGAGCCAACAAAACGCGCCCAGGATATACCAGTTGGATATGTAGATTTCAGGATTCTTCCGGGCGGCAAGAGTCTTATAGTAGTTGAACCCGTTAACCACGACCCCCGCCCCGTACAACACGGCGATCGGCCAGATCCATTCACGGTACTCCTGAGGGCCCGTCGTCAGCCCTTTCGAGAGGCTCAAGATCCCGGCAAAAATGGCAATGTTCCAGAGCCAAAGGCCGATATGGGCAAGACTGGTGCTCCATAATGGTCGTTCAGCGGTGCGATAGACAACAAAATAGGACAATCCGACAAGTGCCAGCGATGTCCAGCCAAGCAACACCGTATTGGTGTGGATGGGGCGAATGCGGCCAAAGGAAAGCCATTCAAGAACAAGAAAGTCTGGCCAGTGAAGCTTGATTGAAGCCAGCAATCCATAACCGGTTCCGACGAGCAGCCAGAATGTGGCTGCAGCCACATAAGCATAGACTACACCGATCGTTTTTGGGTCGTAACCTGCCGGTTTACTTGGTTGTTCGCTCAATGGTAAGCCTCATCTGGGGTATGGGCTCGGAGTTTGACATCAGGATTTTCCTTTGATGCGATCAGGCCCCATAGTCTGTCGATCCCTTTATCCAACATGATCATATTCGTTTCTCATAGGTTTGCCATCCGTGCTGTGTGATAGCGTAGCCTCACACGGCCAGTGCTTGCATAAAACCCCGGATGGTAGGTCGATTTTACCGGAAATCGGTCCTGTACTACATCGCATCGCGTTCGCCTTTGGGTTGATCCAACTAAAGTTCGAGATTGACCAATAATAAACCATCCGCCTGCTGCGGGTTGCCGCTTACTGTCGTGGGTGGTCCCTTGCCAGCCCGTGGCGGTTACACGCCCTTGTTGCAGCGTATGCATAATTGAATAGAAACGGGATTGTGATTGACGATAGTGGCTATGCTGCTACAAGGTCGCTGTACAAGGTAATCACGCCTGACCTGACACTGACAGCAGCAAAACAATTTGCAGCCACTGACCCAAGGTATACGATAAGAATCAAATAAACGTTAGAATCCGTGACCCGCTGTTGGGATTCTGTGTGTGAATTGGTATATATAGAAGTAACTATTGCCACAAGTCACCAACAAGCAGGCATGGAAGGGCAAAAAACACAATGATTAAGCCATGTTGTCAATGACTCTTAATCAGCGGGTCGCAGGTTCGAACCCTGCACGGCCCACCATATATCACGGACAGGGGGGCTCCGCCGGTCTTGAGACCTAGGTTTCCCCTTTTGAGGCAGCGGACGCGAAAGTGGCGGAATTGGTAGACGCGCTGGCTTTAGGTGCCAGTGGGGCAACCCGTGGGAGTTCGAGTCTCCCCTTTCGCACCAGTTACCCAGTCCGGCAAGTTTCATCTGACTAACAAAGGCGCACGAGTTAAGCAAAAGGAAGGTAGGTAGATATGGATGTATCAATAGAAACCACGGGCGCTATTGGTCGGCGCATGACGATAAAGGTGCCGGCGGCGCAGTTGGACAGCGCGGTCAGCGCGCGCTTGAGCCGTTTGGCTCGGACTGCCAAGATTCCCGGGTTTCGCCCCGGCAAGGTGCCAATGAAGGTTATCGAGTCGCGCTATGCCGATCAGGCCCTTGCCGAGGCTGCCGACGAACTGATTGGATCAAGCTATCGAGACGCGGTGACTGGTGAATCGGTAGAGACCGCGGGCCCCCCGTCTATTGAGCCAAAAACCCTGGTGCGAGGCGAGGATCTTGAGTTCGTAGCGAACTTTGAAATCTTTCCCACGATTTCTCGGGCCGACATTCGGGATATGCCGATAGAACGTCATACCTGTGAGGTGGGTGATGAGGATATTGACCGCACCATCGAGACGTTGTGCAAGCAGCGAACCACTTATACCCCGGGCGACGCACCAGCCGAAGAGGATGACCGTGTGCTGATCGACTTCGAAGGCAAGGTTGATGGCGAGGTATTCGAAGGAGGCCAGGCGAACGACTACCCGGTAGTCCTTGGAAAAGGCGCACTGTTGCCTGAGTTCGAGGAGCAATTGACTGGAGCGACCGCGGGCAATGATCTCACCATACGACTCACTTTTCCAAAAGACTATCCAGGGGCTGCGGTAGCCGGAAAGGATGCTGAATTTGCAATAACTGTTAAAGAGGTTGGAAAGCCTCAGCCTCCCCAGATTGATGAAGCTTTTATACGCACTTTCGGCGTAGAAGATGGACTCGAAAGTTCTTTTCGCGAGGAGATACGCAAGAACCTTGAGCGTGAGCGTGACCAGCGGGCGCGTACCCAGGTACGCCAAGCCGTACTCGATGCCCTGATGAGCGATAACGAGTTTGAAGTGCCTACGGCGCTGGTTGATGATGAAATCAATCGTGCCATCATGGCGGTACGCGAGCAATTGCGTCAGCAGGGCCTACCTCACGATGGGCCAATTGACCGTGCTAATTACCTGGACGAGTCCTATCGGCGGGTACGCCTCGGCTTGGTAATGCATGAAGTGGTTAAGCGGCGTGAGATTAAGCCGGATGCAGACCGGGTTCGTGCAAGAGTTACCGAGATGGGGTCGACTTACGATGATCCCGAGCAGTTTGTACGCTGGTATCACGAAGACAAGAATCGGCTCGCCCAGGTCGAAGCTGTTGTCGTAGAGGAGCAGGCGATCGAGGAGTTACTGAGGGAAGCCAAAATCACGGAGACGGCCATCACCTTTGATGAGTTCATGCGTCCAGCCATCCCCACGTCAGCGCCTGTTGAAGGCGCCGACAGTTAATCGGAATAAGTGATATGAACAAGACTTTTAGTGGCCCCGGGGTTATCGAGCCTCAGAGCCTCGGCCTTGTGCCGATGGTAATAGAGACTACCGGACGGGGTGAGCGAGCCTATGATATTTATTCACGTCTACTCAAGGAGCGGGTGATTTTCATGGTTGGCGCAGTCGAAGACCATATGGCCAACCTCATTGTTGCTCAATTGTTGTTTCTGGAATCAGAGAATCCAGATAAGGATATCCACCTTTATATAAATTCTCCCGGTGGTGCGGTTAACGCAGGAATGGCAATTTATGACACTATGCAGTTTGTGCGCCCGCAGATCAGTACCGTCTGCATTGGACAGGCCGCCAGTATGGGTGCTGTAATTCTGGCTGGGGGCGCGCCGGGCAAACGTTTTACGTTACCTCATTCGAGAATCATGATTCACCAACCCTGGGGTGGATTTCAGGGCCAGGCTACCGACATTGATATTCAAGCCCGTGAAATATTGCGCCTGCGCGAACGGTTGAACTCTGTGTTGGCTGCGCATACAGGTCGTGACGTGGATACGGTCGCGGCGGATACTGAGCGTGACAATTTCATGGATGAAAACGAGGCGGTGGAATACGGGATCATCGATCGGGTTATTAAAAGCCGGGAAGATGAATAGTCTTGGATCTCGTAGTATCGCTGTTAACAGGACTTGCATTTTCTCGTCAAACCTTGCATCGTTAGAGTTCAGGTGACACAAAAAATGCACGCAGTGCAGTGGGATTTGACTGGGCAGGAGGACTGATGGCCGACAGCGACGGTGACAAAAAAGGCGACAAACTGCTGTATTGCTCTTTCTGTGGAAAGAGTCAGCACGAGGTACGCAAACTGATTGCAGGACCGTCGGTTTTTGTTTGTGACGAATGTGTCGAGTTATGTAACGAAATTATCCGGGAAGAGGCTGAGGACGCTGAGGCGCCAGAGGCCACAGGTACGCGCTATCCTACGCCGCAAGAGATCTGCGCTCGGCTGGATGACTATGTTATCGGCCAGGCCGAAGCGAAGAAGGTGCTCTCGGTTGCAGTTTACAACCACTACAAACGCATCGAGCATGGAGATGCCGACGCGGTCGGTGGTGTCGATATTGCCAAAAGCAATATCCTGATGATCGGCCCTACCGGTTCGGGTAAGACGCTGTTGGCAGAAACTCTGGCGCAGGAACTCAACGTGCCATTCACGATCGCAGATGCCACGACCCTAACTGAAGCTGGGTATGTGGGCGAGGATGTCGAGAATATCATTCAGAAGCTCTTGCAAAAATGTGATTACGATGTTGAGAAAGCTCAGGTCGGGATTGTTTATATCGACGAAATTGACAAGATCTCCCGCAAGGCCGACAACCCGTCAATTACCCGGGATGTCTCCGGTGAGGGTGTGCAGCAGGCCTTACTCAAACTGATCGAGGGCACGGTCGCTTCAGTCCCGCCGCAAGGCGGGCGCAAACACCCGCAGCAGGAATTCCTGCAGGTTAACACTCGTAATGTACTGTTTATCTGTGGCGGCGCATTCGCCGGGCTGGAAAAAGTGATTCAGGAACGTTCGGAAAAATCCGGTATCGGGTTTGGTGCGGACATCAAGAGTAAGACGGATACGGACCGCGTCAGTGAATTTTTGAGAGATCTTGAGCCGGAAGATCTCATCAAGTATGGCCTGATCCCCGAGTTCGTCGGCCGGATGCCAGTGGTTGCGACCCTTGAAGAACTCGATCAGGATGCCTTAATCACTATTTTGACCGAGCCGAAAAACGCGCTGGTCAAACAGTATCAGAAGTTATTCGAACTTGAAGGGGTCGAGTTGGAGATTCGTCCTGAGGCACTCAAAACGGTCGCGCAGCGGGCGACTGAGCGCAAAACCGGGGCACGGGGCTTACGCTCGATCCTAGAAAGGGCTCTGCTCGAGACCATGTTTGAGTTACCTTCCATGGAGCATGTGACCCGTGTGACGGTCGACTCCAACGTGATTGAAGACGGCGCCCAACCGCTGTTCATGTACGAAGACGAGCAACGCAACGCCTCTCAGTCATCCTGACAGGGTTTGGTTTTAGCCTGGGGCGCGTTATGATGACGCTTGAAAACGACGCTATCCGGCCCCAGTTATAGTACGTGACTCGATTTAATAGCTCGGCGCCAATTGCTTTGTTGCAGGCTTGTAAACTCACTTTTCTTGCATGGAATATTTCATGACCGACGAAAAAGCCATCGACCCGATTACCCCTAGAACCCGTTATCACATGCTGCCACTGCGGGATGTGGTGGTGTTCCCGCACATGGTGATCCCTCTTTTCGTTGGCCGGGAAAAATCCATCAAAGCACTTGATGAGGCAGTCCAGGCCGGCAAGCAGATTTTTCTTGCCGCGCAGCATGATGCGGCTGACGACGACCCGGCACCGGAGAATATCTTCGGGATTGGCACAGTCGCTAGTATCCTGCAACTGTTAAGACTCCCCGACGGTACCGTGAAAGTATTGGTCGAAGGTGTGTCGCGTGCTGCAATCGTCAACTACGTAGAGACAGAAGAGAGTTTCGTTGTCGACGCGGCGCCAGTGGGTGAGGGCGAGTTCGATGATCGCGAAGGCGAGGTGCTGATGCGTACCGTGATTTCTGAGTTTGAGCAATACGTCAAACTCAACTCGAAGATCCCGCCGGAGGTATTAACCTCGCTGGCCGGTATTGAAGATCCTGGACGCCTTGCCGATACCATTGCGGCGCACCTGACATTACGCAACGATGAAAAGCAGAAGATCCTCGAATTTGGTGACGTTCGCGAATGTCTTGAACACATTCTTGGAATCATGGAATCTGAGATCGACCTGCTGCAGGTTGAAGAACGCTTGCGTGGCCGAGTCAAGAAACAAATGGAGAAAAGCCAGCGCGAGTACTATTTAAACGAGCAGATGAAGGCAATTCAAAAGGAATTGGGGGACATGGACGATGTCCCCAATGAGATGGAAGAGTTGCAGCAGAAGGTAGAGCAAGCCGGAATGCCCAAAGAGTCCCGCGCGAAAGCCGAATCTGAGTTGAAGAAACTACGCATGATGTCGCCGATGTCTGCTGAAGCGACTGTGGTACGCAATTACATCGACTGGCTGGTGCAGGTGCCTTGGAAAAAGCGCAGTCGGGTCGTTAAAGACCTCACCAAGGCTGAGTCAACACTCGAAGCCGATCACTACGGACTGGAGAAGGTCAAGGAGCGAATTCTTGAATATCTCGCAGTTCAGCAGCGTATCAACAAGGTGAAAGGCCCGATTCTGTGCTTGGTAGGGCCTCCGGGTGTTGGCAAGACCTCGCTCGGCGAATCCATCGCCCGGGCAACCAATCGGAAATTCGTGCGTATGTCACTCGGCGGCGTACGCGACGAGGCCGAGATTCGCGGCCATCGGCGTACCTATATTGGCTCGATGCCTGGCAAGATCATACAGAATATGTCGCGAACAGGAACCCGCAATCCATTATTCATGTTCGATGAAGTTGACAAGATGTCGATGGATTTCCGTGGTGATCCGTCGTCAGCATTGTTAGAGGTGTTGGATCCGGAACAAAACCACAAGTTTGGTGATCATTATCTAGAGGTGGATTACGACCTATCCGAGGTTATGTTTGTGGCGACTGCCAACACACTGAATATCCCGAGTCCACTGCTTGATCGCATGGAAGTCATTCGTATCTCCGGCTATACCGAGGACGAGAAAATCAACATCGCGACCCGCTATCTGGTAGGCAAGCAAAAACGCAACAACGGCCTCACGGAGGGGGAGATCAGTATCAACAAGCCCGCGTTGGTCGATATCGTGCGTTACTACACCCGTGAGGCAGGTGTACGTGGGATGGAGCGAGAAATCGCCAAGATTTGTCGCAAGGTGGCTAAGGAGTTATTGCTTGACAGTAATAAGCAATATGTTCAGGTCTCATCGCGCAATCTGAGGAAATATCTGGGTGTGCGACGACATCGTTATGGCCGCGCTGAAGAGGGCAACCGTGTGGGCCAGGTGACGGGCTTGGCCTGGACTGAAGTTGGAGGTGAGTTGCTCACTATTGAGGCGGCTGTGATGCCGGGCAAGGGCAAGCACAGTTTTACCGGAAAACTCGGTGATGTGATGCAAGAATCGATTCAGGCTGCAATGTCGGTGGTACGAACCCGCTCGGCCCAGTATGGGATCGATGTAGAGTTTTATCAGAAGCAGGATATTCACATCCATGTCCCCGAAGGCGCGACCCCCAAGGATGGGCCTAGTGCTGGGGTGGCAATGTGTACAGCGGTGATTTCAGCTATGACCAGCATTCCAGTTCGTGCCGATGTGGCGATGACCGGGGAGATCACCTTGCGCGGTGAGGTACTACCGATCGGTGGACTCAAGGAAAAACTACTCGCAGCGCACCGCGGCGGTATTGGCACAGTACTGATTCCCAAGGAGAATGAGAAAGATCTTGCCGAGATTCCAAAAAACATCAAAGGTGGACTCAAGATTGTTCCGATCCGCTGGATCGACGAGGTCTTCGCGGTTGCCCTTGAGCGTTTGCCTACATCAGAGGCGATCAACCCTGACCAAGCATCGGTGACGCCCGAAGAAACCAAGACCCCATCTGAGGAGTCCACACGAGCCCATTGAGTCTTGTTCACGATCCCGTGACAAAATTAGGGTAGGGATCTCGCAAGCGGGTATGCGATTGAAATCGCAGTAGATTTTGTTTTGCTTATTTTCTTTCATGGGATTGCCATATATTTCTTAAGTCATTTCTGAGGTTGGGGTATGGCCGGTATAGTGTTGACACACCTCAGTTTACGGTTGACACCGATTTTCCAGTTGGTATAACAAGAGGGCCCGGATGCCCACGAGTCGACAGCGGCCGGACTGGCGTCAATCGGTTTCTTAGGGGAGATAGTTTGCCGGGCAAGCCCTATTACTGGACAAGAGGAACAGAGCATGAATAAAGCGGATCTGATCGATTCGGTTGCATCTGCAACTGGCTTGGGGAAATCTGAAGCGGGTTCAGCGGTGGAGTCTGTCCTTAATGTAATCACCTCAGCGCTACAGCGCGGGGAGAGTGTCTCCCTGGTTGGGTTCGGTATTTTCTCAGTAAGCGAGCGTGCCGCCAGGGTTGGGCGTAATCCTCGTACAGGCGAGAGTATTACCATCGCGCCGTCTCGAGCGCCCAAGTTCAAGGCTGGCAAAGGTCTGAAGGATGCCGTAAACTAGCGCGCCCTCCGGGGGTGCTTAGCTCAGTTGGGAGAGCGTCGCCCTTACAAGGCGAAGGTCGCAGGTTCGAGCCCCGCAGCACCCACCAAGGGCCCGCGGAGGAAAATCTCGTTGGACTGATTCAGTCGATATTCGGAGCGGTAGTTCAGTTGGTTAGAATACCGGCCTGTCACGCCGGTGGTCGCGGGTTCGAGTCCCGTCCGCTCCGCCATCTATTTTGGGCGCAAGGATGCGTCCCCGACTCGCATATGCGAGTTACACCGGCCGCAGTGATACATTATTATTTGACTGGCAATGGGGCAAAGTCTGGCTGGGCCGTCCCCGCCGGTGGGCACCACACATCTAGGGTAAGTAAAGCATGCTGACAGCAATCAGGGAGCGCGCAACAGGCTGGATTGCCTGGGCACTGGTGATCCTAATCACTATCCCCTTTGCCTTATGGGGCATCAATTCCTATTTTGAAGGCGCTTCAAAGATAGTCGTCGCGACAGTTAATGGCGTGGATCTAGAACAGCGGGCATATCAGCAGGCTCTTTCGGATCATCGTCGCTCACTGGTCCAGATCATGGGGCGCAATGTCGATGCTGAGTACTTCTCTAACCCGGCTTTCAAGTTACAGGTACTCGAATCACTGATTGACAGTAACCTGCAGGCGGAGTACTTGCGTGAACGAGGCTATCGGGTTACCGATGAGCAGTTGGTTAGTCGGATCAGATCGATCGAGGCCTTTCACAGTGATGGGGTTTTTGATACGGATCGATATGAAACACTGGTGCGCAATGCAGGTCTTTCGGTGGAGGGCTTCGAGCAGCAGCAACGTCAGCAGGGCGCGCTTGAACAGTTGCGAACGGGTTTAAGCGAAACCGCTTTTGTAATACCTGCGACGATAGACCGCGCCATTGAGTTGTTGAATCAACGCCGTCGCGCGAGTTACACCGTGCTGGGCGTTGAAAAGTTTTCGCACTCGGCCGCTGTAGATGCTGCTGCAGTTCGTGCTGAGTACGACAATAACCCCGATCGTTATGTTAATCCGGCTGAAATACAGGTGGATTATCTGCGATTGTCGGTTGTTGATCTGGCTCAGCAGATAAGTGTGAATGAAGATTCCCTGAAGAGTTATTACGATATGAATACGGCGCAGTTTTCGCGTCCCGGGAGTCGTCGCGCGAGCCATATCTTGATCAGCGTGGCGGCCGATGCCTCTGCTGATGTGGTCGATGCAACCCAGGCGCAAGCGGCAGGGTTAGCCCTACGGGCTCGGGCTGGCGAGGATTTCGAACAACTCGCGCGCGAGCATTCTAGCGATACTGGTTCAGCGGGCCGTGGTGGTGATGTGGGAGTCATTCGTCCTGGCACCATGGCGCTGCCGTTTGAAGAAGCTGTGTTTGCTCTTGATCAAGGTGAGGTGAGCGAGCCGGTGCGGACAGATTATGGTTGGCACGTGATTCGCTTAACTGATTTGCGTGAAAGCGAAACTAAACCTTTTACTGAGGTGCGCAGCGAAATACGCTCAGTGTTGGCTCGCGAAGCCGCTGAAGAGCAGTTTCTAGCCATGGCTGAGGATTTCCAAAACATCGTCTTTGAGCAGCCTGGCTCGCTTGAGCCGGCCGCAGATATCTTGGGCCTGCCGATAGAGCGTAGTGAGTGGTTCTCCCGCGCCACGGGCACTGGCCTGACCAAAAGTGATGTTGTTCGCCAGGCTGCATTTAGTGATGAAGTCCGGGTTGATCGACTTAACAGTGAGATGCTGGAGGTCGACAGCGATACATTGGTTGCCGTGCGTTACGCCGATTTTCGTGAGCCGCGTAAGCAGTCTTTCGAGGAAGTTCGTCAGGGTATTGAAAGCGAGCTTGTGGCCAAGGCCGCGCTCCACGGCCAGGAAGTGGCAGCGCAGGCACTTATCGATGCGCTGCGTTCTGGTGTGAACTGGCACGAAGTATTGGCTGAGCATCAGCTCGAATCGTATGAATTACCACAGGATCCGGCCAAGCTGTCCAGTCCGATTGAGCAGGGCGTTGCCATGGCGGTTTTTTCAAGCCCTGTTCCCAGTCCCGGCAGAGCAACTTATGGCGGCCAGCGTCTCGATTCGACCCGTTATACTGTGTTCCAACTGGAGGAGGTGATTCCGGGCAATCCGGCTGATGCTAAACCGGCCGAACGCCAGCAGGTCGAGGACTTAATCGCCGCCCGTGGCGGCGAAGAGCTTTTGTCAGGTCTGCGCCGCACTTTGCGTTCGGCAGCGCAGATTGAGGTGTTTGAAGAAAACCTATAACTTACTGGGATCCGTTCAGTTCAGGATTCGCCCGCGAAACGAGGACTGATTCCGACGGTGTTAAAGCCACCGTCGACATAGGTAATCTCGCCGGTAATTCCAGACGCCAGATCCGAGCAGAGAAATGCAGCGGTGTTTCCGACTTCCTCAATAGTGACGCCACGCCCGAGTGGGGCGGCGTTTTCATAGAACTTCATCATTTTTTTCAGTCCACGAATTCCCGATGCGGCAAGAGTTTTTATCGGCCCTGCGGAGATTCCATTGACTCGTATCCCATCGTCACCAAGGGATTGCGCCAGGTAACGCACATTGGCTTCAAGACTGGCTTTGGCCAGGCCCATAACGTTGTAGCCGGGCATCGAGCGTTGGGAGCCGATATAACTCAGTGTCAGCATGGCTGCACCATCGCTCATCATTGGACGCAATGAACGTGCCAATGCGGCGAAACTGTAAGAACTGATTTCATGGGCAGTGCGAAATCCTTCTCGGGTCACGGAATCCAGAAACATGCCTTCCAACTCTTCTCGAGGAGCGAAAGCAATCGAGTGTACGAGAATATCGACGGTATCCCAGTGTTGTGCCAGGCTGGCGGTCATATTCTCGATATCGTTGTCGCTGGAAACATCACAGCGGATCGCTATCTGTGAGCCTAACTGTGCGGCAAATTTTTCGGCTCGTGCACCGAGCTTATCATTTTCAAAGGTCAATGCCAGTTGCGCTCCCTCGCGCGCCATCGCTTGTGCAATACCCCAGGAAATAGAACGGTTTGATGCTACACCGGTAATCAACGCGCGCTTGCCGTCGAGAAATCCCATCTTTCGTAGTTCCTTTAAGTAAAATGAAGGTGGAAGCGATTTTTATCCTAAGCACGGGCCAGTGTCAAAGTTAGACTATTCCTATGGTTAACGGTGAGGTATCGATTGTCGCGATGGCGCCACAGGCCCTCGCCCGGGCAGAGGAGTTGGCTTTGGGTCTGGCTTTGCCACTGTTCGGTTGCTCTGCCGATGTTTCAGGCATGGTTCTCGAGGTATACCCGGACCGCTTGGCGTTGCGGAACTGTGCTCAGCCAGGCACGCATGCGCTGGTGATTGATCCACAACGCAGACGAAGGCCCGCCCTGGGCCGCGACCTAATTACCCGCTCGTTGGGACGGGGTTGCCGATCCATTATTGATGCCACTGCAGGCTTTGGCGCTGATGCTTTTGATTTTGCCCGGCGTGGCAAAAAGGTGATTGCTATTGAGCGGGTTGGGGTAATTGCTGCGATGCTGGAAGATGCGGCGCAGCGTTTCCGATTCCAGTGTGCTAGCGCCCAGTTTGAAGTGGTTGTCGGCGATGCTTGTGAACAGATTGCACTACAGCAGCCAGCAGACGTTATCTTCCTTGATCCGATGTTCCCGAAGACTCAACGCCACACGGCGTTGGCGCGCAAATCGCAACAGCTATTGCGTGTGCTCGCCGGCGATGACCAAGATGCACAACGTCTTGTGAGCACCGCCCGAGAAAAAGCACTAAGACGGGTGGTTGTTAAGCGCCCACGCCATGCAGCGCCGTTGGCCGCTAATCCTGATGACTGTTTCAGGGGTAGATCAATACGGTATGACGTTTACCTGGCGGGAGTATCGTGAGAACTGGTTATTGGTTCTATCTGCCGGGTCTTACTGGGGGCGACACCCAGGCTTTGTTGAGCGAGCCGCAGGCCAGTCACGCGGTACGGTCTCGCCGCCTCAAGGTAGGTGATCCACTTTGGCTGTTTAACGGCGCAGGTCATATCGCCCCGGGCCGCATCAGTGACATTGTTCAGCGCCCGCTTGAGGTGCACATCGACTTGGAAGCGGGGCAGGCGCTACCGCCTCCACGACGTCGTCTACATCTGCTGAGCGCTTTACCCAAGAATGAACGTCAAGTGACGATGTTGGATATGGCGACTCAACTGGGAATGACCGATTTTACGGTACTGGTGTGTGAGCGCAGTGTGAGTCAATTGCGAGACCGGGGGCTGTCACGGTGGCAGCGAGTAGTTGTCGAAGCCTGCAAGCAGAGTCACCAGTCGTGGTTGCCAGTGATTCATCCGCCCATGGGTATTGAGACCTTAGTTGCCAAACGCATCAGCCCCGATGCAGTGGTATTGCTGGCCGATCGTGGCGGGTATTCAGCTGCGCAGGTTGCACCTTTGATCGCCAACGTGTCGACCATCTATCTTCTGGTCGGGCCCGAAGGGGGATTCACGGCGTGTGAGCGCGACCAGCTGGCCACAGTGACGAGTGCGTCGGTGTCTTTGGGTGACGGTGTGCTGCGTATTGAAACGGCTGCGGTTGCAATGGTGGCGCTGATCGGTAGCGCATGTTCACCATAGACGCTTCCAGTCCAGTTTGAAGCTGGTTGGTGGACTATAGGCTAGCGACCCGGGTTTGTTGGGATTTCAGCTCTTCGATATCGCGTGCGAGTTGATCGGCGCGGTTCTTCTCTTTGGTTACAATATCTTCTGGAGCCCGGGCCACAAAGTTCGAGTTTGATAGCTTCGTCTGACAACGTTGCAAATCCTCGGCGAGCTTCTCCACCTCTCGTTCTAGGCGCTTGAGTTCGGCCGCACGGTCGATAACCGATCCTAGCGGAACCAGGATCTTCATCTCGCCTGAAAGCGCCATCGCGCTTTGCGGAGTGTCTTCGTCATCGGTGACAAATGCTAGGCTTTGCAAGCGGCCCAGCGCGGTCAGTAGCGTGTGAAAATCCCTGGCTCGGCGTCTATCGAGATCATTGCCGCCCTGAAACATGACCGGCAACTCTTTGCGCGGATCAATGTTCATCTCCCCGCGTATATTGCGTACGCCACTGACGATGGCCTGGACCCACTGCATGTCGGCAACTGCTTTGTCGTCAACCTGATTCGGTTCAAACTGCGGGTAAGGCTGACTCATGATCGAGTCGCTATTGGTCAATGTGCGCGAACGTAATTGCTGCCACAGTGCTTCAGTAATAAATGGCATGATCGGGTGAAGCATTCGCAATGTGGCACCGAGTACGTTGACCAGGGTTTGACGCACACCATCCTTTCGCGTTTCCGACAAGCTATCGTCAGCGAGTTCGATTTTTGCGATTTCCAGGTACCAGCTGCAGTACTCATCCCAGGCAAAGGCATGCAATGCTTGTACCACTTGGTCAAGCCGATAGGCTTCCATTGAAGTTGCGACATTTTGAGCAATGTGTTGCAACCGAGAGTTTATCCAGCGTTCAGCTGTTCCAGTTTCAAAGTTAGCCAGGGGTTTGCCCGCAAGAGAATCAGTATTCATCATTACGAAACGTGTGGCGTTCCAAAGTTTGTTGCAGAAATTACGAAAGCCTTCCACTCGGCCCAGGTCAAAGCGGATATCCCGACCTTGAGTCGCCAAACTGGCAAACGTAAATCGTAGCGCGTCGGTGCCGAAAGACGGAATCCCATCGGGAAATTGGCGGCGGGTCGCATCTTCAATATGCTTTGCCATTTGCGGTTGCATAAGGCCGGTGGTACGTTTTTCGACAAGAGCAGGCAGCGCAATGCCATCGATCAGATCCAAAGGGTCAAGTACGTTACCCTTGGACTTGGACATTTTTTGTCCGTCGGCATCGCGTACCAGTCCATGTACATAGACGTCTCGGAAGGGGGCGCTGCCGGTAAATTTCAGGCCAAACATGATCATTCTGGCAACCCAGAAAAAGATAATGTCAAAGCCGGTTACGAGCACGCTCGTGGGGTAGAAGGTATTGAGTTCGTCAGTCGAGTCGGGCCAGCCCAGGGTCGAAAAGGGCCACAGGGCCGAAGAAAACCAGGTGTCTAGTACGTCATCGTCCTGATACAGAGATACGACCTGGCCATGCAGTGCCTGTGCTTGTACCTGCGCCTGAGTTTGATCGCGTGCAACGAAGATATTGCCCTCATCGTCGTACCAGGCGGGAATGCGGTGACCCCACCAGATCTGTCGGGAGATACACCAATCCTGAATATTGTGCATCCAGTCAAAATAGGTTCGACTCCAGTTAGCCGGAACGAAGCGGATATCACCGTCTTCCACCGCCTTGATCGCAGGCTCGGCGAGCGCTTTCGCCCGCACAAACCACTGGTCGGTCAGGTAGGGTTCGACGACCGCATGGGAGCGGTCCCCCCGGGGAACCATGAGGGTGTGATCGTCTATTCGCTCTATAAGATCGAGCGCCTTAAGATCGGCGACGATTTGTTCCCGGGCATCGTAACGGTCCATCTCATGATAGGGCGAACCCGGCAGATTGATTGCGGCGCTGGGGTCGAGGATATTTACTGGCGTGAGCCCGTGCCGGTTTCCGACCTCGTAATCGTTGAAGTCATGTGCCGGTGTAATTTTCAGACAGCCTGTGCCGAAATCTGGATCAACATAATCGTCAGCGATGATGGGAATCTCACGCTCGACCAGCGGTAACATGACTTGACAGCCGACAAGTTGACGATACCGTTCATCGTCAGGGTGCACCGCCACTGCGGCGTCGCCAAGCATGGTTTCCGGCCGGGTGGTGGCGACAATCACATAACCGCTGCCGTTGGCAAGCGGGTAGCGTAGATGCCACAGGAAACCCTGCTCTTCTTCGGCAAGTACCTCCAGATCTGACAGTGCGGTGTGCAGCACTGGGTCCCAGTTAACCAGCCGCTTGCCACGGTAGATCAGATCTTCCTCGTACAGCCGGACGAAAGCCTCGCGCACCGCGTGGGACAGATTTTCGTCCATGGTAAACCGTTCCCGGCTCCAATCTAAAGACGTCCCCATGCGTCGTAGTTGCCGGGTGATCGTCCCGCCGGATTCGCGTTTCCAACGCCAGATGCGTTCGATGAATGCATCGCGTCCCAGATCATGGCGGGTCTTGCCTTCGGCGTTTAGTTGGCGCTCAACCACCATTTGCGTTGCAATGCCCGCATGGTCTGTTCCGCCCTGCCACAAGGTTCGACGGCCACGCATCCGGTGGTATCGCACCAGCGCGTCCATGATCGTATCCTGGAAGGCATGGCCCATATGCAGGCTGCCGGTGACGTTGGGTGGAGGGATGGCAATGCAGTAAGGCTCTCCGTTCCCGGCCGGCGCAAATTGACCACTACTTTCCCATGCGTTGTAAAGCGCCTGTTCTATCGCATGCGGGTCATAGGTTTTGCTGAGTTCGTTTTCGGTCATAAACAAATGGCGTCTTCTACTGTCAGGGTAGAAATTTACAAAACGTGAAAGTATAGGCTAACTGTTGCGGGACAGGCACGTTCGCAGGCGAGGTTGAAGTATGTCAGGAGTCGTGCAGCCACGGGGCCAGATGCTGGCTGATATCGCGGGCTAACTCGTCACGCAGCGATTCGGGTAGAGATTCGCCTGAATGAAGGGACAGTCTTTTTTCAACAGCGCCGAGCAGTTCACTGGTCAGTTCCTCTAGACCCTTGTCGTCAGCAGTCACCTTCGTTTCATCGATCACAGCCGGCTCCCGGTTTGGTCGCACAGCCAGGCTCTCGTGTCCAGTATCTGTAGAGTCGTCTGCGGTGATAGGGCTATCTGATGTCTCAGTGGAAGATTCTTTGGGAGCTTTTGGGTTTGGAGCTATGAACATATCCGCGGTTTGCGGATGCTCCGGATTGATATCCTTCGCTATGGGAGGCGTCTCTTGGGTTAGAAAATCCTGGGGATCGGCTGGTACCGAGTCTTTGGCCAGAGCATCCAGGGTTGGCGTGTCATCCAGGTCAGACTCAATTAATTCACCCAGGTTTTCCAGCTCGCGGATCAGCGCCTTTAGGTCTTTTTTTTGTGTCATCGCAGCCTTGTCCCGCTACAGCTTGATTTCATGAGTGGTTGGTTCAACTCCGTTTTCACGGTAAAAGCGAAACCGCGTCCGGCCCGATTCCCGCTCAGCGCCTTCATTGCCGACGATCTCGGCGATGCGGAGAAAGTCGGTGAAATCAGCGACCGGGTCCCCAGCCAGGGACACCACCACCTGGGCAGTTTCACTTTTGGCCGGCTCATTCCCGATGGTCACGGGCGTACGGGTTTTGCCTGTGCCTTTAATAGAGTGGGGTACAAAGCTGTTCTGAGAGAAGGTCCATAGTAGCTGGTCCAGGGTTTTGGCCTGTTCTACGCTGCTACAACGTATGTAAACCTGATGCCCTGCCTGAAAGGCTTTCTCCGTTACACGACAGGCGAGCGTTAAGTGGCCCTGCGCAGGCCCGCCCGACTGAACATAGAAATCAACCCTGCAACTCATGGCTCCATCAGCCTGCCTTCGCTCGGTTAATCAGGAAACGAGTCAACAAGGGTACTGGGCGGCCGGTTGAACCTTTTCTAGCTCCAGAATGCCACGCCGTGCCGGCAATATCCAGATGTGCCCAGGTCATCTTTGTAGCAAACCGAGACAAAAAGCAGGCAGCGGTGACGGCTCCAGCGGTACGTCCACCGATATTGGCCATATCGGCAAAGGGGCTATTGAGTTGTTTCTGGTAGTCTTCCCAGAGCGGCATACGCCAGGCACGGTCTCGGGCTAAGTTACCGCAAGCCAGGAGCTCTTCGGCCAGTGCATCATCAGGGCTGAACAACGCAGTGGCAGGATGTCCAAGTGCGACCACGCAGGCGCCGGTGAGTGTTGCAATATCAATGATTGCTGCGGGTTTGTAGCGTTCGGCATAGGTCAGAGCATCGCAGAGGACGAGCCGGCCCTCAGCATCGGTATTGAGAATCTCAATAGTTTTTCCTGACATGCTGGTAACAATGTCCCCGGGTTTACTGGCGGCACCGTCAGGCAGGTTTTCACTGCTGGGCACGATACCCACGACATTAAGCTTGAGTTGGAGTTCAGCGGCAGCTACCAATGCACCAAATACGCTAGCACCACCACACATGTCGTACTTCATTTCGTCCATGGCTGATGCGGGTTTCAACGAAATCCCACCTGCATCGAAAGTTATGCCTTTTCCCACCAGGACCACTGGCGCTTCATTCGATTTGCCGCCACGATGCTCCATGACGATGAACCGCGCTGGTTCCCGACTACCACGCGAGACGGACAGCAATGCGCCCATTTTGAGGGACTTCATTTTGGCTTCGTCCAGGATCTTGACGCCCAAGCCGTGGCTTCGCGAAAGTTTTCGTGCCTGGGTAGCCAGGTAACTGGGGGTGCATAGATTTCCTGGCAGGTTGCCAAGATCTTGGGCTAATTTCATGCCGTTGGCGATGGCTGTCGCTTCTTTGACGCCGGCTCGGGTGACTGATGCTGCATTGCTTGATCCTGGCACAAGGGTAACCCGTGTCAGTGCGACACCGCGTTTGGCCGCCTCTTCCCCTGCGCCTGTTTTTAATTGGTTAAAGCGATAAGTGGCGTTATGTAGCGCCTGTGCCAGGACCTGGGCACGCGTACTGGGGTCCATCCCTTTGGCCGAGATTTCCGCCAGGGTTACGACGGCGTTGGTAGCTGGTGTTGCACACAGACGCTGCGCTGCTGCAGCTGCAGCACGGGCAAAATCATCGGCATCGGGATGCTCGCCGACTCCGACCAGAAGCAGTCGTTGGGCATTAATCCCTGATGGAGCAGTTGTTATCAGCGCGGCGCCGGGCCGGCCATCGATATCTCCCGCTTTAACAAGTTTGCTGATCAGACCTTGCGTTGCGGCCTCAACCTTGCGGGCACTGGCTGACCAGCGACCATTTTCATGAACGGGAATAACAAGGCAGTGGGTGCGCACACGGGTGATATCGGGTGAAGAAACGGTGATTTTCATATTTTTCCTGGTAATAAAACTGTGATTTGAAATCAGTAACACTGGGTCGGTTATGCTGATTCACGTAAAATGACATGCTATTGTGGTGGCTGATTCAATGCGATGTCAAAACTGGCGGCTAGGAGCGTCTAATGATCCTGCGTAGAGCCCTTGCCCGCGAAGTCCTGCTCACCAGCGGAGCCGTGACTACCGTAATTTTCTGTATTTTCCTCGTTGTTCGTGTTTTGGGGTTTTTACGCCAGGCCGCCGAGGGCATTATTCCTATCGATAGCATATTCTTGTTGCTGTTTCTGAAAGTAATTGCCTATATGGATGTGATCCTTCCACTGATGATGTTCGTCGCTATATTGATGGTACTGGGTCGCTGGAGTCGGGAGAATGAGATGACCATCATGGCGGCGGCCGGATTTGGTTTGAGTCATCTATTGCGACCCGCAGGATTTTTGCTTCTCGTCAGTGCCATCATTGTTGGCGGCTTTTCTCTCTTTGTAGGGCCTATGGCAGTGCGCGCCGTGGGAGCGATAGAGCATGACCTGAAATCCCGTGATGACATAGTGGGAGTAATCCCAGGTGTTTTTTTGGAAACTCGCGCTGGCCGGGCCGTTTATTTTGTTGAGGCATTGAATGATGAGACCGGACAGTATGAGGGGATCTTTGCGTGGGGGTCGGATGCCGGTCGGGAAGGAGTAATCCTCGCGCAAACCGCACACCGGCAAATCGACCCTGATAGTCAGGATGCGTTTTTAGTCTTAGAAGATGGTGTTCGCTATGAAGGTGCTCCCGGGGACAGCGTTTACCGGGTCATTAATTTTGAGCGCTATGCCATCCGCGATAGTATCGGTTCGGCTTCACCGGTACGCTATCCCCTGCATGGTTGGAAAACAGGTCGGTTATGGAAATCTAATGGCCCCTATGAGCGTAAGGAATTAGCCTGGCGATTCTCCAAGATGACTGTACTTCCAGCACTCATTCTTTTCGCACTATCACTGGGCCGCATGGAACCACGGAGCAAGCGGTATGTGTCGATGTTTGTAGCATTGTCAATTTATTTTTCCTATACCAATCTGGTAACACTGATGTGTGCCCAGATACCTAAGGGTGGATTCGAACCGCTGGCAGGGTTGATAGCAACTCACGCACTGTTTGTGGCTATGGCGGTGTATCTGTTCTGGCGTCGCGCCAATGACCAGCCTCTTTGGCAGTGGCCAGGCCGATTGAAACGTATTGCTGGCTGAATACCGATGCGCTTGCTCGATCTATATCTGGGGCGGGTTTTACTAAATCAGATACTACTGGTCCTGGGGGTGCTGGTTGGTGTGTTTGTGTTCATTACGTTGATTGATCAGGTGTCCTACCTGGGTACGGGCCAATATAGCCTGCTGGATGCGACGAAGTATGTTCTGTTAAGTACGCCACGTATCATTTACGAGGTATTTCCGATGGCGGTGCTGGTGGGTGCCATACTCGGCCTCTCCCTGCTGGCAGTCGATTCGGAGTTGATCGTGATGCGTTCCAGTGGGATATCGATCGGCCAGATTACCGTGGCTGTGCTCAAGCTGGGTTTTCTATTGGCCTTAGCAGCGTTACTGATTGGCGAGTTCGTCACACCATGGAGTGAAACTCTGGCCCAGCGCGGGCGGGCACAGGCGTTGGAGCGGAGTATTGAACAAAAATCCAACTCTGGCTTGTGGCTGCGAGATGGAAAGACCTTCGTCAATGTTCACGAGGTCCTGCCCGATCTGACACTGCGTGATATTCGGGTTTTCGAATTTGACAGCATGAGCCAACTGCGTGCACTGGTCTATGCGGGCAAAGGCCGTTACGCCGGATCGTTCTGGGATCTTGATGATGTCAAGCAGACATTAATTGATGAACAGGGCTTTACCCAGGTCAGTGAGGCGCCCAAGGCCCGTTGGAACACTGCGGTTACGCCAGAGACGATGGCGGTATTCTTGGTGCAGCCGGACCAGTTATCTCTGCTCCAGTTGCGCCAGTACATTGCTCACCTCAGTGCTAATGTTCAGGACACACGTAACTTTGAATTGGCGTATTGGTCAAAACTGACATTACCTGTGTCAGCGGCTGTCATGCTGTTGTTGGCCATCCCGTTCGTCTTTGGCAGTATCCGCTCGGGAGGTATGGGTCGGAACCTTTTTATCGGAATCATGATCGGAATTACTTTTTTTGCCACCAGCAAGGCGCTGGGCTATATCGTCCTGGTTTATGATATGCCGCCGCTGGTGGGGGCCATGTTGCCAACTGCCGCCTTCGTCATGGTTGCAGGAATTCTCTACCGACGAATCCCTTAGGTGCCAATACAAATGGGAGGTCCGACGCTGACGGGCCTACGATGATCTAATCCCCGTTATGACTTGATTGGGTTTAGTGGCAGTTCGTGATCGCGCCTGGCCCGACCAGATTAACCATATTGCGCCCGGGCTTAAGTCGCAGATTGAGCTGTTTGGTTAGCACCCTGGAGCGGCGCCCCCCAGGGATTCGAGTCGATCAGCCTAGGGCAGTTTCTGGGTCGACATAGGTATAGCCCAGGTTCCGCGCTACCTCTTGGCAAGTGATCTTGCCTTCATGCACGTTCAGGCCGTTGCGCAAATGACGATCTTCCTTGAGGGCCTGGTGATAGCCTTTGTCCGCCAGTATCAGGACATGAGGCAGGGTGACGTTATTGAGTGCGTAGGTCGAGGTGCGCGGGACGCCGCCGGGCATGTTCGCAACGCAGTAGTGCACTACATCATCGACCACGTAGGTGGGTTCAGCATGGGTTGTGGGTCGGGCCGTTTCACAGCAACCACCCTGGTCGATAGCTACATCAACGATGACGGCGCCCGGTTTCATGGCCCGAACCATCTCGGCTGTGACCAGTTTGGGGGCCGCGGCGCCTGGAATCAGGACACCACCGATGACCAGGTCGGCCTCAAGCACATGACGCTCGACCGCGTCACGGGTTGAGAATACTGTATTGGTTGAGCGGCCGAACTGTTGCCAGTGTGTTTCAATGACCTCGGGGCTTCGATCGACCACCCAGACATCTGCGCCCATGCCGACTGCAATATGCGTGGCGTGTGTGCCGACAACCCCGGCGCCCAGAATCACCACTTTGGCCGGGTCCACGCCCGGCACTCCCCCGAGTAACATGCCAAGGCCACCGTGGGGATGCTCCAGGCAATAGGCGCCGGCCTGTATAGCCATGCGGCCAGCTACCTTGGACATGGGCGCAAGCAGAGGCAGGCCACCGCGAGACGACGTGACGGTTTCGTAGGCGATACAGGTCGCACCGCTGTCGACTAAGTCACGAGTCTGCTCCGAATCTGGTGCCAGGTGCAAATAGGTAAAGAGAATCTGGCCTGGGCGTAGCATGGCGCGCTCGTTAGCCTGTGGCTCTTTCACTTTGACGATCATTTCTGCGCTAGCAAAAATTTCTTGTGGATCATCAACAATCTGCGCACCCACTGCTCGATACTCGTCATCGCTTGCGCTGATACCTTCTCCAGCGTTGACCTGTACTATGACCTGGTGACCATGGGCCACGGCTTCACGTACGCTGGCTGGTGCCATGCCGACCCGGTATTCGTGGTTTTTTATTTCCTTGGGTACGCCGATTAACATTTAAAAAACCTCCCGGTTAATTAGAACATGACACCTAATAGTGTCTAACTAGATTTGTAGTACAGCTGCCAGGCAATAACGCGCTCACTTTGACCCATAGGCGAGTTGCGATTTGCACAATCACCCATGGGTTGCTCTATTGGGAGCGCATGTCGGCACGGTCAATACCTGCAACTGCTACCGGTGCCTTCATGGCATCACGGCGGAAGGGTTCGCCCAGTTCCTGGTTCAGAACCACCTCGATAAAGGTCGTGATATTGCTGTTCATCTGCTCGCTGATAGCAGTATTGAGCGCAGCCGTAAGCTCTTCCATGGTCTCAGTTTTGACCCCCTTAACCCCACAGGCTTCGGCTACCTTGGCGTATTCCACGCCTACGTTAAGTTCGGTACCCACGAAATTGTCCTGATACCATAATGTGGTGTTTCGCTTCTCAGCACCCCACTGGTAATTACGGAATATGATCATGGTGATCGGTGGCCACTCGTTACGCCCGCACGCGGTCATCTCGTTCATAGAGATCCCAAAAGCCCCATCCCCAGCAAAACCAACCACAGGAACATCCGGGCAGCCGATCTTGGCGCCGAGGATTGAGGGAAACCCGTAACCGCATGGGCCAAATAGGCCTGGAGCAAGATATTTGCGGCCTTGCTCGAAACTTGGGTATGCGTTGCCGATGGCACAGTTGTTACCAATATCCGAAGAGATAATGGCTTCACGGGGCAGGGCTTTCATGATGGCACGCCATGCCTGGCGAGGTGACATACGCTCAGGTTTGTCGTCCCGCGAGCGTTGGTTCCAGGTAGTGCCGGGATCATCTTCTTCGTGATCCATGGCGGCAAGCTCTGATGCCCAGTCGGACTTGCACTTTGCGATCAGATCTGCTCTTTGGGCGCGGCCTAGGTCGCCTGCATTGACGCTGAGTTGTGTCAGCAGTTGTTCAGCGACTCGTCGGGCATCACCTTGGATGGCAACATCTACTTTCTTGGTCAAGCCAATGCGATCGGCGTTGATATCTATCTGTATCAGGCGTGCATCTTTAGGCCAATAGTCAATTCCGTAACCGGGTAGGGTTGAAAAGGGGTTCAGGCGCGTCCCCAGCGCCAGGACGACGTCAGCCCTGGAAATAAGTTCCATTGCAGCCTTGGAACCGTTGTAGCCCAGCGGTCCGGCAGCCAGCGGGTGTGAACCGGGAAAGGCATCGTTGTGCTGGTAGTTGCAGCACACCGGCGCGCCCAGTCTTTCGGCCAGCGCTGCGGACGTTTCGATAGCGCCGCTTAGCACGGCACCGGCCCCATTGAGAATGACCGGGAAACTGGCGTCGGATAGAAGCGCTGCGGCCTTGACAATAGCATTCTCGCCTCCGGGAGAGCGCTCTACCTCAATAACTTGGGGCAGTTCAATATCTATAACCTGGGTCCAGTAATCGCGTGGCACATTGATTTGCGCTGGCGCCGAACCTCTTCGGGCTTTTTCGATGACACGGTTGAGCACTTCAGCGATCCGGGTGGGGTCACGAACCTCTTCCTGGTAACAGACTAAGTCCTGGAATATGGCCATCTGCTTTACTTCCTGGAAGCCACCCTGGCCTATGGTCTTGTTCGCAGCTTGGGGGGTCACCAGCAGTAACGGAGTGTGGTTCCAGTAAGCGGTCATGACCGGCGTGACGAAGTTAGTAATGCCCGGCCCGTTCTGACCAATGGCCATACTCATTTTGCCGGTCACCCGCGAATAGCCGTCGGCGCTCATTCCCGCGTTACACTCGTGCGCGCAATCCCAGAACTTAATACCAGCCGCTGGGAAAAGATCTGATATCGGCATCATGGCAGAGCCAATGATCCCAAAAGAATGCTCGATCCCGTGCATTTGTAGAACTTTGACAAACGCTTCTTCAGTGCTCATTTTCATATTTTTCTCCTGTGATCTGGAATCGCGTGGAAGTAGGCCAGGGTACCCGTGGAGATACGCCTCTTGACGAGACTTTTGATCTTCGTGACGGTTTTGACTGACCAGTGTGTTGTCGGCACCCGGATATGCGCTGGGCATTTAAACGGTGAACCATAGAACAGGTAAGCACCCACGCATAGGGCCAGCGCGATGTCATACAGTGTGCCAGATGTGGCTTTCAAGACTGATGTATCTATAATCTGAACATGACCGTTATTGGAAATCAATCTACGCCTGTCGACGACTACCGCTGTGCTGTCAAATGGACCTAAGGCCCAAAAGGTCAGTCACTGCATGTGTGAAGTGCTTCGCACCTGGTGTGAACTGTGTGAGCGCAGCAGCGCGTTACCCGGCGATACTCCGCTACAAAGCCCACTGAATCGTCTGGCAACTCGCGGCAACGCGACACGGCAGGCATCCTAACCATCCGACACCACCTGCTTGACCAGCCGCGGATAATGGCCGCGGGGATTGTCAGATCAATTGATCTGGCTCTGCGGGCCAACTCCTGGCGAGTTACCGAATTATCGTGCCACGTCTGCCAGTTTGGAGATACCGGGCTCGATACGATCAACCGGGATAGATGAGAATCCCAGTCTCAGGCAATTTTTTGGCGCGGGCTCGGCCAGAAAAAAGACATCTCCTGCTTCAAATAGGATGCCCTGGGCCGCACAATCCTGGTGTAGTTGTCGTGCGTCCAGTCCTGGTGGCCCCTTGAGCCAAAATGATGAGCCACCGGTCGAAGGGCTGACTGTCCACTCTGGCAGGTGCTGATTGAGCGCGTCGCGTAGCGTATGCCATCGATCCCTCAGTGAGTGACTTAGGCGTCGGACCAGGGCATCGTGATAGCCGCGCTTGAGGAACTGGGCGACGATCAACTGGTTATTAGCGGGGGGATGACGACTCATGAGTCGCCGTAGCGCACGAGCTTCTCGAATAAATTCTGCTGGGGCAACCATGAATCCGATCCGCAATCCCGGCGCGAGCGTTTTGGACAGGCTTCCAACATAGATCACGACGCCGTCCCGGTCGAGACTTTTGAGTGCGGGCGTAGGGTCACCCAGAAAGTTATGTTCACTTTCGTAGTCATCTTCAATGATGACGAATTTGTCTTGCCGGGCTCTGGCCAGTAGCGCTTCGCGTCGGTTACGGCTCAACGTCACTGTGCTTGGAAACTGGTGACTGGGAGTGAGGTACAGGCACTGGCAATGCGAAAGCGCTGATCCAGGAACCAGCCCTTTGTCATCCACCGCGAGCGCTTCAATGCGGGCAGTACGGGACGCAAAAATATTGCGCGCATCCGGGTAACCAGGCTCCTCCATGGCGACCACCTGATCTTCCGTCAACAGCAGATCTGCAATAAGGTACAGCGCCTGTTGCGCGCCCAGCGTAACAAGGATCTCATCAGGCTGCGCCCACACTCCGCGTCTGGGCAATATGCGGGTGTGAATCTGCTCGACCAGTTCCGGATCGTCCTGGTCAACCCGGTCGCCTGACCACCTGTGGATCGCACCGATACTGCCGGCATCCCGGCAGCAGTCGCGCCATTCATTTACCGGAAAAAGGCTGGAGTCGATTTGGCCATAGATAAACGGATAGGGGTATTGCTGCCAGTCTGCCGGCTTGACTAGATTTCGTTGCGTCGTGGGTCGAAATCGTAATTTCTCTTCCCAGTCAATAGAGTTTCGTTTAAGGGCTTCTGAGGGGAGCGTCTTTACCCGGTCGAGCAGAATGTCTTCGCTGACAAAATAGCCGCTGCGTTCTCGGGATACCAGAAACCCTTGGTCGACCAGATGCTGATAGACCAGCACGACGGTATTGCGGGCAACTTTGAGTTGCTCGGCAAGTTTGCGACCCGAAGGCATGGGTGTACCTGGCGGGATGTGGCCATTAAGTATCGCGCTGACGAGCATTTCCCGGATCTGAGCCTGCAGACTCGATTGTCCATTGTGCGGTAATTCAAACAGGCGGTCTGGGATCACTGGACTCATCGGGCACACGGAACTGGCCCTACCTCAGGGTGCGTGGAAAGATTAACTTAAAATCACAC
Source organism: Arenicellales bacterium (assembly GCA_965660775.1). Classification (GTDB taxonomy): domain Bacteria; phylum Pseudomonadota; class Gammaproteobacteria; order Arenicellales; family UBA868; genus UBA868. The sequence continues at coordinate 8,630 of CBFIBN010000002.1, read as the reverse complement.
AGCACAGATTTAACTCGTCTTCAAGCAACTATAACAGGCGAATTTCCCATAGGAAACATCATGAAATATGACCCGGAATTTCTCGAGAACTACTGGATGCCCTTCACTTCGAACCGGGATTTCAAGTCAGATCCCAGAATCGTGGTGCGCAGCGAGGGGGTTTATATGTATAACGATGCCGGGGAAAGAATCCTCGACGGATCCTCTGGGCTTTTCTGTTGCGCTGCTGGTCATAGCCGGCCTGAGATTGCGGAGGCTGTCTACAGCCAGCTTAAAGAATCCGCCTACGTGCCACCATTTCAGATGGCACAACCGTTGGCATTTGAGCTGTCTCGGCGAGTCGCCAAGCTGACCCCCGATGGCTTGGACCATATTTTCTTTGGCAATTCCGGATCCGAAGCGGTCGACACCGCAATGAAGATCGCCTACGCCTATCACTATGCGCGGGGCGAGGGCCAACGCCAGCGTTTTGTGTCGCGTGAACGGGCCTATCATGGGGTAAACCTGGCAGGCGTCTCTTTGAGTGGGATGATAAAGAACCGTCAGGCGTTTGGCCCCGGTGTGCCGGGGGTGGTGCATATGCGCCATACCTGGCTGCCTGAGAATCGTTTTGTTAAAGGCCAGCCTGAGACTGGGGTGGATCTTGCTGAGGATCTTGAGCGCGCGGCTATGAACTACGGTCCTGATACGATTGCGGCTTGTATTGTTGAGCCTGTTGCTGGCTCCACGGGTTGTTTGGTGCCGCCCCGGGGCTACTTGGAGCGCCTGCGTGAGATTTGCGACGCCCATGGTATTTTGCTGATTTTTGACGAAGTGATCTGTGGTTTTGGTCGAATGGGAACGCCTTTTGCGTCCCAAGCTTTCGGTGTCACACCCGATATCATGACTATGGCCAAGGCTTTGACCAACGCGGCCCAACCGATGGGTGCAGTGGCCGTCAGCGATAAGGTGCACGCAGCTTTCATGGACGCCTCGCCGGAAGGTGCCGTTGAGTTTTTTCATGGATACACCTATTCCGCTCATCCAGGCGCCTGTGCAGCGGGTATCGCGACAATGGATATCTTCGAAAAAGAGGGACTGATTGCCCGAGCCGCGGACCTTTCGGGCTATTTCCTCGACCAGGTATTCGCGCTGAGTGATATCTCTTTAATTACCGACATCCGCGGTTATGGGTTATTTGCGGGTATTGATCTGGCGCCTATGGAGGCGCCCGGAGTGCGAGGTCTGGATTTTCAGAAAAAACTCTTTCATAACGGGTTGCACATCAAGATGACCGGGGATTCGGGGTTGATTGCTCCGCCGCTCATCAGTGAACGGCATCATGTGGATAGCATCTGTGAGATTATCCGACAGACTTTGGCCCAGTACTAAGGACTTAAAGCCTGGAAATGGGTCAAATAGCCTAGGTTTTTGGAAGATTACGAAACATTCATTGAATACTTGCCATGTATTGATCCGATGGTATTAGAATGATGTTGAGAGAGGGTTGACTTGAATTTATTATTTATTTATACGTCATTGTTGAATCGCGGTTTGATTAAGATTTGACATCAACGTGAATGGGCCCCGGTCCTGCGTGCAGGCTTTGGGGTTAATAACCAACTGGAGGACAAAAATGAGTCTGGAGAAAAACAAGAAGGGAGTTGAGGTAGACACGGGACGTCGATCGTTCGTCAAGCGGTCCGCCGCGGTATCAACGGCTGCAGCCGTAGGCCCGTGGATCATCAGTTCAAAGGCGCTTGCGTCTTCGGGTGAGGTCAACGTACTGTTGTGGTCGGATTATTGCCCGCCGGGATTCCTTAAATCCTTTAAAGAAGAAACCGGGATTACCGTGAATTTCACCGGCATTGGTTCAAACGAAGAAATCATCAATAAGATGAAAGCGACCAAGGGCAAGGGTTTCGATGTTTGCAGCCCAACCAATATGCGATCGTTACAGTGGGAACCGTTAGATTTGCTCCAAGCAATTGATTACGACCGTATTCCTAATGTTAAGAACCTGAATCCGGCGATGCTCGCAGTAGGCGATAACGAGTGGAGCTTTGGTGGTAAAGGCTCTCATTGGCTGCCTCAGATATGGGGCACTGAAGGAATTGCATGGCGTGCCGACAAGTGGACACCGCCGCGTGACGGAGAAATGCCAAGTTATGGAGATGTCTGGCAAAGTGATGTAGAGGGTAAAACCATGATGCGCCCGCACTCGGGTATGCTCGGAGCTGGTTTGTACCTGGAAACTACAGGTGCGTTGGACCCGGGAGCTATGCGGGCGGCGTATGCGGATGAGGCGACCATGCGCAAAACTTGGCAGGTGGTCACTGATTTCTGCATCAAGCATAAGAGTCAGATTAAACTCTTTTGGAACGATGCCGATAGTCAGAAAAACGGCTTCATGAGTGGTGGCGTCGTCGTCGGGCAGACTTGGGACGGGCCGCCTACCGTGCAGATGAAGGAAGGCAAGCCTGTCATATATCGAGCACCCATCGAAGGATCGCTGGCATGGGTAGACGGTTTGTGTATTTCTTCAGCGGCAGACAACGTCGACCAGACCTACGCCTTCCTGAATTACTGCTTCGACGCAAAAGCCGCGGGGCGGTCAATCGACGGCGGCGGTATCGCTGACTGGGGACAACATGGCTACAACTCCGCTGTATTGGGCGCTGATAAGCACGCGAGCGCTGATTACGGCAAATGGTTCAACCAGATCTACCCCGGCAACTCGCTGGCCAACCTCTGGCCATGGCCGAAAGAGCCACAGTGGTATGCGGACGTACGTACCGAGTACCGTAATAAGTTCGTAAACGCCTAATCAGGCAATAAAGCCCTCGGCTTGTAAGCCGAGGGCTTTTTTCTGAGCCTGGGCTTGTTCGGGGTGGGCTAAAACCAGTGCCGATAGATGCAGTGGCTGGTTGGACACTGGTTCCCTGGATTTTATTGACTCCTGCTAGGGGAAAAGTACACCGATGAGCGCAGATGTTCAGCTTGAAAATGTTTGGGTACAGTTCGGCGATTTTGTCGCGGTCCGTGATACTAGCCTCACCATCCAGGGTGGCGAGTTTTTCAGTTTTCTCGGCCCTTCGGGATGCGGCAAGACCACATTGCTGCGAGCCATATCGGGTTTTCAGGAGCCCAGCCGGGGACGGGTTTTGATTGGCGGCCAGGATATGGCCGGCACTGGTCCAAACCAGCGGCCGACAGCGTTGATTTTTCAGAACCTCGCGCTATTTCCGCTAATGAGCGTGTGGGAAAACATTTCTTTTGCCCTTGAAGTGAAGGGGGTTAATAAATCGGTCCGGCGGAAAAAGGCCGATGAACTCTTGGAGTTAGTCGCTTTACCAGGCCAGGGTGACAAGATGGTCGATGAGCTTTCCGGTGGCCAGAAGCAGCGGGTCGCTGTTGCCCGGGCTTTGTGTGCCGAACCCGAGGTGCTGTTGCTCGATGAGCCTCTGTCAGCACTGGACCTGAAGTTGCGCCAGCACATGCGTACCGAACTTCGTGCTATTCAGCAACGTGCGGGAATTACCTTTATTTATATTACTCATGACCAAGGTGAGGCGTTGACTATGTCGGATCGAGTCGCGGTTATGCGCGAGGGTACGATCGATCAAGTGAGTGATGGCACTATCGTGTATGACCGGCCAGAGACGGCATTTGTGGCCTCTTTTGTGGGTGAAAACAATGCTTTCCCAGGCCGGGTGATCGAAGTCACTCAAGGCGTAGCCAGTGTGCAGACCAAGTCAGGTGTACTGCAGGCAGAGGTATCTGCGGTATCACCTTTAACTTCGGGCGATGCCGGAATTGTGTTTGTCCGACCGGAGTCAGTTCGTTTTGCTGATCCAAGTGCGTCGCAAAATCGCCTCGAGGTCACCGTAGTCAACCAGGAGTTTGAGGGACACTTCTGGCACTTGGTATTGCAAACAGCCGAAGGCAGCGTGATTCGTATGTCTGTGATGAATGATGGCGAGAATGAAACCTATGGGAAGGGCTCCCGTATTGCCGTCAGTTTTACAGCCCAGGGAGCGATAGCGCTGGCCCAGGGCGAACTCGCGGCTGAGTAAGATCTGGAGCAGGATAATGGCTGTCTGGTTCAGAAGGTTCCTGGCCAGAAATGGCACAATGCTGTCGTTGTATATGTTGGCCGCAGTTGCGCTGTGGATCGTGCTCATGATCGTGCTGCCGCAACTGTTCATGCTGGATTTCTCTTTTAGGCACAACTGGCAACAGATTGATCCCTCGCGTATGGGCGGCCCAGACGATGTCTACACGTTTGTCAATTATCATTTCCTGGCTTACGGCAGCCCTAATAATCCAGATCCGTTTAATGTGGTCGATGTTACGGTATTCTTTCGTACCATTATCGCCGCGATATTCGTAACCCTATTCGATCTTGCTCTGTGTTATCCCATTGCCTATTACCTTGCGCAAGTTGCACGCGGTGGCAAGGCGCGCCTGTTAGTGCTTTTTCTGATCATTCCCTTTTGGATAAATGAACTACTGCGTGCCTTCGCTTTTAGAATCCTGTTTGGTGAGGAAGGTACTATTAACGCGATCCTTTTGTCCATCGGCGCTTTAGATCAACCGATCGACTTTGTTCGGGAGGATGTGGCTCTGTATGCCGGCTTGGGTTACGCCTATATCCTGTTGATGATTTTTCCAATCTATAACGTTGTGGAGAGTCTGGATAAGAACCAGATAGAGGCCGCCAGGGATCTGGGAGCATCCTGGGTCAGAATTCACCGTCGGGTAGTGATCCCATTTGCCAAACCGGGAATTAGCTCCGGCTGTACGATGGTGTTCATGTTGTCGGCCGGCGCGTTGGCAGCGCCCCAGATCCTTGGAGGCCCCAGCAGTCTGTGGTTTACGCAGATTATCTACCAGTGGTTCAATACCGGCAGCAACTGGCCGCGTGGCTCAGCCTACGCCATTGTCTTAATGCTCTCCTGTGTCCTGCTGGTGCTCGCAATCATGCGGATATTTAAAGTCAAGATTGGAGAGATTGGCCGATGACATCGGCCGGTGTGCTGCGCCTGGCAGTAGGTTTTTATATTCTGCTGTTCTTTACCTACTTGTTTGGCCCATTGATCGTCATGTCGTTTACGGCTTTCAACAGTTCAGAGTTTCCCTCAATCTCTCCGTGGAACTGCGTTACCCCAGAATGGTTCGGGGTGCTATTCAAAGATCAGCATTTAATGGGAGGCCTGCGAAGCAGTTTATTAGTTGGCATTGGTGTTGTCCTGCTTGCGGTTCCCATTGGGCTGGCGGCGTCACTGCTAATAACGCAGTTGCAAAAACGCGCACGTTCCATTGTTTATACCATCGCGATATCGCCCATATTAGTACCGGGTGTTGTTCTGGGTATTTCGACTCTGGTGTTCTGGGAACGGATAGACCGTGTGGTTCTGGGTGTAGAAGAAAGCTTTTTTTACGATGGTTATTTCATGACGATCATTGGCCAGTCCACGTTTATTGCCGCTTACGCCATGTTGGTGTTTTTGGCCCGACTGCAGCGCTTTGACCGAGGCCTTGAAGAAGCGGCACTTGATCTGGGGGCTACCCATACTCAGGTTTTTCGAAAAATTCTACTGCCTTTTCTTAAGCCCGCCATTGCCTCGGCTGCAGTGCTTGCATTTTTGGCTTCGTTCGAAAACTACAATACGACCGTATTCACAATCGTTTCAGAAAGCACTCTAACAACGGTCTTAGCCAGCAAGGTCCGATACGGAATCAATCCATCAATCAGCGCACTGGCTGTCATTATTATTGCCCTTACTCTGGTTGGGGCAGTGATTCACGAATACCTGCGGCGAAAAGAGGCCGCGAGATCCGAGGCACTTTTGCTAGAGGGCTTGCCAGCTCCAACTCGTTCGCGATCGGGTAACCGCACGCTGCGGGTTCCTGTAGGCGCCTTGGCCAGTCTTATTTTTGTCGCAATGTTGGCAACAGCATGGATTGCTCGTGATTATGATGTCGCGCAGTGCAAGATACAGGTCACCGAAGAGAGCCGTAAGAAGTTTGATATTTTAAAACAGCAACGTCTCGCCGAGGCGAAGGCCAAACGGGAGGCGAACAGCCAGGATGCAGATGCTGCTGTCGAGACCAACCAGGCAGGTCGTCAGTATCAGAATATCTTTGCGCCTACCAACCTTGGCAATCAGATTGATTCAACTGAGCCATCTGCATCCGACTCTGGTTCGACAACCGCTGTCGAGACCAACCAGGCAGGCCGTCAGTACCAGAATATTTTTGCCCCTACCAATTTAGACGGGCAGGTAGATTCAGAGACTAAGGATGACTAATGGATCTTCTATTGTCAGTGGTTGATGCTTGGGGTGAGCATAAACTCACAACTAATTTGTAACGCCAGGAATTCTCAGCCAGACATATGAGCAAAATAAGAACAACCTGCATAGGCGCTTATCCTAAGCCCGAATTTGTTGAACTGCCGGATTGGTTTACGGTCGCTGAAGGCCCCGATACTGCGGACCCTACCCGGAATTGGAGCGAGGCTATGGCAGCGATGGGTGAGAATGTCGAAGATATTCTGACCCGTGGCGTAGCCCAGGCAATAGCCGATCAGCAATCAGCCGGTATTGATATACCCACAGACGGGGAAGTGCCCCGAGAAAATTATATTCACTATCATTGCCGGTATTTAGACGGTATAGATTTTACCCATCTCACAGAAAAGTCGTTGCGCAATGGCGCCTACGTTGCGCGCCTACCCACTATCACCGGACGGGTAAGCGCCCGTGAACCGTTTCTGGTACATGATTGGAAGCGTGCTCAGGAACTGACAGACAGGCCGGTAAAGATGACCATGCCTGGGCCGATGACTATTGGTGATACTACCGCTGATAGCTTCTATGATGATCCCGGACATCGAGGCGCGGACCTCGCTGATGCCCTCAACGTCGAAGTGTTGAATCTGGCTCAAGCGGGTTGTCGTCATATCCAGATTGACGAACCCCTTTTTGCCCGTAAACCTGGCCCCGCTCTGGATTATGGTTTCGAAAATCTTGAGCGTGCGTTTCACAAGTGTCCCAAGAATGTGATTCGAACGGTGCATATGTGTTGCGGTTACCCCGATCGTCTGGATAATTCTGATTACCCCAAGGCTGATCCACACAGTTACGCCGAACTGGCTGGGGCAATCGAAGATTCGTCAATCGACGCGGTATCGCTTGAGGATGCACATCGGCACAATGATCTAGGTTTGCTGGAGAAATTTAGCAACACCTCGGTGATCCTGGGTGTGGTAACTGTCGCAAAAAGCACTGTAGAGTCAGTTGAGGAAATCCGAGGTCGATTGCAGTTAGCCCTGGCGCATATCGACCCAGAACGGTTACTGGCAGCCCCAGATTGTGGACTTGGCCTGTTGGGTCGTGAGTTGGCACGGGCAAAACTGACAAACCTGTGTGAAGCCTCACGGAGCCTTCGGTGAAACCCTGGGGTTTGGGGTATAGGCCCAGAACTCGCTAATATAAACTGGAGTTCGATCGGGACCGGCTTTGAAATTGAATACCACAACCGGGACGCTGGCCTGCCTTTTACTTGCACTCTTTCTGACGAGCTGCTCCCAGGACACATCTGAATCAGCCAAAGCCGTTGTTGCAGGCCCAAAAGAAATCAGCCAGCAAAGTCAGGAGGCCCAAGCGTCAGATAATCCAGCCTTTGATTTGCGCATGCAATTGGAGCTGACTCCAGCCGATTTAGCCCAGTCCGTAACGCAGAGCCAGAACCTGGACACGTCACCCCCCTCAGATTCTCTTCTGGAAAGGGCGCAACGCAGTGTTCTTGGCGACCTCGACAGCATTCGCAAGAGGCGCTTTTTGCGGGTTTTGGTTACTTATAGCCGAACGAATTTCTTTTTTCATCAGGGAATGCCACGTGGATTTGAGTATGACCTGATGATGGAATATGAAAAGCACCTAAATCGCGGCGTCGATTCTCCTGATCAGAAGGTCAAACTGGTTTTTATTCCAGTGAGGTTTGACCGCTTGCTGGATGACTTGAATGCCGGGCGGGGCGACATCGCAGCGGCTGGGTTAACGGTAACGCCCGAGAGATCTCGCCGCGTGGTATTTACCGATCCTTATATCAAGAATGTGGATGAAGTCATGGTGGGGCGTAGCAATGGTGAGGCCCTCACGTCGCTGTCAGATCTCTCAGCTAAGCAAGTAGTGGTAAGGAAGGGTTCCAGTTATGTCTCCCATCTTAAATCGGTGAATAGGTTTTTAGAGGGCAAATCACTTCCCGCGGTGCAGATCATTGAGGCCGCCAAGGAACTGGCTACCGAAGATATTCTTGAGCTGGTGCATTCAGGCGCTGTCGATATGACCGTTGCAGATAAGCATATCGCCCAGACTTGGTCAAAATTGCTTCCTGATATAAAAGTTTACTCGGATGTGACCATTAACACCGATGGCAAGATCGCCTGGGCGATTCGGCCAGATAGCCCCAAGCTGCTGGGTAGTCTGAATAAATTTGTCGCAGAAAACCGCAAGGGTTCACTACTGGGGAATATTCTATTTACGCGTTATTACAAGAAAAATCGCTGGATTACGAATCCGCTATCACAGGCAGATCGACAGCGGCTGAAAGAACTGCGGCGATTGTTCGAGTTTTACGGGGCG
>CBFIBN010000001.1:0-55609 GCA_965660775.1 Arenicellales bacterium | reverse complement strand
CTTAGTCATCATGCTTTATGCCACCACGGCCGACATGATGCACTGAAGTGATATTTACCTGTTTTAATGTCACCGATGCCTGCATACCGCGCAAACGTTCTTCAACCTGTAGCTTGCTCTCGCCCGGCACAATAAGCGTGATCTCCCGCTCGAACGGCTCTCCATCAGCCGTTAGCAGTGTCACCGTAAGGCGGGCCTTGTACTCTTTAATGCCGATCACGTTTTTTGTCCGACGGGTTTTCCCGGCAGGCCTTGTTCGGATTACGAGCGCATCGCCAGCGACGCTGCGCAGGCAAAGTGCTGGGCTAAATCCTCCAGACGAGCGTGCGCGTTAAGCCCGCTGGTATGAGGCATGAGGTATACCGGCCGACAACCAACCTGGCTGGCTTGAATCCCCGCCTTAGCTTTGGCATCCACTATGTTTCGCCAGCCGCCCAAACCAACAAAGCAGACTGCCCGGGGAGCCAGCCATTGCACCAGCCGAGCGACCCGCGCAAAACCAGCCTGGTATTCGTTAGTACTCACCTGGTCTGCGCGGCGGGTGGTACGGCGGACCAGATCTGTCATACCTAAACCATGGTAACGCAAAGCATGTCGGGGATCCCGGTCAATACTTGCAATACCGGCTTGAAGGGCCGCCGGCCAGAACCGGTTACCCGGTCGGGCATAACCGATGCCTGTGTCTGCTGAATACGGACTCGGGTTCAAACCCACAACAAGTAATTTCATGCCTGAACCGACAGTATCGGACAGACTGTACAGCCGTTCAAGCGTCAGATACGCGGCTTCCTTTCTATAAAGAACCGGCCCTATTGAGGCGAATCCGGCACCGATCGCAAGGTCAACGGCCAACTGGCTATCCCAACCGCGGGTCGGGCGGGGTTTAAGCACTGCACGGACTACCCGACCGACGGGAAGTGCCCGATGCTGATCCGCCAGGGCCAGCGGAAGATTCCTTGCAGAGCACCCGTTGCCAAGGCGAATTCTGGGTAATGCCGCCGGCTTAGTCCGAGACTGAGTGTTCATTTCGGGCTCAATCGCGCCATCGCCGTAACAAGACTTCTGCCAAAATACGAAAGGCCGGTTTTGCTGGCCTTTTTATTGCCATCCTTGGCCTGGTGGGCGATCAACTGAATGCATTGAATGCGATGATCGTCTGAGTGTCGCGAATACCGTCCAAGGTTTGAAGTCGCAGATTCACAAAATGACCAGCGTCTTCGCCATCACTGATATAACACTTGGCAAGCAGATCATAAGGTCCGGAGATCGAATAAACCTCCGACACGCCCTCCACATCGACAAGCGCCTGGGCGACCTGATACGAGCGCCCCAGATCGCACTTGACCTGTACAAAGATTATTTGCATGTCTGGCTCCTTATTATGGCTCGACCAAAAACTTCTGGGTGTAGGCCACAAGTTCCTCTAACTTGCCGTACCCTGCCCCGCTTTTGAGGATTTCACGGGCACGCGCTACCCCGTCTTGCAGTGAATCGGCAAGGTCAGCCGCGTATATGGTTGCCCCTGCGTTCAGAGCTACCATGTCGGCTGCACTGCCGTTGGTCCCGGTAAGCGCTGAGCGAATCAAAGCCAGGCTCTGGGTCGAATCCGTCACGACCAGATCATCCAGCGATTGACGTGCAATCCCAAATTCTTCCGGTTTGATCACGTAGTCCTTAATGCTTCCATCACGCAGTTCGCTCACCTTCGTGTCGGCAGCGATACTTATCTCATCCAGCCCGTCATCCGAGCAGACGACCAGCGTATGCACGCTACCCAGGTTGGCAAACACCTCGGTCAGCGGGTGAACCCAGCCCTGATCAAAAACACCGACCAGTTGCCATCTGGCCCCGGCCGGGTTGGTCAACGGTCCGAGCAGGTTAAACAAAGTACGAATACCGATCTCACGGCGCGGACCGATCGCATGGCGTGTCGCGCCGTGATGGGTAGGGGCAAACATAAAACCTAGGCCCACCGCGTCGATGGTCTTGCCGACGGCTTCAGGGCTGAGCGCAATATTAACCCCTGCTGTCTCAAGCACATCAGCACTGCCGGAATTTCCAGTGGCCGCACGGTTGCCGTGCTTGGCCATGGTTGCCCCGGCGGCGCAAGCGACCAACGCTGCCGCGGTCGAGACATTGAACAGGCCAGCACCATCGCCGCCGGTACCCACCGTGTCGGCAACCCGATCCGCCTTAACAGTGACAGTGGCGGCAAATTCTCGCATGACAGTCGCAGCGCCTGTCAGCTCTTCAACCGTCTCTCCCTTGATATGAAGCGCTGTCAATACGGCTCCAATCTGTGCCGGGGTCGCATCACCCTGCATAATAATGCGCATGACATCAGCCATCTGGGCGTTGGTGAGATCCTGACCTTGTGAAAGAGCGCGTATCGCTTCTTGTAAATTCATCATCGGTGCCTGCGTGCCTTCAAAATACCGTTTACCTCAGGGCAGTAAAACGCTGGCGCCGGTAGTGCGCCGCCCCTCCAGATCTGCGTGAGCCAACGACGCATCTGACAGAGCGTATTCCTGATTAATATCAGCCTGCACTGCACCACTTTGCATCACCTGAAATAACTCGCCCGCGCAGTGCTCCAGGCTAGACCGATCTGCGGTGTAGTCGAACAAACCCGGTCGGGTCAGATAAAGGGAGCCTTTTGCAGCGAGCACAGAGGGATCAAAAGAGGGTACTTTGCCCGAACTTTGGCCAAAGAGTGCCAGAGTCCCGCGCCGCTTAAGACAATCCAGACTGCCTTTAAAGGTATGCTGACCCACTGAGTCGTATACCACGTCCACGCCGACGCCATCGGTCAGTTCCCGCACTCGATCTACAAAATTCTCGCGGGTATAAACGATAGTATGGGTACAGCCGTGAGCGGTGGCCAATTCCGCTTTCTCGTCTGACCCAACCGTACCGATGATGGTGACACCCAGGTGTCGTGCCCACTGGCAGGCAATCAGGCCAACCCCTCCAGCAGCAGCCTGAAAGAGGATAGTATCTTTGGGTTTAAGCGGTACCGTACTTCTCAGTAGATATTGCACTGTCATACCCTTCAGCATCATCGCGGCGGCGGTAGACTCTTGAATATCCGGAGGCAAATGCACCAATTTTTCTGCGGGTATCAGTCGCACCTCAGCATAGGCGCCCAAGGGATGCGCTGCATAGGCCACTCGATCCCCTTCGGCAAAACCCTGTACCCCTTCACCAATCGCCTCTACTGTGCCCGCCCCTTCAAGGCCGGGGGTAAACGGTAACTGGGGTGATGGATAAGCGCCGGTACGGAAATAAACATCGATAAAATTCAGCCCAACGGCACTGTGGCGCAGTCGAATCTCCCCCGGGCCTGGGTCACCAACCTCCGCTGGCTCCCAGCGCATCTCATCTGGGCCACCGGTCTGGTAAATCTTAATCGCATGACTCATATTTCTAGCTCCAATTAATAACTACTGAAATCTTTACCTAACGCTTTGACGGTTCAGCTATCGTAGCTTTACCTTATTATCGCTTTTAGCTGAAAACGGTGTTGCTCCCAATAATCAAACCGGAGTAATCCCTAGATTCGACAAAAGCGGCTACCCACTTCTACACAAAATCCGAGATAGCCTGGAAGATGCGCGCAACCACACTCCAGACACTGGATCATTCCACATCAAATCCGAAACCCAAACCCTGAATAAACTGTGGCACTTCGAATATCCCCGGTTTAGCTGCCGAAGTCGCTCTCAACCTTAACAAAGGTGTCAGCGTAAAAACCGTTGAAGTGTGTTCGACAGGCAGTGCCATAAGCGCCAATACGATCGAACTCGATCCAATCCCCCTCAGCAACATCGATCGGCAAACTGATCGGGCGAGGAAAAATATCCAGCGAATCACATGTCGGTCCGTACAGCGTGTACTCTTTCGTCTGGGAAGCGAATGCTCTCGAACCAACCATTCGCGCGGGCAACTGAAGGCCGAGCTTCTCCTCGATAAAGCTTCCGTACATGCCGTCATTGAGATACAGCGCATCATCCTTGCGTAGGTGAATCTGGGTAATAAGAGATTCCCCGTCAACACAAAGCCCGCGCCCGGGCTCACACAAAACCCGGCACTCTTCAGGCAACGCCAGCGTAGCTAAACCCTGGCGAATCGCAACAAAATAATTGTCTAATTCCGCGCCTTGAGAGTTGAGATAATGACCTGGGAATCCACCACCCACATCCACACAAACTGGCCCCTGGCCAACCTGCGCCATCACCTGGCCGACAAGGTTCAAGCCCATTTCAAAACCCTCAGCTTCTAGACACTGCGAGCCGACATGAAACGACAAACCATACCGGTAGCCACGAGCCAAGGCGTCACGCGCCAGCGCGGCCGCCTCGGGTACTGGCGCGCCAAACTTGCTGGACAGCTCATATACTGCGCCCTCGTAATGAATCTCAAGGCGCACCACGATGACGGTGTCAGGTCCTGGCGGGACAATCTGGGCAATCTTTTCAAGCTCTGCCGGGTGATCAACTACAAAATGGTCTACGCCATATACCCTGTGGGCCGAAAGAATAGCTGCCCGACTCTTGACCGGATGCATGAAGTAGCTGGTAGCACTGGGCAGCTGCTCCGATACCCGAGCGACTTCAGCCAAAGAGGCGGTATCAAAATGGTGCACGCCGGCTGCAAAAAGCGCGTCCAGCATATGCGGTTCAGGGTTACACTTCACCGCGTATAAGACGTCCCCGGGAAAGCCCTCGACAAAACGCCGGGCAACAGAATGAATCTTATGCGGGCGCACACAAAATATTGGGTAGCTCGGATCAAGATCTGCCACAACCGCCTCGGGCGAGGGGTAAATGGGTAGATCAACTTTCTGGCGTACAGGTGCATCCATGACGGAATCTGACACCTCTCCTGGTTCGTGCGTAAATGCGATTCTGACACAACCTTTCACCTAAAGCCCATTGGCAACACAAAAACATAAAACCGAAAAACCCCTGAGCCTGGCAGCACTGCAAGGCATCTTCGTGTTTGGCCACCTGTCTAACGACTGGTTACCTGCAGCAATCTGGCTGCTGGCGCCTGCCATCGGTCTGGCCTTTGACCTGAAACCCTCCGAGGTCGGACTGCTGCTTGCCATTCATTCGATTGGTGCTTCGCTTGCCTATTTTCCGGCCGGTGTGCTGGCAGACCGAACACGTTTGCAGGGCCGGCTACTGCTCGCTACATTCTGGTGGGTAGCGCTAGGCTATCTACTGGCGTCAACGGCCCCGAGCTTCTGGTCGCTGGCGATCCTGCTCGCCATCGGTGGGATGGGCGATGCCGCCTGGCATCCGATTGCCACCGGAATACTGGTAAGACAGATGCCCAAACAACGCGGTCAGGCATTAGGCGTGCATGCCGTTGGAGGAACGCTGGCCGAAGTGCTCTCGCCCCTGCTGGTCGGTTTTCTGCTGGCTTTCCTGGATTGGCGCGTGGTGCTTCAGATTTCAGTGATACCCGCCGCCTTAATGGGAATTGCCTTTTTGTTTATTGCGCGCCGGATTCCGAGTCGACATGCCAGTAACGTCATATCACGAGCTGATCTTGGCGCTTTCATGACTCAGTGGCGCAGTCGAACCGGCTTGTTTCTAATCGCCGGAATCGCCACCTACAATATGGCTCTTATTGCCTTGATGACCATGTCACCACTCTTTATGCAACGCGAGTTAGGGTTCAACTCAGCGCAAACGGGCATGGCCTTCGCGGCCGCCATGCTGGTGGGTTCTATCGGCCAGCCCATTGTCGGGCGGCTGTCGGACCGGCGAGGGCGCTTTGGAATCTTTGCTGTCGGTTCGGTGGTGGCTGCAGGGTTGGCTGGCACTGTAATCCTGTTTGATACCCCCATGCTGATAGTCAGCCTGCTGACGATGGCAATGGCTGCACTGGTAGCCATTCGATCAGGCGTCCTGGCAATGGCCGTTGATCACGCCAGCAAACATGAGGCCACTGCATTGGGCTTCGTCTTTGTGGTGCTCGACGGCGTGGGCGCCCTGGGTGCCGTGCTCGCAGGCCTGGTTGGGGATTTCAGTCTTGTAGCCAGCTTTGGGCTGGCCGGAGGTTTATCTTTACTTGCAGTGGGTTTTATCGCGACCGCCCGACGCTGATCACCCATGACGCTGGTGTGGCTTAGCGTCATTGATAGAATTCCTATATACTGTATAAATATACAGTATATAGAGAAAACATTGTGTCCGGCTATGCCGAACTGCACTGCCTGTCAAATTTCAGCTTTCTGCGTGGCGCCTCACACCCTGCTGAACTGGTCCGCCGGGCTTCTGAGCTTGGTTATCAGGCTCTGGCACTGACTGACGAGTGCAGTATCGCCGGCACAGTGCGGGCTCATGTTGCTGCACAGGAGCTGGGCTTACAGCTTATCATCGGCAGCGAATTCGCGCTGGAAAACGGCAATAATCTGGTTCTGTTAGTAACCAACAGAGAAGGTTACCGCCATCTGACCCGGCTAATTACCCTGGCGCGCCAGCGTGCCAGCAAGGGCTCGTACTCCCTGAACATTGATGACCTTTGCACAAAGCGCCTGCAGCACTGCCTCGCCCTGCTGCCATGTGACCCGACCCCAGCGCCAGCCAGCACTCTTACGGAGCGCTACCGGGCCTTGTCTTATCACGCCAGACATATCCAATCATTAATGCCGGGACGAGCCTGGCTGACACTCGAGCAATCCAGTAACGGAGGCGATCAGGCTCACCAAAAAGCGCTTAATTTTTTGTCACAGAAAACAGGCGTGCCCCTGGTTGCCACTGGCAACGCACACATGCACGTACGCTCACGCCAGGCGCTACAGGATACTTTAACCGCAGTACGATGCAGACAATCGGTGACTGAAATAAAACATCGCCTTGCGCCCAACGCCGAGCGCCATCTACGAACCCCAGCCGTTCTCGAGCGCATCTACCCGCGCACTTTGCTCGATGAGAGCGTAAAAATCGCCCACCGCTGTGATTTTTCGTTGAATGAGCTGAACTACACCTATCCACGCAAGTTCATACCTGCCGACCTCACGCCAACACAGTACCTGCGCCGGTTAACCAAAGCGGGCATGACAACACGTTGGCCTGACGGTCCATCGCTCAAAGTGGTTCAACAGATTGAACACGAACTGACTTTGATTAAGGATCTCGATTACGAAAGTTACTTTCTAACCGTCTACGACATCGTTCGCTTTGCCCGCTCACAGGGCATCCTCTGTCAGGGCCGGGGCTCGGCAGCTAACTCAGCCGTGTGCTTTGCGCTTGGCATTACCGAGGTGGACCCGGCTCATATGGAGATTCTGTTCGAACGGTTTATCTCTCGTGAGCGTAATGAACCGCCGGACATTGATGTCGATTTTGAACATGAACGCCGTGAAGAGGTGATGCAGTACGTTTACCGGCGCTACGGTCGCGACCGGGCCGCTTTAACCGGCGCAGTCATCACCTATCGCCCGCGCAGTGCAGTGCGGGATATCGGGCGCGCCCTGAATCTATCCAAAGACCAACTTGACCGTCTGGCCGGCAATCTTGCCTGGTGGCAAAACGGGAAGGTTGTACCCCAGCGTGTGCGTGAGATCGGTCTGGATCCTAAGGGTCCAGTCCTGCGAAAGCTGCTGGCATTGGTACAGGAACTGGTTGGCTTCCCGCGCCACCTATCACAGCACTCTGGAGGCTTTGTTATTTCTCATGAGCCATTGTGTGACCTGGTGCCTATCGAAAACGCAGCCATGGCAGAGCGAACGGTAATCCAGTGGGATAAAGACGATATCGATGCACTGGGTCTACTCAAAGTGGACTGCCTGGCGCTGGGCATGCTGAGTGCAATTCATAAAGCATTCGACCTGCTCCAGCAGCATCTCGGCAAAACACTGTCTATGGCTACGCTACCCCAGGAAGACCCCGCGGTATACCGGATGATCAGCCATGCCGACACCGTAGGTGTTTTTCAGATCGAATCTCGCGCACAAATGGCCATGCTGCCACGCCTACGGCCACGCTGTTTTTATGATCTGGTCATCGAGGTTGCCATCGTCCGGCCGGGCCCTATCCAAGGCGACATGGTGCATCCCTACCTGCGGCGACGTAACGGTGAAGAGGAGGTCACTTACCCCAGCGAAGCGGTCCGTGAGGTACTCGAGCGCACACTGGGAGTGCCTATCTTCCAGGAACAGGTCATCAAACTGGCGATGGTCGCTGCAGGCTTTACCCCGGGAGAGGCAGATGGTCTGCGACGTGCGATGGCGGCCTGGAAACGCCATGGCGGGCTTGGGCATTATGAAACCCGATTAATTGATGGCATGCGTGAACGTGGTTACAGTGAGGCTTTTGCACGGCGCATCTACCAGCAAATCCTGGGCTTTGGTGAATACGGTTTTCCCGAGTCGCATGCGGCCAGTTTTGCATTGTTGGTATATGTCTCGGCCTGGCTTAAGTGTCACCAACCAGCTGTATTTACCTGCGCTTTGCTGAACAGTCAGCCCATGGGCTTCTATACGCCTTCACAATTAGTGCAGGACGTACGCCGGCATGGCGTTGCCGTACGTCCTATTGACGTTATGAAGAGCGCCTGGGATTGCACATTGGAATCAGAGGGGGCAGATTTTGTATTGCGCCTGGGGTTAAGAATGGTTAAGCATCTTAGCTATACCGGCGCCAAGCGATTACTCGATGCGCGACAGCATCGAGTCTTTGCCAGCGTCGATGATCTTGCCCATCGCGCCTTACTGGAGCGGGGTGACCTGCGCGCGCTGGCTAGCGCCAATGCCTTATCAACTCTGGTGCAACATCACCGCCGTCAAGCTGGATGGCTGGTTAGCGGTATTGAGAAACCCTCCCCGGTATTTCCCAAACCTCATATCCGTGAAGCCACGCCATTGCTGAATACACCGCATGCGGGTGAAGAAGCCTGTGCTGATTACGCCAGCACCGGCCTAACCCTGGGCCCACACCCATTAGCTCTGCTGCGTAACCAACTACGGGCGCTTGGCGTCATTACCAGTGATGATATTGCACAAAAAGAAGATGGTCACTATGTGCACACGGCAGGAATCGTCACCACCCGACAACGACCAGCCAGCGCTAACCATGTCACCTTTGTAACGCTTGAAGATGAGACCGGCAACACTAATCTGGTGATATGGCAGCGCCTGGCTGAAAACCAGCATCAGGTGCTGGTCGGGGCGCGACTACTGGGCGTTCACGGACAAATTCAACGCCACGGCGATGTGATCCATGTCATGGCCGGCAGGCTGAGCGATTACACGGCCCTGCTGGGAAGCCTTACCACGCAAAGTCGGGATTTTCGCTAGGCACCGGCCAAAGGCCGATCGCCATTGTGTTTTTTCGTTTGCCATGGGTCAACAGCCCAGCGTTAGTCGAGACTAAAATGGATCTCATTGGCAGCACAAGCCGCCTGCACTGTATTACGCAAAAGACAGGCGATCGTCATAGGCCCTACTCCGCCCGGTACCGGCGTAATGGCTCCTGCGACCGCTGAGGCCGAATCAAAATCTACATCACCGACAAGGCGGGTCTTACCTTCTTCCCCTTCAATCCGATTGATGCCGACATCGATCACCACTGCGCCAGGCTTAATCCAGTCACCCGGTATCATCTGCGGGCGGCCCACGGCCGCCACCAGAATATCAGCTTCACGACAAACCCCAGCTAAGTCCTGCGTTCGCGAATGTGCAATCGTCACCGTGCAGCTTTGTGCCAGCAACAACGATCCCATCGGCTTGCCCACGATGTTTGAGCGCCCTACCACGACCGCATTTTTACCGGATAAATCACCCAATTGATCCTTGAGCAACATCATGCACCCTAACGGCGTACAGGGCACCAGGCCGGGCGCACCCGTTGCCAGTCGCCCCACATTAACCAGATGAAAACCATCGACGTCCTTGTTTGGATCGATGGCGTTGATGACGGCCTGCGAATCGATCTGATCCGGTAGCGGCAGTTGCACCAGTATGCCGTGAACCTTGGAGTCGTTATTTAACTGTTCGATCAATGCCAGTAATTCTGACTGGCCGGTGGTGTCGGGCAGCTTATGCTCGTAAGAGTTCATGCCGACTTCCAGTGTCTGCTTGCCCTTATTGCGAACATAGACCTCACTCGCCGGGTCTTCCCCTACCAGCACGACTGCCAGACCCGGCACCAAATCATATTCTCTGGTGAGCGTGCTTACTGCCTCGGATACTTTTTCCCGCAAGCCAGCGGCAAATGCCTTGCCATCCATCCGTGTCGCCATGGTTTCTCCTTATGCTTCAGGCGGGGTTAACTTTCACTGCGCAGTACTTAACTTCGGCAATCTTGCCGAACGGATCCAAAGCAGCATTCGTCAGTAAGTTGGCCGCCGCTTCGTGATAACAAAATGGTATGAAGATCTCGCCACGTTGAAGCCCGCTATCGGCCCGTGCGAGCGCAACCAGTTCACCGCGTCGTGATGCGACCCGAAGTGCCCTGCCCTCTTTAATTCCGAGTCGTCCAAGGTCTTCGGGGTGCGCACTGACCACAGCCTCAGGTTCAATAGCGTCGAGCACCCTGGCGCGGCGGGTCATAGACCCGGTGTGCCAGTGCTCAAGCTGACGTCCGGTGATCAATACGAAGGGGTACTCTTCATCTGGCATCTCATCGGCGCTTTCAGGCTTAGCCGGCACAAAGCGTCCTCGGCCATCCGCGGTTGGGAACGTCTCCTGAAATACAACGCCCTGGCCTGGATCCTGATCACCGGCGCACGGATAGGTAATACTGTGTTCTTGCTCTAAACGCTGCCAGGTCATCCCGGCAATGCTGGGCATCGCCCCGCGCATTTCTTCAAACACGTCACTGACATGATCATATTCCCAGATAAGGCCAAGTCGCTCAGCCAATTGCTGAATGATCCAGATATCATGGCGCGCCTCACCGGGTAGTCCCAGTGCCTGGCGGCCCATCTGGACACGACGGTCGGTATTGGAGAATGTACCGGTTTTTTCTGGAAAAGCTGAAGCCGGCAAGACCACGTCAGCGTACGCAGCCGTTTCCGTCAGGAAGATATCCTGCACGACCAAGTGATCCAGTGCCGCGAGACCCGCGCGGGCATGATTAAGGTCTGGATCAGACATCGCAGGATTTTCCCCCATGACATACATGCCCTTAATACGCCCCTCACAGGCCGCATCCATAATCTCAACAACCGTAAGACCTGGGATCTTGTCAAGGGATGCGTTCCAGTATTGGCTAAAAAATTCATTGGCATCGTTATCGTCGACCCGGCGGTAATCCGGAAACATCATCGGTATCAATCCGGCATCTGAAGCACCCTGTACGTTATTTTGACCACGCAAAGGATGCAGTCCGGTTCCGGGACGGCCGATATTGCCAGTCATCAACGAAAGCGCGATCAAGCAACGCGCGTTATCGGTGCCGTGCACGTGCTGAGAAATACCCATGCCCCAGAAAATAATCGACCTGCGCGAGCACGCATAGGCTCGTGCCGTCTTGCGGATTACAGCGGCATCGATACCGCAGATCGGGGCCATCTCCTCGGGACTGAAATGTTTGACGTTCTCACTGAGTGCCTCGAAGTTATGGGTGCGCGATGCAATGAAATCCGAATCGACAAGGTCTTCATCAATGATGGTGTGAATCATCGCGTTCAATAATGCGACATCAGTATCCACACGAAACTGCAGAAAATGATCTGCATGACGTGCGAGATCGTTACGACGGGGATCCATCACGATCAGTGTCGCGCCGCGCCGGGAGGCGTTTTTGATAAAGGTGGCAGCGACCGGATGATTACTGGTGGGATTGGCGCCGATCACTACGATGACTTCAGCCAAGGCCGCGTCTTCCACCTGATTGGAAACCGCGCCCGAGCCTATACCTTCAAGCAGAGCGACCACCGATGAGGCATGACAAAGCCGGGTACAGTGATCAACATTGTTCGTGCCAAAGCCGGTACGCACCAGTTTCTGGAACAGATAGGCTTCTTCGTTGCTGCCTTTGGCCGACCCAAAGCCGGCCAATGCGTTAGGCCCATGCGCGTCTCGAATATGCTTTAGTCCATTGGCCGCGATGTCCAACGCCTCTTCCCAGGTGGCTGGACGAAACATTTTGGCCGGATCTGCCGGATCGAAATGATCGTTTAGACCCTTGGGGATGCCTTCTTTTCGAACCCAGGGTACCGTCAAGCGCTCAGGATGACTGACGTAGTCAAAACCGTAACGCCCTTTGACACAAAGCCGGCTTTTATTAGCGGGCCCATCACGGCCGGTCACATACTGAATCTGGTTATCTTTTATATGATAGGTCAGAAGGCATCCGACACCGCAGTACGGGCAAGCCGAATCGACCGTCTTGTCTATATTTTCAAGACCCACATCGTGGGCCGGCATCAACGCCCCGGTGGGACAGGCCTGTACGCATTCGCCGCAACCCACGCAGGAACTCTGGCCAAGAGCATCACCCAGATCGAAGACGATCTGTGCGTGAGCCCCGCGAAAGGCCAGTCCGATCACATCGTTCATTTGCTCCTCGCGGCAGGCTCTGACGCAACGGGTACACTGGATGCAACTCTCCAGCTTAACGGCGATCGCCGGATGGGAGATATCCGCGCTGGGTTGAATTCGGCCGCCGAAACGGCTTGTACCCACGTCGAATTTGGTGCACCACGCATCAAGTTCAGAAACCTGGGTGTGACTGGATTCGCCAACCTCGCCACGCAGTAACTCAAGTATCAACGACTGGGATTTTTTAGCGCGAGCGCTGTTACTGACAACGCGCATTCCTTCGACCGGTGCGCGACAGCACGAAGGCGCCAACACCCGCTCACCCTCGATCTCAACCATACAAGCGCGGCAGTTGCCGGCGGCGGCAAGACCATCTGCGTAACACAGGTGTGGAATCTCTATCTCTTCGCGCCGCGCGACCTGCAAAATACTCTCGCCTGGGCCTGCAATTACCTCGCGGCCATTTAAAGAGAAACTAACGGTGGCGTCGACCGTGGAGTCGGAAAGGTTCATTGACAGCCAACCTCCTTTGGAAAATAGCGGATCGTACAGCGTATGGGGTTTGGTGCTGCCTGACCCAGGCCGCAGATCGAAGCATCTTCCATAACCGTGGCAAGTTCCTCAAGCAGAGGAGCATCCCAATTGGGGCTTTCCATTAGCTGTGCCGCCCGGCTACAACCCACTCGACATGGCGTACATTGGCCGCAGGATTCATGAGCGAAAAACTGGATCGTGTTGCGCGCCGCCTCTCTCACCCGATCGTGATCGGAAAGAATGATCACAGCAGCCGAGCCGATGAAACAGCCGTGCGACTGCAGGGTATCAAAATCCAATGGCTCATCAGCCAGTGTGGCAGGAAGGATGCCCCCTGAGGCCCCGCCGGGAAAATAGGCATAGAGGCTGTGCCCCTCAGGCATTCCGCCACAGTATTCATCGATCAGTTCGCGCACGCTGATGCCGGCTGGCGCAAGGTGGACACCGGGTTTGTTTATCCGACCGCTGACCGAAAATGAGCGAAGCCCCTGGCGACCACGACGGCCTTCGCTACTGAACCACTGAGCGCCTCGCTCGACGATTTCTCGAACCCAATAAAGTGTCTCACAGTTATGCTCCAGCGTGGGACGGCCAAACAGGCCAACCTCGGCCACATAGGGTGGGCGTAACCGCGGCATACCACGTTTACCCTCAATCGACTCGATCATCGCCGACTCTTCACCGCAGATATAGGCCCCGGCACCACGGCGCACAAACAATTCGGGAAGCGATCGATCGAAGCCGTCTTGAAGCTCCTTGATCGCGCTCTGGAGAATCTCGATTACCCCAGGATATTCGTCTCGAACATAGAGGTAGCACGCATCAATGCCAATCACCTTTGCGGCGATCAGTACGCCTTCGAGAAAGCGGTGCGGATCACGCTCCAGGTAATAGCGGTCTTTGAAAGTGCCCGGCTCGCCCTCATCGATGTTGACCGCCATCAATCTCGGTGAAGTTTGCTCTTTGAGGATGCGCCACTTACGCCCGGTGGGAAATCCCGCGCCGCCAAGGCCTCGAAGCCCGGAGGACTCGAGCTCTTTAATGATAACCTCGCCAAGTTGATTGTCGTCGTTACAGCGTCGCGCCAAAACATAGCCCCCATCGGCACAGTAGGCCTCAAAGCGAATCCAGTCATCGGGTGTACCCGGCCCCGTAAGGTCCGCATCGAGACACTCAGACACGCTCTGCTCTGTAGCGTGAGCGACTGCGTTCTTGCCGACCACGGCAACGGGTGCCTGGTCGCAACGCCCGACACAAGGCACTGCCTGGACTCGAACACCCTTTCCCAACCCCTTTTGCAATGCACCCAGCAATTGAGTGGCACCAAACATCTCACAGGTCACCGAGTTACAGACCCGGACCGTCAGCGGGGGTGGCGGGGTTTCACCTTCACGTACTACATCAAAGTGATGGTAAAACGTGGCCACTTCATACACTTCAGTCGGCGCGAGCCTCAGCACATCTGCCAACGCCACCAGATGCTGGGCAGACAAATAGCCATGAGTATCTTGCAATCGGTGTAGGCATTCGATCAGTTGATCCGCCGTTGGGCTAATGCCGTTAATTGCCTCAAGCACTTCACTTCGTGCGCTAGCCTCGATGGCACGGCCTTTGGCGCGCCCGGGAAGGCGATTACGCTTGGTGTTGGGGGTTTTCATAAATTTTCCAGTCCTGATCGGGCAGGCGGAGGCATTGTAACGGGATATTGGCTGGACATTGATAGACCGTTTTAATCAAATCATCGCCTCGCTCGTGGAAAATTGATAGCCTGAATACGTCATAAAGATAACCCGCTTGTGAGAAACTGAGATGGCTATGATCTCCTTCTCGCTTTCAGAGGCCAACAGTTTTAAGTCATCAGATAATGTCTGTGCTTCACGGTGTGAGCATCGCTACAATTCAAGTATAGAACGATGGACGGCACCAATTCTAATCCGGGCTGGAGCATCCGCAGGGGATTGGCCCCATAATCTCCCCAGGAACCCGCATCTCACTCCATGACTGATCGATTTCGAAAAACCAATGCCGCGGATGAGGCTTAACTCAATTGGAACTGCTTGAAGCCCGTTCTCTCAGTTGCGTGCGAGGTACCCGGCTGCTTTTCAAGGATGTCAACTTCCAGATCCGCCCGGGTGAGATCCGCCAAGTCCGTGGCGCTAATGGTGCCGGTAAGACCAGCCTGTTACGTATCCTCTGCGGTCTCAGCCTACCAGAGCACGGTGAGGTACTGTGGAACGGAAAACCTATCGGCCAGGATCGCTCCCACTTCCATGCGCAATTGGCATACATAGGTCATGCCCCTGGGTTGAAACTCGACCTGACCGCACGAGAGAACCTGTTGTTTGCGCTTTCGTTGCAGTCGGCCCACCACCACGTGGATATGGGTGCTGTACTCGAACGCGTCGGCCTGGGAGCATCGGCTGACCTTTTATGCCGTCACCTATCTGCTGGACAACTTCGACGTGTCGCCATTGCCCGATTACACTTTTCCAGCGCTCTTTTATGGATACTCGATGAGCCATTCTCTGCAATCGACAGTCAGGGAGTCGGCGACATCGAAACCCTGCTGGCAGCGCATCTTGATACTGGCGGAATGATAATTTTTACCAGCCACCAAGCCATTCAGGTGTCGAAAGAACCTGTCGCCACTATCGAATTGAGTTCATGATGGCGCCCACTCTGGGTAACGCTTCACTTGCCCTGGTTCGCCGGGACGTCCGGCTGGTTATCCGTCACCGCTCGGAAATTGCCAACCCGGTCCTGTTTTTTATCATAGTGGTTGCACTGTTTCCCTTCGGCGTGGGATCGGACCCGGGACAACTGGCCCTTATCGGCCCAGGAATCATCTGGGTGGCGGCACTGCTCGCAACCCT
Organism: Arenicellales bacterium; assembly: GCA_965660775.1. Lineage (GTDB taxonomy): Bacteria > Pseudomonadota > Gammaproteobacteria > Arenicellales > UBA868 > UBA868. The sequence goes on along the minus strand of CBFIBN010000001.1, from coordinate 39,703 downwards.
TCTGGCACTTGAGGGCCTTTTCCGTTCCGACTTTGAAGACGGCACGTTGGAACAGATGGCCCTTGGGCTTCATCCCCTGTCCGTATTAGTGTTGAGTAAAGTTTTCGTTCATTGGTGCGCCACCGGATTACCTCTCCTAATAGCAACACCGCTGCTCGGAATACTCCTCAATATGAGCGTTACCACGCAAATGACGCTGCTGGCCGCTCTAGCGCTTGGCACACCAACGCTCAGCCTGATTGGTGCCGTCGGAATGGCCCTGACCGTCGGCGTCAAGCGCGGCGGCCTACTTCTGACATTATTGGTTCTTCCACTTTATATCCCGGTTCTGATTTTCGGTGCCAGCGTGGTTCTGGCCGCTGAGGCCGGGCTGCCTACGGCTGGACACTTTTACGCTCTTGGCGCGATGGCAGTCCTGGCGCTCTCATTGGCGCCACTGGCAACTGGCGCTGCATTGCGTATCAGTTTGAACTGATCTTGGCTGCCGCGCTGCGAGCCCACACCAGCAGACGACTCAAATCCATAGCTCCGGCCGTGCGGTCGACTTCACGGCCACTACTGAACAGAACCAGACTGGGGATCGAACGAATCCCGTAGCGCGCTGTAATATCCTGGGCCTGCTCGGTATCGAGTTTGGCGACCCTGACCTTGGGCTCTAATGCGCTTGCCGCTCGTTCAAGTACCGGTGCCATCATCTGACAAGGGCCGCACCACGAGGCCCAAAAATCAACCAACACCGGTAAATCACTGCGGCCAATATGCGTGTCAAAATTACTGGCCGCTAAAGATATCGGCTGACCGGTAAAAAGAGCACTGTTGCAGTGGCCGCACCGGCCTGGGGTTCCAAGCTTGTCGGTAGGCACTCGATTAACCCTGGCGCAATCAGGGCAGACCACGTGAGTATCACTCTTCATTGATAATGCCCTCACATATTAGATCGCTCTTATATCTGATACTCCTATCGGCGAATTACAAGAATTCTTTGTCCGTTCGAACACGTTTTTAGCCAAAGTTAAGGTCCGTGTTCGAGCAATCCTACTCGTCTGTCACGCACCCCTCACTCGCAGTCTTGACGGTTTTGATGTATTTATGAAGCGTGCCGCGCGTTGTTTTGTATGGGGGCATGGTCCAGTTTGCCTTTCGCTCAGCCAGCTCCGAATCCGAAAGGGTCACATCTATCGTGTTGGCGTCCGCATCCAGGCGGATGATGTCACCGTCTTTAATCAACCCGATCGGGCCGCCCTCCTGGGCCTCAGGCACAACGTGGCCTATGATAAAACCATGCGAGCCGCCCGAGAAACGTCCGTCCGTAATCAGCGCCACTTCTGAGCCCAATCCCGCCCCCATAATGGCCGAGGTTGGCGTCAACATCTCGGGCATGCCTGGGCCGCCTTTGGGGCCTTCGTACCGGATTACGATGACATCGCCCTTATTGATCTTACCGGCTTCGAGCGCGCCCAGCATGGCCTCTTCACCATCAAAAACACGAGCGGGTCCGTCGAACTGACGTCCCTCTTTGCCCGTAATCTTGGCCACCGACCCCCCGGGTGCAAGATTCCCTTTGAGGATCCGGATATGCCCTGTCTCCTTGATTGGATTATCCATAAAATGAAACACTTGCTGACCTTCTTCCAAATCCGACAACTGCTCAAGGTTTTGCGCTATCGTCTGACCGGTGACCGTCATACAGTCACCATTAAGAAGCCCGTTTGCCAGTAGATAGCGCATCACAGCGGGGATGCCACCAACGTTATGGAGGTCTTCCATTACGTACTGACCGCTGGGTTTGAGATCTGCAAGGAAGGGTACGCGATCACTGACATTCTGAAAATCATCAATACCCAACGGAACATCGACTGCTCGGGCCATAGCGATTAGATGCAACACGGCATTGGTTGATCCACCCAGTACCGTTACGATAACCATCGCGTTTTCGAAAGCTTCCCGCGTCATGATATCCCGCGGGCGAAGATTGAGTTCAAGCAATTTACGCACGGCGGCGCCGGCCTGAAAACATTCTTCCATTTTCTCCGGCAGCACAGCTGGGGTCGAAGCGCTGTACGGTAATGACATACCCATCGACTCAATAGCGCTGGCCATGGTATTAGCGGTATACATTCCGCCGCAGGCTCCAGCGCCCGGGCACGCACGCGTGACAATTTCCTGACGCTCGTCATCCGTGATGACTTCAGCAATGTATTGGCCATAACTCTGAAATGCGGAGACGATATCCACTGCCTGATTGCTGGCATGGCCCGGCTTGATCGTGCCACCGTAGACCATCAATGATGGGCGGTTGACGCGGCCCATACCAATCAGGCACCCGGGCATATTTTTATCACAGCCGGGAACCGTCACGAGTCCGTCATACCATTGCCCGCCCATGACGGTTTCAATGGAGTCGGCAATCAGATCACGCGACTGTAACGAGTAACTCATACCCTCCGTGCCCATAGAGATTCCGTCGCTCACACCGATGGTGTTGAACCGCATGCTGATCATGTCAGCATCGTTAACTCCCTCTGCGATACGGGCGGCGAGATCGTTGAGATGCATATTGCAGGGGTTACCTTCCCACCACATACTGGCGATACCCACTTGCGGCTTATCCATATCCGCACGAGTCATCCCGGTAGCGTAAAGCATGGCCTGAGAAGCGCCCTGCGAGCGGGGTTGGGTAATACGTGAACTGACCTTATTCAACTTTTCGCTCATTAATCTCTCCGTCTGTCAGTAAATGCCGGGTCGGGCAAAGGTTTTAAAATGCGCTATCGCCGCGGTTGCCGCACCGGCGCCGTTAAGGTTGTGCAGTGTAAACTGCTCTGGTATGGCTCGCCGAGACCCATTACCCACAAACTTCACTGCTGCGCTGTCTCGTCAGGCTCCCCACCCAGAGCCTGAGTTAATTCCGCGTCCAGGTCTTTCGCTAAGCGGGCAGCCCGGACATCCGCCGAAGGTGCCTTTAGTCCAGAGCCTCCTCCCATCGCTGCCTGAAACTGGAGTTGCAACATCCGAGGCATATCTATCATCAACGATGGTGTATGCCACTGCCCACTAATCCGTAGTGGCAATACAATCATACCGCTATTGAATGGCGGCGGAAGCACGCTCGCGAGCTCACGGTTGTTGAGGGCCAAAGAGACACGATAATCGATCTGCTCGCTCTGCAGCGCCAATCCGCCGCGGCCGCGCACGTCCAGACCTCCTGCCTGAAAGGCAAGGTCTTCATTGATCAGTAGACCTTTTTCAACTCGCAAAGTCGCTCGAATATCCCCCAAGGATGTAAATGTGCTCTCGCCTATCGAACCATCGGTGATCCCAGCCGCACTAGGGCTCAATTGCGCTATCAGGCCCGACAGATCAATGCCCTTGATCCGCCCTTGATCCGCGGCAAACTCAATCACGCCCCGCGCGGATTGAATTCGGCTGGCCTGGTCCACACCTGAAAAAGCGAGATTCGCTGAGAGGCTGCCGCGCGCCTCAATCACTCCAGTCAGTTCAAGATCACTAAGCAATTCACCCAAACGGCACTGGCTGATTTGTTGTCGGGTGCGAAAATCAAGAAGCGCGCCATCGATCTGCACTACCGTATCGATGCGTGCCTGGCCACCGCAGAACTCGGCAGTGATGGGTGAAGAAACAATGACGCCATCGTGGGCACGAAGGGGCATGACAACATCGCTCATCGTCACCCCGCCGGACTGTAGCGTTCCGATTTTAAGTAATCCTGTGACTTCACTTTGCGCAACCAGCATAGCCGGCAGGTTCAATAGAATCAGGCCATCAAAAGGCCCCTGAGCACTCAGTTGAAGAAGATTTTCCAAGTCCAGTGACGGTATATTCAGATCGAAGTGGAAGGCTCGATCCGCTGACAAATTTTCAATTTCCAGATCACCACTCACCCGGGTTTCATCCATGGACACCGCAAGGTCTGTCAGGGACAAAGTATCGCCTGATACCACAAAGTCACTTGTGGCACTAACCGAACGGAAGGCCTGCGGCGTAAACGCATCCCAATTGACGTCAGAGTCAGACAACAGCTTGCGCAAATCTGCACCAACCACATCAAAGCGCCCTTGGCCGGCAAGGGCTGCACCACGAGCGCTGGCAAACAGATCGCCGAAATCCGCAGAGAAATCCAAAGCACTAAGGTGTAGTTGCTGCTCGCCGGGGATTTTGTCGACCCGGATCAACTCGGCATCGCGGACCCCGATATCCACAAAAAAGCCCCGTACCGGCTCATGCTCAAAATCGATCGAGACCGCGCCTTCAATCACAAAGTGATGCCCGGTACGCTCTGCGACCCACTGGCTAATTTCATCGCGGTAATCTGAGGGCTCAAAAAACGTGACGAGCCAAACTAGACTGGCCCCCAGTAGGACAATCGAGACTCCAAACAGCCACAACAACCATTTGATCGCGCTTTTCATGCTGCAAAATGTACCGGCTGACTGACCTGGCTTGCCAAGTGCCGGGCGCCGTCCTCTCGGACTTGAGCCTCGGCTGCATTAATCACCTCTATTCCCGCGCCAGCGCGCGCGCCGCGTTCGCTCAGAGTCCGACGCCAGTTTCGCGCGCCTGGTTGACCTTGAAACAGGCCCAGAAGATGGCGAGACAACTGTTTGAGACGCACGCCGCGTTCAAGTTGACGGCAAATATACGGCTTATACAACTCTAGAACCTGCCAACGCGACAAAACAGGACCGGTGAATCCAAAAAGTTCGTGGTCCACCGTCGCCAATCTATACGGGTTCTGGTAAGCCTCACGCCCTATCATGACTCCATCGACCCGGGTGAGGTGGGCCTGGGCTTGATCCCACTGAGAAATACCGCCATTAATGACAATGGTGAGATCAGGAAACCGGGCTTTCAGTTCATACACTCGCGGGTAGTCAAGTGGAGGAATTTCCCGATTTTGGCGAGGGCTCAAACCCGAAAGCCAGGCTTTACGTGCGTGCACAATAAAGACGGTACAGCCTGCGCCAGAGACCACCTCGACAAAATTGACCAGTTGCTCGAAACGGTCGTCAAAATCGACACCGATCCGGCATTTTACCGTGACCGGAATCGATATCACCTTGGACATCGCCCGGACACAGGCCGCAATGCGGTCTGGCTCACGCATCAGACAGGCGCCAAATCGTCCGGATTGCACTCGATCCGAGGGGCAGCCCGCGTTGATATTAATCTCATTGTAGCCAGCGTCCTCCCCCATTTGAGCGCACATGGCCATGGCGCCGGGCTCACTGCCACCCAGTTGCAGGGCCAGTGGGTACTCTAGCGCGTCATGGGCCAGAAAACGCGTGCTGTCGCCATGCACTAAAGCGCCGGTGGTCACCATTTCGGTATACAACCGGGCATGGCGTGTCAATAATCGCAGCAAATAACGCTCATGCCGATCAGTCCAGTCCATCATGGGTGCAATACAGAAGTGATAATCCGATATCGGAATTTTTGGGAACATCACGGCTCTCCCCAAATGGTCACCACAACATGTCGAGCGTGAGAACGGGCGCGGTGCTCCCAAAGGTACACGCCCTGCCAGGTGCCAAGCGCGAGCCGGCCTTTCACAACCGGGACGGTCAAACTGGATTCTGTCAGAACGCTTCTCAGATGTGCGGACATATCATCCGGGCCTTCATCGGTATGCGTGTAAAGTGGATCGCCGTCGGGTACGGTACGCTGCATAAACCGCTCCAGGTCATGGTGAACAGCAGGATCGGCATTTTCGGTTACCATGAGGGAGGCACTGGTATGGGTAATAAAAATGTTGGACAATCCAGTCATAATCCCGGAACGAACCGTCAATTCAGCTATCAAAGGCGTGATATCACGGATTTCCCGGCCAGCGGTTTGTACTCGCAGATCGTCCTGAAACCACTTCGTCATTCAATCAACCAACGGCGACGCCATACTGTCGAGGACCCTAAGTGGGAAACAACCTAACACGAACGCTGCAAAAGATCGACCATGCCGGAATGGATCCGATCTCGGCCGCAGTCCGCCGCGGGCTTGAAAAAGAAAGCCTGCGCATTGATGCCGCTGGTGTCATCTCGCAGCATACCCACCCCGAAGCTTTAGGTGCCGCGCTTACCCACCGCTACATCACGACCGATTACTCTGAAGCGCTACTGGAATTCATTACCCCGATCTTTGACAAGGTGCCGGCCTTGCTCGAGTTTCTATCGAGGCTGCATCAGTTCACCTACCAGAATATCGGGGAGGAAAAACTCTGGGTCAACAGCATGCCCTGCATCCTGCATGGTGAAAACAGCATCCCGATTGCCCGTTACGGCAATTCCAATGCGGGTCGCATGAAATCCGTCTACCGCACGGGTCTTGCCTACCGCTATGGCAGGTTGATGCAGACTATCTCCGGAATCCATTTCAATTTTTCTCTGAGCGATGAATTCTGGGGCCCGTATCGGGAGGTCAAGAACTCGACCCTGCCGCTACGTGATTTCAAGTCGGAACAGTATCTAGGTCTGATGCGTAATTTCTATCGTCATGACTGGGTGATACCCTACCTGTTTGGCGCTTCACCCGCTGTGTGCCCGACTTTTCTAGAAGGCCGCTCACACCACCTGCAAAAGCTCGGTAACGCCAGTTATCATTTACCACACGCTACCAGCCTGCGCCTTTCGGGCCTGGGCTATCAAAGTGAAGCCCAGGAGGCCGTGCATATAAGCTTGAATAGCTTGGCTGAATATACAGAGTCACTGGTGCGCGCTACTACTGAGTCTTATCCGCCTTACCAGGAAATCGGCGTCAAGGTAGATGGTGAATATCGCCAATTGAATGACTCGCTGCTGCAGATCGAAAACGAGTATTACGCTTCGATGCGGCCCAAGCGCGTTGCCCTCTCAGGTGAACGACCTAGCCATGCTCTGCAGGAACACGGCGTGGAATACATCGAATTACGCTCATTAGACCTCAACCCTTTTCTGCCCATCGGGATTGACGAGCACGAAATTCGTTTTCTGGATCTCATGATGCTGGCGTGCTTGTTGGAGCCCAGTCCGCCTCTAAGCGAAGATGACTTTGCTAGGCTTCGTGACACGCGGACGCGCGTAGCAGAATTCGGCCGCGACCCTGAACTGACAATCACCAACCACATCGGACAAGAATGTCCCGTGTCACGCTGTGGGCTTGAGTTGATCGAGTGGCTGGAACCGCTGGCCGTTTATATGGATAAACACGGCGATACGGGCTACTGTCAATCGTTGTCGCACTATCGCATTTTATTCGAGGATTCCAGTAATACTCCCTCGGCAAAGGTTCTTCAGCAAATGAAGGAGCACAATAACGTGTTCTTCACATTTGCCATGACTCAGGCTGAGCGCCATGAGGACTACTTCAAGAACTATCCCTTAGATCCGGGTAAAAACACACTGTTGCGCCAGGAAGCAGCAGACTCTCACCAAAACGCTCGGCAAGCTGAGCAAGATGACACTCTGGACTTCGAAAGCTTTCTGGATAACTATTTCAGTCGGTAACACCTACGGCCAGTTGGTTTTCAAACCCTGACAGCACAACATCATGGCCAACATTGGTAGTCGAACTCGAAGCGTTGCTTTTGTCATTTCATCGCACGGTTTTGGCCACGCGTCCCGGGCAAGCGCAGTCATCGAAGCGATGCGCGATCGGGATCCTAGTTTGGTGGTTGAGTTATTCACTCGCGTCCCTCGTTGGTACTTCTCCCAAAGTATTGGAAACTTCAATTACCACAGAACGGACTGCGATCTCGGCCTGGTACAGACCGACTCCCTGAATGCGGATGTTGGCGCAACGGTCATCGAGCTTAGCAAACGTCTGCCGTTAGATCCTGAAGAGGTCAAGGCACTTGCGACAACATTTCAGACACTAAAGTGTCGACTTGTGATCAGTGATATTGCCCCACTCGGGCTTGCTGCGGCAAAAGTCGCTGGCATCCCCTCGGTGCTGGTAGAGAATTTCACCTGGGACTGGATCTACGCCGGACTCGCCCAGCGCGCGCCAAGCCTTCGCTACTACAGCGAATGGCTGGAACCGCTATTCACCCACGTCGACTTGCGTATTCAAACCACTCCCGTCTGCGTTCCGGTTTCCCATGCTCAAACGACCCCCCCGGTCGCCCGTCGACAACGCCAGGACCGCGCCACCACCCGCGGCAAGCTTGGACTGGAACGGGGCCGGAAGCTGGTCTTCGTCAGCATGGGCGGCACACCACAGGACTTTCCTTTCCGTCAACGCCTAGGCTCAAATTTCTCAAAGGTCGATTTTGTGATTGCAGGTATTGGTACGAGTGTTCAAACTCACGGGAATGTCACCTTTTTGCCAGCTCAAAGTACGATCTACCATCCAGACCTGATTCATGCCGCTGACATCGTTATCGGCAAGGTCGGATACAGCACCATCGCCGAAGTTTTCGAAGCCGGGGTCCCCTTTGGCTACATCGTGCGCGAGGACTACCCGGAAATGGCGCCCCTGGTCACTTTCCTGCACGACCAGGTGACAGGTCTCGGCTTCGAAGCCGCCGAGTATGTTGGCGGCCAATGGCTGGACCGACTCCCTCAGTTGCTGGCCATGGAGCGCCTTGACCGCCAGGATGTTGGTAGTGGAGCAACCGAGTGCGCGAGCCTAATCAGCGCCCTGTTCTAAGTCGGCTCGACCAAAGATTAACGAGACAACTCGGTGATCAAGTCGCTCAGGAAGCGCTCGCCTGATTCAACCTCGTCCATCTCAATAAACTCATTGGGTTGGTGTGCCTGGTCAATCGAACCGGGGCCACACAAAACCGTGGGGAATCCAGCCCCTTGGTATTGCCCGGCTTCTGCGGCATAGGCTACCCGGGCTGTATCATCACTGCCGGTCAGCGACTGCACTAGACTGAGTATGGGTGATGCTGATCCATCAAAGGCTGGACACCTTGCCAACACCTGGGTGTCAATAGCGCAACGCTCATGCCGCGCACGCATCCCCGGCAAGACCTCGTCTCGACAGAACTCCTCAAAAGCATCGATTAACCATTGCGGGTCATCCCCTGGAATATTCCGGATGTCCCAGATGAATTCGCATTCGCCGGAGATAATATTAAGCGCCGTACCACCATGAATAACCCCTACATGCACCGACGTGCAATGGGGTTCAAACCCATTATCGCTGGGTGTTTTTATAGCCAGATCCTGGGCCACTGATTCCAGGTGACTTACCAATCGAGCTGCCGTCATCACAGCGCTGACGCCGCGGTGAGTCTGACTGGAATGCGCTTCGTAGCCGCGTACGACCGTACGCAGTCCGACGATACCCTTATGTCCAATGACCGCACCCATAGTCGTTGGCTCGCCAACAATGACACCTTGGGGCTCGGGCAATTCGCGGCGAATCACCTCTATCATATCTGGCGCACCCAAACATCCGACCTCCTCGTCGTACGACAACGCAAAGTGGATGGGTCGGCGCAGATTCGCCATCTTGGGTACCAGGGCCAACGCGATGCCAATAAACCCTTTCATGTCGCAACTGCCCCGGCCATACCAGCGGCTGCCCGAGCGCACCAGGGCAAAAGGGTCGCTGTCCCAATCCTGCCCATCGACTGGAACGACATCGGTATGGCCGGAAAGAACAACACCGCCAGCTTCCTGTGGGCCAACGGTAGCAATCAGGTTGGACTTTTGCCCATCGGCACTGGGTACTCGGCGTGAGTCAATCCCCTGATCGTAGAGAATATTCTGAACAAAGTCGATTAACGGTAGGTTGCTGTCACGAGAGACCGTGTCAAAGCCGACGAGCTTTTTAATCATGGCGATACTGTCCATAGGGGAGCAGTCTATTCCCAATGCGCCTGATTGTGAAATCCTGGCGACCTCGGCCAGGACCAGGTTTGGCGTTAGCTATGGTTTGCGGTAGCCTTGGCGACCCTCAAAGTAACTTGACTGGCCACAGGACCTTATCAACAAACATGAGTCTTAAGAATATCGGTGTGATTGGTGCCGGCACGATGGGTAATGGTATTGCCCAAATCTGCGCGATCCGGGGCTATAACGTCATCATGCAGGATGTCTCTGACAGTGTGGCGCAAAAAGGCCTGCATGCCCTGGGTGTCAGCCTGGAGCGGTTGGTAAAAAAAGACAAAATCACCCAGGAGGCAAGTGTCCAGGCGCTGGGCAGAATCCAGACTACCACTGATATTGAAGCCCTGGCGGAGTGTGATCTGGTGGTCGAGGCAGCCAGTGAAAATATGGATGTCAAATTGCCGATTTTTTCAAAACTCCACGCAATCTGCCAAGAGAGCGCCATCCTGGCTTCGAATACCTCGTCACTGTCGTTAACCCGGATCGCGGCTGCCAGTGGTCGCCCTGACCGTGTCATCGGCATGCATTTTTTCAACCCGGTGCCACTGATGGCGCTGGTCGAAGTAATTCGGGCTTTGCAGACCTCAGATGAGACCTACACAGCAGTTGAACTGCTGGCCCGAGACCTGGGAAAAACCCCGGTCAGCGTTAAGGATAGTCCGGGCTTTGTCGTCAATCGGATGCTGGTTCCAATGATTAACGAAGCCGCTTTTATTCTCTACGAGGGGCTCGCCAATGCGGAAGATATCGATGCAGCCATGAAACTCGGAGCGGCCCATCCTATGGGCCCGCTGGCTCTCGCTGATATGATCGGTTTGGATGTTTGCCTTTGGGTTATGGATGTGTTGCACCAGGAATTTGGTGACTCCAAATTCCGGCCGTGCCCTTTACTGAAGCAGAAAGTCGATGCCGGGTACCTGGGACGCAAGACCGGGCGTGGCTTCCATGACTACAGTCGTTAAATTTTCCGGCGGCAGGCAACCAAGCTGGTGATCACCTCAAACGCTGAGTCGGGGGACTATGAAGAACCCTTGCGGCTAGGTATTGATACGGGCGGCACTTATACCGACGCGGTACTACTCGATCGCGCCGGGTCGGTGATCAGTACCGCCAAGGCGCTGACAACTCATCATCAACTGACGGTGGGTATTGGTGAGGCATTAAAGCAACTTCCCTTCGAGTTGCTAGCCCGGAGTTCTCTGGTTTCTCTATCAACCACGCTCGCGACCAACGCGGTAGTCGAAGGTCGTGGCACGCCCGTGTGCCTGCTGCTGGCAGGCTACAGCGCTCAGCAGGTGGATCAGGCGCAGCTGGATAAAATTGTCCGTGGGGGGCAGTGTGTGCTGATCGGTGGCGGTCACGATGCCGGTGGTGTCGAGCGCGAACCGCTGGATATAAAAAAGGCGCATCAGGCCATCGAGTCTCAATGCGATGAGGTTGCTGCTTTCGGGATTTCAGGGCTCTTTGGGGTTCGCAATACCGAACACGAGTTGCGCCTACGCGATCTGGTCCATTCACTGACCGATAAACCGGTCACCTGCGGGCACGAACTGGCCTCACAACTGGATGCGCCGCGGCGGGCTCTGACAGTCGCCTTTAACGCCTCGTTGATTCCTTATATCGATGAGCTGATCCGCGCGGTACAGGTCATCTTGAGGGAAAACCAGATTACTGCCCCGCTGATGATGGTTAAAGGAGATGGTTCGCTAATCAGTGTTGAGCTTGCCCTGGCCCGCCCAGTAGAAACCATCTTGTCCGGGCCAGCGGCGAGCGTCATGGGTGCCGCTTTACTGTATAAACAAGACAACGCGATTATCGCGGATATGGGCGGCACCACTACCGATATCGCGATCATCACCAACGGCGAGCCAGTGGTAAGCTCTAAAGCAACGGTTATTGGTGACTGGCGACCTATGGTCGATGCGGTACGGGTTTTCTCCGTAGGCCTGGGCGGGGACAGTGAGGTCCGCTTTCAAGGTGGGGTTGGGCTGGCGATCGGGCCACGTCGCGTTATCCCTATGAGCCTACTGGCACACCGGTTTCCTCATCTACTCGAATCGATGGAGCGCCGGAGCCATTCCTCTACCAGTGCCCGGAGCAACCGCTATGTAGTTCAGCTGTTTGCTGAAACCAGTCAGAAAAGAAAATTCTCAAAAGCCGAGGCTCAGGCCTGGGAGCGACTCGCCGATGGCCCGCTGGATCTGGAGGCCGCTGCCGAGAGCGACCGTGAGTTGATGCGAGCGGTTGCCCGGTTGGTGCGTGAGGGTGTCGCCATATACAGTGGGTTCACCCCGACAGATGCGGCTCATGCGCTCGGAAAAATGAGTCACTGGTCTACTCCGGCTGCCCAGCTCGGCGCAATCATTTGGGCACGACAAATGCGCGAGGTCTACGGCTGGGGTCAATTCAAGGAACGCGACCCGGTAGGCCCAAGTCAGGCGGTGCAGGACTATGTCATTAGCGTAATCTGTCAAACCCTCGTGTCAGCCTGCCTGGCAACCGACCCGGATCAACGCAACAGTTTGGAACGAGAACGTACCGCTCGACTTTTCAGCGAGTGGATCAATGGAATGAGCCGCATTGACGGCGATCTGTTCTCGTTGCAATTGGACCGCGGGCGCACCCTGGTGGCCGTAGGCGCTCCCGCGCCGATCTACTACCCCGAGGCGGCCCAGCGCCTCAATATCACGCTAGCCCTGCCTGAGCATGCAGAGGTTGCCAATGCCATTGGCGCGGTCGCCGGTAGTATTGCCCAGCGTGGGCAGGTCACGGTGACCCAGCCTGCACAGGGAATCTTCCGGGTGTTCGGCCTAAAGGGGCCGGTAGATCATAGTCATCTAGATGATGCCTTGTTGGATGCCGAAAACCAGGCAATCCAACTGGCCCGGAAGAAAGCCCTTATGGCGGGGGCAAAGGAGATCCAAATCACCGTATCCCGCGATCAGGACGTTGTTGATGATCCGGATTCACCAGCCACCGTCTTTTTTGAAGGACGGGTCACCGCGATTGCCAGTGGCCGCCCCGCCATGGGTCCAACTGAACGACCTTTGCCTCAAAGGGCGACAGGCGTACAATCCGGCGCGGATCTGACGGGCCAAACAGATTAGACCGCATCACTCATGAATACCAGTATCCATAACGGTTCACGAAAGGATATCAACAGCCGGCCGCATATCTATTACGATGGCTACTGGATCCGTTACTACGCCCCTCCGGCGGAAACACTTTCAGCCAAGCGTGACCTGCTGTTGATGCTGACACGCCGGACCTTCCATCACACTGAGCCCGGAATTAATACTCCCGGAAATAAAGTAGAAACAGCACGCTCCAGTTATGAGACAGAACAAAACCCGGCGTGTAAACGTGTCAATGCCGCCATGCTTGCCGGCGCTCTATTCAACCGCGCAACAGATATTTTTACCAGCGTTGTCGGCCTCGAAAGCAAGGGCATCGAAGTCAGTAGGGATAATGAACTGATGCGCGAGTGCAGCGCTTGTTTCGAGGAGGCGCTTGAACTGGGCAAACAGGTTCGCCATCCGAGTGGGCACGAAGGCATAGACGAGTTATGGGGGGAGCCTTTCAAAGTATTTACCCACTCAATTGCCAGTTACTATGAAAGCCGATACGTCAAGATCTCGCAGACAATGAAGGCAATTGACGAAATCACCGAACGCATTGTTAAGGGTTTTGGGGAGATGTCGAGTTTTCATGGCATCGACGCAACAATCCTGCAGTTTGCACGTGCCGGTCGGGTCGAGTGCGAGATGATGAAGAGCGACCCGGATTTCTTCAGCAACTGGCCCGAGTTTGTGACCCTCAAGGAGCAGATCAAGGCGTTCCAGCCGACGCCCACTGCAGGCCTGGGCGCTCTCGCCCAAGTCCAACTGCACCGGGGTTGTGGACTACTCAGTGACGGCACTGATCTCATTTCCTACATGGCCGGCGTCAGGGTACCCATGCCCAAGAGCAAACGCGAGTACCTCGATGCCCTGGATGCCTTCGAGATCGATTGCCAGCGAGTCGGACTTAAATCCGAGTCCGCGTAGCCAGCCTGATTAACCAGTCAATCACGACGACTTCTATCGAGGTACGCATCCTTAGGGATTACCGGCGACCTGAACTTGGTACAAAAGCACGACTGTCAGTTCGGTTGCTATAGCTCGAATCGAGCGTTCGTGCCGCCCGCTCTACCATCGGACACCTTTTGTTTATTTCCGACGGGTCGATTCAGCGCTTGCTTTAGTCACTGACTCGCTTTTGGTACAAGTCACCGTTGGCGAGAATCGGTCCCAGGTGCCCCGCCAACCGATCCGCCCAGACCATGGCTCCCTCCTCAGTTGCAATCAGGTCCTGACGCACCTCGATCAGAACATGCGGGAAACCATTTACCCCGCCATGGGTCTCAATCGTATAGCCCACATGCTCCCGAGCATCGTAGGGCTGGTTGTCTCCAACGCACAAATCGGGATCGCCTCGAAGGCTATCCAGTAACGGCAGACTCATGCGCTGATCATCGTTCCATAGTATTCCAATCTGCCAGGGCCTGAGTTTGCCCGCCATCGCTGGGGTGAAACTATGTACCGCGATCAATGCTGGTACGCCATGCTTGGCATGTCCACATTGAATTTGGGCCGCAACCGCTTTGTGGTAAGGGATAAAGATCTCCTTCTCGCGGGACAGGCGCTGCTCGGTCGAAACATTCTGATTGCCCGGTATGATAAAGCCATCACTACAGCGCACAATAGAAGTTGGATCATCAAGAGGTCGATTGAGATCGATCACCAGTCGTGAAAACCGTGCCAGCACCAGCACAGCGTCAAGCAGATGGGCGAGGCGGCGAGCCAACATCTCGCAACCGATATCCAATGCAATGTGCCTGGCCCGCAGATCTGCATCCAACCCCAGATCAGCCAGCGCCCGTGGAATTACGTTACGGGCGTGATCGCACACCAGTACCACCGCGGCGCACCCTCCGGCATTACCAATCTCAAACGGCGGAGCCTCATCCTCTGCGAGCAGCGGTAAAGAGCCTGACTGACTAATGCGGTTATCCAACTTTTTCTCCTGTTATACCAATCGCCCGGCCTGGGTTATGCTCGCACCGCCGGTTGAGCCCGATCCCCAATCTAAGCTGAGTAAATGAATCTTTCTCGTGCACCTAAAGACTACGCTCTTTTACTAGGGCTTGCCATGATGTGGAGCGGATCTTTTGTTTTCATCAAGATCGGGGTCGACACGGTTGGGCCATTGACCCTGACCGCGGCTCGACTGGGCATTGCTGCAGGTGTTCTATACCTATGGCTGAGAATCAACGATGAGCGACTGCCGCGAGATGCGACTTCGTTAAAGATCTTCGCATTCATTGGGCTTTTTGGAAACGCATTACCGTTCACTCTGATCAGCTGGGGTGAAATTCATATTGACAGTGGCCTGACTGCCGTGCTGATGGGTGTCATGCCGGTGGCTACGGCAGTTCTGGCTCACCTGTTTATCCGAGACGAGCCATTTACTACCCAAACCGCGATCGGAATCTCGATTGGCTTTGGCGGTCTTCTGATCCTGATCGGGGCCGAGGCGCGGGCCGGGTTGACCGCGCCGATCCTAGCCCAACTGGCGGTGATCACGAGTGCCATCTGCTATGGCGCATCCGCCACCTTTGCCCGTTACTATGCTGGACACGGTAGCGGCAAAGTGATGGCGACGGGAGCCATGCTGGCCGGTTTGCTATGGATGTTACCGGCCACGTTAATTCTCGAGCAGCCCTGGCAGATGCATCCAGGCATTGGCGGACTGGCCGCGATCGCGTACCTCGGTCTTTTGCCTACAGCCCTCGCAGCACTACTGTTCTTTTACCTGGTCCCTCGCCTCGGGGCAAACAACTTCGCCCAGATCAACTACCTGATACCGGTTCTTGGCGCGCTGTGGGGTGTGATTTTTTTAGGTGAAACTGCTTCGTGGCGGCTGCTGACCGCTTTGGCGCTAGTGCTGTGTGCCATCACTATCGTTCGCAAACGCACGCCCGGACGCTGAAGTCGGGCCTTGGCAAAATCTTCTGATCAATCAAGCAACTGGCGCACCATGTAAGGCAGAATGCCGCCGTTGCAATAGTAATCCCACTCCTTAGGAGTATCGATACGGACCTTCGTCATAAAGGATTCGATGGTGCCATCGGCTCGGGTCATACGAACCTCAAGCTCGGTCGCGCCGACGATCGGCTGGGCCAGATCAAACACTTCAGTGCCCGAAATTTCCAGGCTCTGAGCGCTCTCGCCATCCGCAAACTCTAGCGGCAATACACCCATGCCTATTAGATTGGAGCGGTGGATACGCTCAAAGCTTTCGACCAAAACGGCCTTGACGCCCAGCAAAGAAGCGCCCTTGGCTGCCCAGTCTCGCGAGGATCCCGTGCCATACTCCTTGCCGCCAACAACCAACAACGCTGTACCCTTTGCCGCGTAAGACATGGCTGCGTCATAGATCGTCATCTGCTCGCCATCAGGTTGGAAGGTAGTCCAGCCGCCTTCAGTACCGGGCGCCATAGCGTTCCGTAGCCGGATATTGGCAAAGGTTCCACGCACCATCACCTCGTGATTACCCCGGCGCGACCCATAAGAATTGAAATCAGCTCGCTTCACCCCTTGCTCCTGCAAATATTGCCCAGCTGGGCTGTCGGCCTGAATGGCCCCCGCTGGAGAGATATGATCGGTAGTGATGCTATCGCCAAGTAACGCTAAGACTCTGGCGCCGGTGACTGCCTTTAGCTGACCAGGTGTGCGCTCCATCTGATCGAAGTACGGGGGGCGGCGAACGTAGGTGGAATGCTCATCCCAGGCAAAGCGATTGCCAGCGCTCACTGGGACCTTGCCCCACTGACTGTCTCCGCGGAAAACATCTGAATAGCGGGAGCGGAACATTTCCCGTGTCACATGTGTGGCAACGGCCTGGTTAATTTCGAGTTGTTGAGGCCACAAGTCAGCCAAAGTTACCGGGCTACCCTGGCCATCCACTCCTATAGGATCATTCACAAGATCGATATCGGTTGTGCCAGCCAGCGCGTAGGCTACCACCAGGGGCGGCGAGGCCAGGAAATTCATGCGTACCTCGGCATGCACCCTGCCCTCGAAGTTTCGATTACCTGAGAGAACCGAACAGGCGATGAGGTCGCGTTCCCGGATCACTTCACTCACGGGCGCGGGCAAGGGGCCGGAGTTGCCAATGCACGTGGTACAGCCGTAACCAACTACCGCAAAGCCGATATTTTCCAAATCGTCGAGCAGGCCGGCGTCACTCAGATAATCCGTCACCACCTTGGAACCCGGCGCCAGGGAGGTCTTGACCCAGGGCTTGACAGTAAGGCCGCGTTGTCGCGCGTTGCGGGCCAGCAAGCCAGCCGCCATGACCACATCCGGGTTTGAGGTATTAGTGCAGCTCGTGATCGCGGCAATGGCGACTCCAAGATCCGGAAATTCCATTGTCTCGCCATCAAGTGTTATCTTGCCGGTCCGACGTTCGCTGTTACCGCGGAGTTTGGTTGCAGCGTCATTGATCACCTGCTGGGCTTCAGTCAGGGCGATGCGGTCCTGTGGCCGCTTTGGCCCGGCAATACTGGCCACGACGCTGCCAAGATCAAGATGGGTGGTCTCACTGTAATGCGCCGGCACCGCCCCGGGTTCCCGAAACAATCCCTGACGTCGTGTGTACGCCTCTACCAGTGCGATATCCTCTTCGGATCGCCCGGTCAAACGCAGATAATTGAGCGTTTCCTGATCAACGGGGAAAAATCCACAGGTAGCCCCGTACTCGGGCGCCATATTAGCGATGGTAGCCTTGTCCGCTAGCGAAAGGTGGTCCAATCCATCGCCATAGAATTCAACAAATTTCCCAACCACGCCGTGCCGGCGCAGAATTTCGACTACGCTAAGGACCAGATCCGTGGCTGTGGCGCCCTCGGGAAGGGTGCCGTGCAATTCCAATCCAACGACGTCAGGAATCAGCATGGTCACTGCTTGGCCGAGCATTGCGGCCTCCGCCTCGATTCCACCTGCACCCCAACCGAGCACCCCCAGGGCATTAACCATGGTCGTGTGTGAATCAGTCCCGACCACCGTATCAGGATAGGCCAGTAGTTCCCCGCCCGAGTCACGACTAAAGACCACACTGGAGAGGTACTCAATGTTTACCTGATGAACAATACCGGTAGCCGGAGGAACCACACGAAAATTGCTGAAAGTCGCTTGGCCCCAGCGCAGGAATGCGTAGCGCTCCGAATTACGGGAGTATTCGAGATCGGCATTATCCTGCAGTGCGCTGGCTGTACCGAAATGATCAACCATGACCGAGTGGTCGATCACCAGATCGGCTGGCGACAAAGGATTTATAAGTCCGGGATCTCCATCCAGCGCTGCAATAGCTTCGCGCATGGCGGCTAGATCCACAACCGCAGGCACCCCTGTAAGATCCTGCATCAAAACCCGAGCCGGGGCGAAGGCTATCTCAGTCTCACTCGTCGAACCCGGACTCCAACCGGCTAAAGCCTCGATATCGCCAGCAACGACATCAATGCCATCCTCTGTACGAAGCAAGTTTTCCAAGAGGATCTTTAAAGTCACGGGCAGCCGCGCCAGGTCGAATTGATCGGACAAAGCATCCAGGGCGAAAATCTGGTAACGCCGGCCGTTAACATCCAGCGAAGTCCTGGCATTAAAAGAATTATTCATCTGTACTCCTTAGCTGTCCGTGGGAATCAGGAAACGTTGACACAGTCGTCCCTGGTTTGAATGAGGAAAAGTGACGGGCTGGGATTCTACCGCAGGCGTAACCACGTCCTGGTATCCCAAGATCAATTACCATTGCTTTCATCCATCGCTCGCAACTGGGCTTCGTTGAGCACCCTGATACCCAGGGCAAGCGCTTTATCATATTTTGACCCCGGGTCGGTGCCCGCCACGACAAAATCGGTTCGCGCCGATACGCTTGCCGTAACCTTGGCGCCCCGAGCCGCAAGCCAGTTGCGGGCCTGATCACGACTCATCCCGCCGAGTGTCCCGGTGATCACGACAGTACGCCCGGCGAAGGGGCCCACCTGCCCGGAAGTGGATCCTTCCGGTACGGGCCAAACAACCCCAGACCCACGAAGTGCGGAGATCACTTCACGGTTATGATCCTGTTCAAAAAAGAGCCGTATTTCGGAGGCAACCACCGGGCCAACATCGGGCACGGCCTCCAATACCTCTACTGACGCGTCGGCAAGCGCCTCCAGGCTGGAGAAATATTGGGCAAGCGCCTGCGCTGTTGCTTCACCCACCTGCGGTATCCCTAAGCCATAAAGAAAACGGGCCAGTGTTGTCTTCCGACTTGATTCAAGTGCCGCCAGCAGGTTATCGGCCGACTTTGCGCCCATCCGATCCATTGCGGCGAGTTCGTCATGCGATAAGGTAAAAAGATCCCCAGCATGGCGCACCCGCCCACTGTCGACCAACTGTTCGACCAGTTTGGCTCCAAGGCCCTCAATATCAAGGGCACGGCGTGAAACAAAATGCTTTATCGATTCCTTGACCTGGGCTGAACAGTAAAGCCCTCCGGTACACCGTTGGATAATACCGCCATCGTCGATTACCACTTCCGAACCGCAGATTGGGCACTCGCTTGGAAAAACAAAGCGTCGCGCACCACGTCGGCGCTTCTTGCGCACTACCGACACCACCTCTGGGATCACATCACCCGCGCGACGCACCGTCACCGTATCCCCTACCCGCACATCGAGTCGCTCGATCTCCGCCTGGTTATGCAATGTGGCATTAGCCACGGTGACACCACCCACAAAGACCGGCTCAAGCCGCGCTACCGGGGTAATGGCGCCAGTGCGGCCCACTTGAACATCAATATTACGGACGATAGTCGTTTCTTCGGGTGCCGGAAATTTGTAGGCCAGTGCCCAACGTGGCGCTCGTGATACCGCGCCCAGCGACTGCTGGTCGGCAAGATCATTCACCTTGTATACAACGCCGTCGATTTCGTAATCCAAGGTCTCGCGGCAGTCCAGGATTTCGTGGTAATAATCGAGACACTGTCCAATCCCCAGCATCTGCCGAACCAACGGGTTGGCGCGCAAACCAAAACGTTGCAACGTGGCAAGTGTTGCGATCTGGGTCTGGGGTAACTCGCCACCGCGCCACAAGCCGATACCGTAACAGAAAAAATCGAGCGGGCGCGTGGCGCAAATTCTTGGATCCAACTGGCGCAAACTGCCGGCCGCCGCGTTGCGCGGGTTGACATAAGGTTTCTCACCTTTTTTATGCTGCTCCTGATTCAAGGCTTTAAACCCGGCCAGCGGCATATAAACCTCACCCCGTACCTCGAGGACCTCAGGACAGTCGGGCGCCAGAAGCCGCAGTGGTACTGACCGGATCGAACGGGCATTCAGCGTCACATCCTCGCCGTGATGACCATCGCCACGGGTCGCCGCTCTTTGAAGTACGCCCTTCTCATAAACCAAACTCACTGCCAGACCATCCAGTTTTGGCTCAGCGCTATAAACCAGAGTTTCTCGCCCGGTACCCTCGCGACAGCGCCGATCAAACTCGCTGAGCTCTTCTGCCGAGAATGCATTATTGAGCGACAGCATCGCCACACTATGGTTGACGGTTTCGAATCGCTCTAACGGTGCACCACCAACACGTTGTGTGGGCGAATCCGGTGTCACCAACTCGGGGCTATCGCGCTCAAGTGCTTCAAGCCTGCGTAACAGGCGATCGTAGCCGGCATCTGAAATGACAGGTGCGTCGAGCACGTGATAACGGTAGTTGTGTTCACCGAGCTCATCGCGCAGATCGCTAATTTCGGTAACTACCTGTTTTTTTCGCCTGGTCACGTAACCGAGCTCTCACGGCACAAGATCATTCCTCCTTCATTTGACAGGCTCGGCTCAGAACAAGCGCCGGGCTTCATCCGAGCCCGGCTCCACTCCATACTTCTTCATGGACGACTCGATCGATTGAATCTGTCGACGAATCGAATCGAATTGTGCAGATGAAAGGGTCGCCCCATCCGGGTCTACCAGTGAACCGTTAAGCTCGGTTGAAACATACTGCGCAACCGACCTGAGCTCGGTAAAAGTCCGGGTTGGATGTTCGACCCGCGGTATATTCATAAACAGCGCCAAACCTCTTAACATGCCTGATTCCAGATCTGCATAACTAAAACTCCCTGGTTCACACTGATTGGCGAGCCCAAATCGGCTGACACCGGTTCGTGAATCAAAGAAATGGAAGATATCCTGCTCACCCAGGCGCATACCGGCACGCTCCGCCACCCGTGCCACGTCGGGCCCGGAAAACCCGGCGCCGGGTTCTGGCTCAATATTGATAACCGCCAGCAGGTCAAACTGGCGGCAAAATCTTTCCAGCCGAGCTGCCTCGGGCAGGGCCTCTTCAATGCTGGATTCAAACTGTAGCGGTCGATCCAGGGCCTCTGCGAGAGCATAGGCCAGATTGTTAAAACGGGTCAGCTCCGATTCATCGACAGAGCGATCCGGATCTGCCATTTGCACACTGATAATCAAGTCGGTAAAGATCTCTCCGGCCGGGGTATCCTGCAGATCAAGCCAGGCGTTACCCGGCTCCGTACGACCATGAATCGCCCTTGGATGCGATAGGTTAATCTCGTGCTCACGGAAAACCGACAAGGCAAGATCACGGGTTACCGGAGTCTGTCCAGGCAAACGCACCCAGTAGTCGATCTTGATCGGTGCAGAGCCAATCTCAGAATCAAGTACACGGGTCGGTTCGCTGGGGTGCTCAACTGAACTGTCGACTGGAGTGGCTTGGTCGGTTGCCTTCAAATCGTCCCCTTTCAGTCGGGCGCTTGGCTGCCTCTCGAAATCATGGGATGCCATTAATGATGGCTCACGCTGACGCACCCGGTTAACCAAGCGATCAGGGTGGACAAAATTGAGTGCCACTGGCCACCGAAGATTTGCAGCTTGTGATGCGATACCGGCGCGCAGTCCCGCCAGCCAGGATGCCGGTGTTGTGCGGCGCTTAAGAAATGACAGTGCGGCAATCACGCCCAATACCACCAGGCCCAGCGTTATCAATGCCATTTGCAGGCTCATTTTACCGTGCCGCCAACCGAACGGCCTCGTCGACATCGACCGAGACGATAGATGAGACACCCGGCTCCACCATGGTTACGCCGAGTAAAATATCAGTCGATTCCATGGTGATTTTGTTGTGAGTGATTACCACCAGTTGCGATACCTCCGCCAGACTACGCAGTGTCTGACCATACCGCTCAACGTTACGATCATCCAGTGGTGCATCCACCTCGTCAAGAATGCAAAAAGGTGCCGGATTCAGCCGGAACAAGGCAAATAGTAACGCGACCGCGGTCAGCGCTTTTTCACCCCCCGACAGGAGGTGTATGGTGCTGTTTCGTTTGCCCGGAGGCCGCGCCATAACCGTGACTCCCGCGGATAACATGTCCTCATCGGTCAATGCCAGGACCGCGCTGCCGCCTCCAAACATCTGCGGGAAGAACTCGGCAAATCCTTCATTTAAGGCGTCAAAAGTAGCCTTGAAACGTTCGCGAGTCTCGCGGTCGATCTTGCGTATGACGCCGCTAAGTGTATCTAACGCTTCAATCAAGTCAGCGTGTTGTGTATCCAAATATTCCTTGCGCTGAGCCTGCTCCTCGTACTCTTCTATCGCAATCAGGTTCACCGGCCCAATATTGTCAATCTTCTGAGCCAGCTTTTCGGATCGTACAAGCCAGTTGGCCTCAACGGCCTGGTCAGGCAAGCTTGCTAGAATCTCCTCTAGTTGATAGTTACTGGCATTAATCTGTTCCAGCAGAGTTTCCGAGCGCACTGATAGCTCCTGTGCCTGCAACCGCTCACCTTCGAGCGCATCGCGCGCGGTGGCTGCCTCCTGTTCACACTCGGACAAGCCCCCCTGCAGATCACGGATCTGTTCTTCAATAGCTGCATGCGCATTGCGAGTATCGGCCAGTTGACTTTCTGACAATGCCCGCTGGTCGAGCAAAGTCTTCAAGCGGGCATTCAGCGCCTCTCCAGGATCATCTCCTTTGGCCAGTTGGATCTTGAGTTCCTGATGACGCGCACGCATGCGGCCGCCCTGTACCTCGAGACGGTTGAGACTGGATTTCAATGAATCCAGAGATGCCTGGCTATGCTGCAGGGCCAGCTCCGTGTCGTGCAATTTTTCTCGAGCCGCCTGGGTATCGGTGCGGGCGCCCGCCAAAGCTTTCGTGAGTGTTTCTTTTTCATTTAACAATGCCAGGCGTTTTTCTTCGAGCACCCCGGTCTCGTCTTCAGCAATAGCAAAATGCCGTTGAGCCTCGTCCAGAGCTGCACCCGTCCCGGTCAGTTCGGTCATTATCTCGTCAGTCTCTGCGGTCATCTGTTCGCGGCGAGCTTCGATTTGTGAAAATCGTGCATCCTTTTCCGAAAGCACCTGACGGATCATCGTCTGGGTTTCCAGCTTGTCATTGAGTGCTTTCTGGCTGGACTCGTGCTTTTGTTCCAGGTCGCGCAAAGTCTCACGCAAGCTTTCAAACAACTGTTCATATTGCACTGTATCGTCTACCAAAGTGGTAACACTTTGTTGCAAGCGCGTGATTTCCTCTTCCCGCTCCAAAAGCCCGTCTCCCAAGGCGCGTCCATGTGGCGCCCGGGCCCAGTTCGTCCCAACGATTACCCCGTCACGGGTCACCACACACTCACCTGGATCGAGGGTTGCGCGGCGGGTGAGTGCCTCGGCCAGGTCATCGGCCACATACACTCCACTTAGCAGGGAGCCAAGGTCATAGCGCGCGCAATGCAGCTGCGCCAGCAGGGTATTTGCAGCACCCAGTGCAGATGACGAGCCCGATTGGACCAGGAATAAATCCCGCCGGGGCAGTTCTGCCTCATGCGCCAGGGCCCCATCAAGATCGCCAACGCCCAACCCAGTCAGGCGCGGGCCGAGCACCGCATCAGCAGCACGCTCCCAACCTTTAGCAACGCGGATTTCGCCGGCAAGCACCGGGGCATGCGAAAGGCCTCTGCGCTCCAGCCAATCGGCATACTCATCATCCCGTCCCAGCGATGCTTCCTGCAATTCCTGTAGCGACTGAAGACGGCTGCGGGCTGCATGCATCTGCTGGCGCTGCTGATCCACTGCCGTTACCTGGCCTTCTATTTCTTGCCGCAACTCGCTAATCTGCTGCGCGGCCTGCTCAACACGACTTTCATATTCGCGGGTTTCTACCTCGCTCTGCCGCGCGTCACTACGGGCGCTATCCACCGCCAACGCCTCCTCCTCAGCGAGTAACGCCACCAACTCCTGGTCGAGGCGGGCGAGGCGCTGCTGCGCCTTAAGATCGGCAGATTCAAGCTGCTCGATGCGTGATCGCTGCACCTCCTGATCCTTTATCGGAGTCGCTGTAGATTGGGCGAAATCGTTCCAGTGCTCCTGCCAGGCATCCAAAGCCTGTTCAGATTCAGCCTGGCGGGTTGCAGATTGGCGCTGCACGGCCAGATGCGCCTCACGCTGGTCCCGACGCGAAACCACTTCTGCCTCGAGTTCTAAAATGCGTTGATCGTCGTGTTGAGATTCGGCGCCAATCTCTGTCAGAGCCGTTTCCAGACGTTCGAACTCGGCCCGCTGTTGCTCACCAGTTTCACGCGCATATTCAATTGCCTGTTCAACAGAGGCAACATCAGCACCGGCTGCATAAAATTCAGCCTGTAGGTCACTGACCTGCTGTTGAGAACTCATCTCGTTAGCGCGAGCCCCCTCGATCCGGCTTTCCAACGCTCGCTGATGAACCAGGTGTGACTCAACCTCAGTCTGCGCGTGCGCCGTCTGGGCAGACTGGGCGTCGATTTGCGACTGCATTACCAGATGACGAAGCCCCAGTAGTTGGCCATTGACCGCGCGCTCTTCATCTTTAAGTTTCTGGTAACGTCGTGCTGCCTGGGCCTGTCGTTGTAAACGACGCAACTGCGTATCAAGCTCCTTACGGATATCATCTACCCGGCTGAGATTGTCGCGGGTATGGCGCATCCGAGTCTCGGTCTCACGACGACGGTCCTTGTAGTGGGAAATGCCGGCGGCTTCCTCGACAAAAGCCCGCAAATCCTCGGGCCGGGCCTCAACGATCCGACTGACCATGCCCTGCTCAATAATCGAGTAGGACCGATGGCCAAGCCCTGTGCCACGAAAAAGGTCAGTGATATCCCGACGACGGCAACGCGCCTTGTTCAGCAGGTACTCCGACGCACCATCACGAGATAATGTGCGTTTAACAGAGATCTCGCTGAAGCGCGCGTAAGCCTGTGGCGTTTTGCCATCGGTGTTATCAAAAACCAGCTCAACCGATGCCTTGCCTACAGGCTTACGTGCCTCAGAACCGTTAAAAATCACGTCAGTCATGCTATCGCCGCGAAGTTTACGGGCCGAGCTTTCGCCCATTACCCAGCGCACCGCATCAATAACGTTGGATTTACCGCAGCCGTTAGGCCCAATGATACCGGTGAGGTTGGCCGGAATAGTTATAACGGTCGGATCGACAAAGGACTTGAAGCCAGAAACTTGGATTCTTTTTAGGCGCATCGGGTCTTTCAGGTGGCTGACCCGAGCCAAACATGGCCAGGCCGACGAATGCTTGGAGCCCTTACGCCGGGCAGCTCGGTGAGCCGCTTCTGGGGTCGTGCAAGTAAAGAAATTAAGCGTATCAACTTGAGTGGGAATTATATCGGACTTGGACTTAACATCGGACCTTTATCACTCCACTGGCACTGTGGAGTGCATCGATGGCCTTTGGGCGAAAGCTGAATACCAGCTTGCCAACCCATCGCGGCCTTCACGCCAATTCTCAGCAGCGTACCGAAAATCGAGGTAGCCAAGCATGCACCCCACTGCGATACTGCCGATGGTCAGCCGGCTATCCAGCAGCGAACGCCGCTCTTCTAGCCAGTCGAGGCTTCGATTCATTGTCGTAGTCTGGCGATCACGCCACACCGGCCAACAGTATTCTCCCGGCCGACGACGCTCCTCAATTAACCGGAGAATCGCCGCATCCAGGATGCCATCTGCCAGCGCCTGAAGACGAAGCGCTATCGACCGGGTTTTTGGCTCAAGCGGGAAAAACGGTTCGCCGTCGTGCATTGCGTCAAGGTGCTCACAAATCACTCGAGAATCAAATATCTCTACCCCGTCGGGTGTAATCAGGGCGGGCACCTTACCGAGCGGATTGGCACCCCCCAGATCTGTTTGCGGATCCCAAGGATTGGTTAAAACTATGTCTATCTGGCCACTAAGGCCGGTTTCTATCGTCAAAACGCTAACTTTACGCACATAAGGCGAAGTCGGTGAGTATCGAAGCTGCATCATCGCTATTTAGTCCTTGCTTAAAAGGGCTCGCGGTATTGCGGGAACTACGGGAAACTGTTAGATTGCCGCGCCTTTCAAATTTCGGGCACATTCGACTCATGTCGCAGGCCCAGTGTAAACCAATGGCAAGCACCAAGAAGAAAGTTAAAGTGGATCTGATCTACGGAGTTAAACCGCATCGGCCCAAGCGGGGCGAACGTTATATGAATGAACTTCAGGTAACGCATTTTCGGGAAATTCTCAACGCCTGGAAAAATGAACTGATAGACGATACTGAGCGCACTGTGACGACCATGCAGGACGAGACCATTAACCTGCCTGACCCTAACGATCGCGCAACCCAGGAAACTGACCGCTCTTTGGAGCTTCGCACCCGGGATCGTGAGCGCAAACTGGTTAAGAAAATCAATGAATCCCTCGCCGATCTTGATACCGGCGATTACGGGTATTGCGAAGAATGTGGTGTAGACATTGGCATCAAGCGTCTCGAAGCCCGACCCACCGCAACTCTGTGCATCGACTGCAAGTCCCTCAGTGAGATACGCGAAAAGCAAAACGCCTGAACTGCTATTTCCTGACGCTTTCACAAAACCGCGCCCCGGCGCAGTTTTTTTTGGGTAGACGCTGACCTCGAACCAGCTCGAGATGTACACTACGGGTGATCTTTCTAGACTCGCTCGAATCCATGTACGATCTCGTTATCCGCAACGCCTCCATTGCCCACCCTGACGGCACTACTGTTGCCGGCGACGTCGCTTGCCAAAACGGGCGTATCACCAAAATTGATAACATGATCAGTGCTGTGGGACACGAACACCTTGATGCCGCTGGCCGATTACTAATACCAGGCGTTATCGATCCCCAGGTACACTTTCGTGAGCCGGGCGCCACAGATAAGGAGGATCTGGCTTCAGGGTCACGGGCTGCCGTACGTGGCGGCGTAACCAGCTTCCTCGAGATGCCCAACTGCAATCCCCCGACCACGGACCAGGAACAGCTGGATTGGAAACTGGCCCGGGCGGCTTCAAGCTGTGCCGCCAATTTCGGATTTTTTATCGGCGCTACCTGCGACAACCTCGACTCACTCAACAATGTACACCCCGCCTGTGGTATCAAAATCTTTATGGGGTCCAGTACCGGTGACTTACTGGTCGACAAGCAAGAACATTTGGAACGCATTTTCGG
Source organism: Arenicellales bacterium (assembly GCA_965660775.1). GTDB lineage: Bacteria > Pseudomonadota > Gammaproteobacteria > Arenicellales > UBA868 > UBA868. The sequence goes on along the minus strand of CBFIBN010000001.1, from coordinate 12,291 downwards.
CAATGGCCAACGCCTAATTGCCGTCCACGCTGAGGATGAGACCCGGATCCAGGATCGGATGCGAGCCCTGTTAAAAGAAGGTGAAGCCGCCGATTATGCGCTGCACTCACGAATACGGGACCCGCAAACGGCCCTGATTGCGACCGAGCGCGCGCTGGCTTTGTCTGAAAAGTATGGCCGACGGCTGCATATCCTCCATCTTTCGACCTCAGAGGAAGTCGAGCGGCTGCGCCGCCACAAGGCCGACCAGGTAACCTGCGAGGTGATCCCCAACCATCTTTTTCTCAATACCGATGATTACGCCCAGTTAGGATCACGAGTGCAGATGAATCCCCCGATCCGCAAGCCAGCCAATGCATCAGGGCTATGGTCTGGCCTTCATCAAGGCATCATCGATATTATCGCCACCGACCATGCGCCACACACGTTGGCCGAAAAAAACCAACCCTACCCCAACTCTCCTGCTGGAATGCCCGGAGTGGAAACGTCGTTGCCTTTGATGCTGACGGCAATGCAGGCCGGACATTGCACTCTGGCCCAAGTACAGCAATGGATGTGTTCGGGTCCGGCACGGGTATACGGTATTAAGAACAAGGGGCAGCTAGCTGAGGGTTTCGATGCAGATCTGGCACTGGTGGATATCGAAACGACACGGCCAGTTCGTGACAATGAAGTGTTCAGCCGCGCGGCTTGGAGCCCTTACGCGGGCCGCGAACTCAGCGGATGGCCCAGCCACACCATCGTCGGTGGCCAGGTGGTTTTCGACAATGGCCGGATTCGGCCAGGTGTTTTTGGTAGAGCCCTGGAATTTGCCAGGTCGGACTAAATTTTCGCCAAACACCCTCATGTAAGCCAGTAGGACAACCCAGATAACGGCTTAAAGCTGGCTACCTCGTCAGCCACCCCTCAATTTAGGTGTGCCTACTCTCCCACGAGGCCGGGCCACGTGCGCGGACTCTATCGAAGACCGCTACGGTTCGATTGAGGAGGGTAATCACGGTGGGGTGGTTATCACAAAACACTCTTCGCGCGAGTCTAGACTGATGCCCTTTACAGATAGCCGTCCTCGGCTGGAGCCCGGAATCTATTCGTTAACTGACTCAGGACTCCTCTACCGTATGCTGGTGCAAAGTACGACGATCACTGAATGCCTGGGCTAGCGTATTGGCGTCCATGTACTCAAGCTCTCCCCCCGATGGGACCCCACGGGCCAGACGACTCACCGTCAAAGGTTTGTCTTCAAATAGGTCGCATAGATAATCGGCTGTCGCTTCGCCTTCAACCGTAAGGTTAGTTCCCAGGATCACCTCCTGAACGCTTCGCTCAGAAACGACCTGCAACAACCGCTCGACCCCCAACTGGTCTGGACCGATGCCATCAAGCGGAGACAAGTGTCCCATTAACACAAAGTAGTAGCCGGTATAGGCTCCTGCCTGCTCAATGGTATCCAGATCGGCGGGAGTCTCTACGACGCAAAGTAGAGTCTCGTTGCGTTTGCCTGACTCGCAGATACTGCAAAACACCTGCTCACTGAAATTATTACAACGCTGGCAGTGTTTTACGGTCGACACCGCGTCCCTCAGGGCATCAGCTAAAATCTGCCCACCCTCGCGGTCCCGTTCAAGCAGGTGAAAAGCCATCCGTTGAGCGGTCCTCGGCCCGACACCAGGCAGGCGACGCAATGCCTGCTTAAGTTGATCTATGGCATGGCCGTCAGCCATTGAGGCCAGGCAGGTTCAAGCCTGGGATATTCATCCCTGCCGCCAGTCCGCCCATTTTTTCCTGAGTTGTTCTCTCAACCCGGCGAACTGCATCATTCACGGCGGCCGCCACGAGGTCCTCCAGAACCTCTTTGTCATCACTAAACAGGTTGTCATCTATCTTTACCCGGCGTATATCATGCCGGCAGGTCATTATCACCTCGACCATACCGCCGCCGGCGACGCCGGTGACTTCAATATGTGCAAGCTCTTCCTGCGCGCTCTTAAGTTGCTCCTGCATCTCCTGAGCCTGTTTCATGATATTGCCCAAAGGTCCTTTCATTCACTTCTCCCTTGTTGTTTGCCGGGGCGTACCGAGTCCGGAACCACCGTTGCATCGAACCGCTCCATAATATCCTTGACCATCGGATCCTCCATTAACGTCTGGTAGACCTCGGCCTTTTCCTCGGAATCATGGCGGGCGCGGTTCTGGGTCGGGGTCTCAGGTGATTCTTCACTTCCCTCAATCAATTTTAGCTTGACTGGCGAGCCATTGAACTGGCTAAACGCATTCTCTAAAGACGCCTGACGGGACTGACTATGCAGTTTGGCAAGATTGGGTTTCAGCGACACGATCAACACCCTTTTTTGGGGATCGTAGCTCCGTGGCGAGAGATTCATGGCAAATTCCCGACTCACGCCTTTTAACCCTGAGTCGTCTACGAACGTAGCCCACAGGTCTGGGTCGGCCAGGTCGGTTTCTGGTGGGGGCGACGGGCCCTGGCGTGAAGCCGGTTCAGCCGAGGGGGATGAATCGACTGCAGCACCAGCCGTGGGAACTGAGGCCACATCTTGGCCTTGAGTTCGCTGCTTACGAGCCGGGGCCTTTTGGGCAGGCGACTCACCACTCGACCCTGCCCCACCTTCACCCGCTGGGTGGAAAGTCAGCATCCGTAACAAAGTCATTTCAAAGCCCGATACCGGATCTGGCGCAAGCAGCATATCTCGTTTACCTAACATGCCAATCTGGTAGTACAGTTGCACATCTTCCTTCGTCATCGTGCTGGCAAGATGCACTACCAAATCTGTATCCGCCTGCTTGGCTGATGCTGCCTCGGGCAATATCTGGTAGAGCGAAACGTCGTGCAGCACCAATAACAGGTCATCAAGGGCTGCCATGTAATCAATCGCGCGGGATGCCATTTGCGCCACAGTATCAATCAGTGTCGACCCATCAGCCGCTGCCAGCGCCCGTAATATCGTATCAACCTGTTGTTGCTCAATCATACCGAGCATCTCGCGTACTTCGGCGCCGGTAACCCGGCCGTTACCAAAGACAATCCCCTGATCCAATAGACTCAAGGCATCGCGCATGCTGCCAGATGCCGCTCTGGCCAAGGTTGCCAGCCCCACTTCATCGGCCTGGACTCCCTCTGCGTTGGCTATCTTTTGCAGTTGGTCGGTAATTTCTTCAGGCTTCAGTACACGCAGATTGAACTGTAAACAGCGTGAGAGAATCGTCGGTGGCAGTTTCTGTGGGTCGGTGGTGGCCAACAGAAATTTTACATGCGACGGAGGCTCTTCAAGCGTCTTAAGTAAGGCGTTGAAACTATGTCCGGACAACATATGCACCTCGTCGATCAGATAGACCTTATAGCGACCCAGGGTTGGGGCGTACTGTACGTTGTCCAGAATTTCTCGGGTATCATCGATTCGAGTCCTCGAGGCGGCATCGATTTCAAGCAAATCTATATAGCGACCTTCGTCAACGCCAGTGCAGGCCGGGCACGCCCCACAGGGCTCAGCGCAGGGCGCCTGCTCACAATTGAGCGCTTTGGCCAGCAGTCGTGCCAGCGTGGTTTTTCCGACACCTCGAGTGCCCGTAAAGAGAAAGGCATGATGCACCCGGTTCTGCTCCAATGCCGTGGTCAGGGCCCCCACCACGTGAGCCTGACCAACAACGTCAGTGAACCGGCGAGGTCGCCACTTTCGCGCGAGCGCCTGGTAACTCATGAGAACTTGATTGAAAAGTAGAAACGCATCTTTGTCCCTGACGCTTGATGGTTGCCTCGGATCGAATTGGAGACGGCGCCAGCCAGCCTGACCCCAGCACCCGATTCGGATGCTACGGCTGCTTCCTTCCGGACCTGACCGGGTTCACAACCTTCCGCCACCGGGGAGACCGACCGCCGCCGCCATATCGATTTACACCAGGCGTTGATCCCGGCATGCCAGCAATTTTAACACCGGGCCAAGCCATTGAAGGCAACTGTCTGTCAGGTCCTCAGGTTTTTCGCATCAGGCAGAATTTTCCGTCAGACTCTGCGGCTTCAAAATAGGGCTGGTCGACAATATTTTCGACCTTAATGATTCCAGCCGCCTCGAGTGCCGCTATGTGCTGCGCGAAACCGGCATCAACCCACAGGTGGGCATGAATCGTGCAGGCGAACACAGCTCCACTGCGAAGCACTCGGAAAATCTCATTCAGCGCCCCGGGCCCGACATGGCCGTGGGTGAAGGTGCCGCAGGATATTCCCGCATCATAGATGGCATCAGCAATACCCAGTGTTCCCTCGAGATCCGACTCAAGCAACTCGTGGTATATACCTTTTTCAGCCGCGGCCGCCAGCATCTGGGGGGAAAAATCGAGCCCGTCGATAGAGCTGAATCCAAGAGCCTTCAGGTGTTCCCCGACCAGGCCTGTACCACATCCCACATCCAGAATTCGAGCAGCGCGATCCTCAAGCGCCTCGTCGAGCATTGCAGCAATCTGGGCGGGCGCGATATACCCCAGCCCATTCTCCAGGTGGACATCGTAAGTTTCGGCCCAATCGCGATACAGCGCTCGGGCCTGGTCGGGACTCTTTAAACCGTAAGCCCGTGCCAGCAGCCTCGCGGATGATTGTGAGGCGATATCGTTATTTTGAGAATCTTCAGACACTATTTTCGCCAAAAGCCACCGGCTTCACTCTAACCCCAAGCAATCAGGGGTAGCAAAGCCGCGCTGAACCCACTGATCGTTGAGAAAATCGGAACGCCCATGAACGCCAACAGGATCAGAGCCAACAAGGCCCAATTGCCATAGCGCCCATTGTAATAACGATAAGCCCGGGATAAGGCGCGAGGGAGCAGGTAAGGCAGAATGTAATGTCCATCGAGCGCACCGACCGGCAATAAGTTGAACATCATCAACAACAGGTTAATTTGCGCAAGATAGATGAAAAACAGGCGAGGACCCGGGCTGGAAAGATCCAACCACCCCCAATCCAACAATATGAGATAAGCATTGATACTGATAATGGCCAACAGTAAATTCATAGCAGGCCCGGCAGCTGCCACCAGCAAGTCGGCGTAGCGCGAGGTAAATCGGCGAGGGTCAGTCGGCACAGGTTTGGCGTAGCCAAAACCGACAAAAACCACCATCAACAGGCCCATAGGGTCAATGTGGGCCAGCGGGTTAATGGTCAACCGCCCGGCACGACGAGCGGTGTCATCGCCGAAGCGAAGTGCAACAAAAGCGTGACCGAACTCATGGAACGACAAGGACACCACCAGCGCCACCAGAATGACCGCAAACAGAACCCACTGCCCCTGGGCAAGTAAAGGAATCAACTAATCACCATTGGCGATTCGAAAACCATCGTGATGCGTGGTTGCTTATCTGAATCAGGTTGCACAGCGGCCTGCATGTTAATCATGTATGAGAGAAGGATACATGAAAAATGAGTTTAAGACGGCTCACTCGGGCGACAGATCTGATCCAACGGTCCATTCCATAGCCCGCCTTGGTGATCGCACTGCGCCTGATCCGCTTCGGAACCTTCAGCCTGATACGGGTTTTTTGAAGAACGGGGTTTGCTATGAGGCTTTGTGCGTGTATGGTTGCCCTTTCCTCTTTTTGCATAGATCGATATGACCCAGCCCTGCATTATTACCGTTGCCATTACTGGTGCAGTCCCCAGAAAAAAGGACAATTCTGCTGTACCGATCAGTACCACCGAGCAGGTGGAATCAACTCACGCTGCTTTTGAAGCCGGCGCGAGCCTGGTCCATATCCATGTACGTGATGAGCAAGAGAACCCCTCCTCGGATCCACAGCGTTTTGCCCTCGTGCAAGAGGGAATTAAAAAGCACTGCCCTGGAATCATCATTCAGTTTTCCACTGGTGGGCGAGGCCGCGAAGCTGGCCAGCGCGGCTCTATGCTACACCTTGTGCCCGACATGGCCTCTCTGGCAACCGGTTCGGTGAACTTTCCTGGAATGATTTATGAGAACCACCCGGAACTCATTGATCAACTGGCTGGCAACATGCTGAAACATCACATCAAACCGGAGGTCGAAGTATTCGATCTGTCGATGCTTTACTCGGCCGCCGCACTGGTAAAACGGAGCCTGATCAAAGCCCCGGTTCACGTGCAGTTTGTGATGGGAGTACCGAACGCCCTACCCCCACGACGAGAGATTCTTGAATTCGAACTTGCCCAACTATCGACTGTTATGCCGGATGCAACCTGGACTGCGGCGGGGGTAGGCCGCGGGCAACTCGAGGTGAATCACTGGGCGTTGGAGATGGGCGGCCACTGCAGGACAGGGCTTGAGGATAATCTGCGTTTTGATAAGTCGCGCCTCGCCCAAAGCAACGCCGAACTTGTCGGGCGGGTGGCTGGCCTGTGCTCCAATTACAATCGTCATCCAGCCAGCACGGCAGAAGCTCGCCAGATCCTCGGGCTGCAATCCTGATCTCAGACTAATCGGAGGTCTGCAATCAAAGGCAGGTGATCAGAAGCCTGTCGTGCGAGACTCAGTCGCGAAGGCAACAAGCTATCAATTTCCAGGGCGCCGCGCACATAAAGGCTGTCTAGTGGCCGTACCGGCGCATAAGCTGGAAAAGTACGCGGCATTCGCCCGGTGCCAAAAAATCCTGCCGGATGCATCACCTGACGCCCTAAAGCGCCCCAAATGTCATTGAGATCACCAGCAACGAGGGTGGGTGTGTCGTGGGCGATTCGGGCAAAAGTCGGATGACCCAGCATTTTCTTTAACTGCATCCTTCGCTCGATTCCCGACAGGCCCAGATGCAGATTAAACAGATGCAGGGTGCGACTTCGAGCCTCGCCCGGGGGGTTATCACCCAATGATACCCGTACCCGAGCATGAAGGGCGCTGCGGCGCTTTTTTGGGCCAATAGTTAGATCAATATTGTTGTCGTCAAGCAGTGGCCAACGACTGAGGATCGCATTACCGTAACCGTGACCGGTTCGAGCCTTCACATTTGCTACCCAAAGCCGATGATTCAATCCAATCGCTTCGCCCAATACATCAACCTGATGAACATTCGCAGACGACCTGCTATATCGGACCACTTCTTGCAAAAGGACGATATCCGGATGGTAATGATTTATCACTTCGACAATACGCGGCAGATCGTAGCGCCGATCAATTCCGCCAATACACTTATGAATGTTGTAAATCACCAGTCGAATTTTCACGGTACAATCAACTCCTGAAAATTGGCCTTACCGGCCTCCAGCGTGACCCGAAAGCGCCCTCCAGTCTACCTCCGCGTGCTCTTGATCAACAAACCGTAGCCCCATGACCTGTCTTCTTGTGCTCTCCCGTCTCGGTCACAGGCTTACCTCAGTAGTCACTGTGGCTCTGCTAGGATTTTTTTGCACCTCTACAGTTGCCAGCAGTATCGTCTTGGCCCCGTTCCAATCCCACTACTCCGTCGACTACTCTGGGTTTAAGGCATCACGGGTAGTATCCCTGGAACGCACCGGGTCTGACTATATTCTGCGCTCAACGACCAAGCTTAAAGGTTTTGCCCGGTTGTCGGGTTTTGGCCCGGTTTACGAGGTCTCCCGGTTCGAAATGCACGATGGCGTGATCCGCCCCCTGCTCTATACCGTTGGCGACGGCCAGAACAATCACAAGCGTGATATCCGTATTGAGTTCGATTGGACGTCCGGCCTCAGCCGGGGGTTCGCCAAAAATAAAGAACAGGCCTTTCCGCTTAAGTCAGGCATGCAGGATCCGCTGACCTTTGAACTGATGGCTCGCCTCGAATTCTCACGCGGTCAACGGGCACCGCACTATCTTGTGCACGAGGGCGATCGAATTCGTGACTACCTATTTATTGAGCAGGAGTCCGAGACTCTTGAGATTGCCGGGCAATCTGTTGTGACCACGCGATTCTTTATTGACCGGGGCAGCTCGCGCGAGCTGTATTACTGGTTTGCATCGAAACCGCATTTCACAGCGATCCAATTGCGCCAGGAACACAAGGGTAAGGTCAAGGCGACCGTGGTACTCGAACACAGCACAATGCTTGAGTGAGTGGGAAAGGACTAAGTGATACCCAGCGGCGGCAAAAGGGCAATAAACCCCTGAATAGGTACCCGTACCCGCCGTGCCCGCTGGCAGTAGGCATACTCAGTGTTCTTGGGGTCGGCGTCGCGAATCGAAACATAATGAAGCCGCTTGGGTTGTGCGGAACGGCCGTAACAACAACTAACTGACTCAGCCTCTGTTTAGTTCCACTGGCGTTCAGTGTGCAAGTTTCTTGGCTCACAAACCGTTGTCTATCAGGCTTGCCATCTGTTCACCGATCTGCACGGGGGAACGAACGACCGTAGCCCCGGCACAAGCCAAGGCGTCCATCTTAGACTCGGCAGTACCGGTGCCATAATGCATGATAGTGCCCGCGTGACCTATGCGACGGCCAACAGGAACCGACTGCCCGGCGATGTAAGCCACCACTGGCTTGGAGTTTTCAATATCGGTCAGATAAGCGGCGGCAGTTTCCTCCGAACTGCCGCCAACCTCCCCTATGAGGATAATGCCATCGGTCTGTGGATCCGCGTTGAACCGTTCAATGCAGTCCACGAATGAGAGGCCAAAAACCGGATCTGCACCGATACCGATACAGGTCGACTGGCCAAGGCCATTACGAGTCGTCTGTTCAACCGCCTCGTAGGTCAGTGTACTGGATCGCGAGACGATACCGACACGGCCAGCCAGGAAAATGCCCTGCGGCATTATCCCCAGAGTGCACTGCCCGGGCACGGCGATGCCTGGGGTATTGGGGCCCACCAACACCGTATTTGAACTTTTAATTTTTGAGCGAACCCGAACCATATCCAGTATAGGAATTCTTTCTGTGACACAGACCACCAGACTAATACCGGCGTCGATGGCTTCTTCAATCGCATCGGCCGCGTTCGCCGGGGGCACAAAAATCACGCTGGCTGTAGCTCCAGTCTCACTGACCGCGTCACGAACCCGATCAAAAACCGGGATACCCAAATGACTCGTGCCCCCTTTCCCCATGCGCACGCCGGCGACGACCCGGGTACCAGTGGCTAGCGCCCGCTCGGCATGAAAGGAGCCTTGTCGGCCAGTAACGCCCTGGAAAATCACACGGGTGGCACTGTCAACAAGGATGCTCATCGCCCGCGGCGCCCCGGACTGTTAAGCCAGCGGCCAATCTGGCCGACGATCGTGCCACGAGGCTTTGGGCGACCCGGCGTAGCGGCTAACTCAACGGCCGCTTTTGCCGCAGATGCCAGATCTGACGAAAAATGAATCGGCAAACCTGATCGTTCAAGGCGGGAAATCGCCAGCTCTGCATTGGTGCCCGCGAGGCGCGCGACAATATCCACTGTTATCGGTTTTTCAAGATGCGCAAGCAGTAGGCCATCGGCAATCGTATCGCAGCGCATAATGCCGGCTCCAAAAATATTGAGCAGCAAACAGCGTAGACGCGAGTCAGTCAACGCTAACAAAAATGCCTGTTTAACCCGGCTAACTTCAAGTACAGGAGGCACGTCGAGAAAGTTCGCAGGCTTACCACCCAGGTCCACAACGGCATCAAGAGTCGCCATGGCCAGCCCGGCGCCGCTGGAAAATGTGCCCACGTTGCCATCCAAACGAATGTAATTAAAGCCGTAACGCGAAGCAGACTCCTCCATAGCGTCGGTTTCAGCCCGTGAGCTGAGCGAAGCCATCTTGGGTTGACGAAACAATGCGTTGTTATCCACAGCCATTCGTCCATCCAGCGCTATCAACCGACCGTTTTCCTCTATGCCGAGCGGATTTATCTCAATCAGTGAAAGGTCGTGAGTCACAAACAACTGATACATGCGTTGAAGGATATCGGCAAAGATAGTACAAGAGGCTTGCTCAAGTCCCAGTGCCGAACCTATTCGCACACCAACCTGCTCCGCAATTTCGGAACCCGATCCCAGCGATGTCTTGATGAGGCTTTCAGGGGTATAGCGAACCTGTTCTTCGATATTCTCCCCACCGCGGGGTGTCGCCAAGCAGACAATCTCTCCAGACTCACCATCGACCAGTAATGCAACAAACAATTCCCCCTGGGTCTTTACTTGGGGTTCAATGTATACCGCGCTAACGCATTGACCAGCGGCCCCCGTCTGCGGAGTAACCAAGGTTGCACCCAACATCGAAGCGGCAGCGGAATGAACGCCATCCAATGAGTCCGAAAAGCGAATTCCTCCAGAGCGGGGCGCATCACTAAAACTGCCTTGAGCGCGGCCTCCCGCATAAATCTGTGCTTTAACCGCCCAGGGGCCGCACCCGAGCTCCTGAGCAACCTCTCGAGCTTGGACCTCTGTGATCGCGACAGCCCCGGGCAGCACCGGGATACCCCACTGGCGCATAAGATCCTTGGCCTGATACTCAAAAAGGTACATGACGATTCAACACAGATGCCAAGCGACCGCGCCTGAAAAAATCTGGGTGGTCACAATGAGGCTTCTCTATCGACAATGAGTACTAATTTTCCGAAGTGGCCAGACGACTCCATCAATTGGTGAGCCTCGACAACCTCCTCCAAGGAGAAGACCTTATGTACCAGGGGAATTATTTTTCCATCGGAAAACAAACCCAGTGTCTCGCTCGCAAAACGGCTGATAATGGCTGCCTTTTCGTCAACCGGCCTCGGGCGCAGGACCGAGCCTGCGATCTTCTGCCGCTTGACCATCAGTTGTGCAAGGTTGAGATCGTTTTTTACCCCGCCCATCACGCCAATTAGCATCAAAGTGCCATTCACAGCGAGAGATTTGAGGTTGCCATGCAGGTATGCCGCGCCAATGTGATCGAGGATAACGTCTACCCCACGACCGTCCGTCAGCTGCGCTACCTCTTCTTGGAAGTCCTGTTGCTGATAATCGATGACATAATCCACGCCGAGATCTCTTACCCGCTGAACCTTCGTTGTCGATGCGGTTACCAGAATTGTCACTGACGGCGCGAGCGCGCGACACAATTGAATAGCTGCGGTATTCACCCCACCGCCCCCGCCATGAAGCAACACTTGCTGCCCCTCAAAAAGGCCGGGAAATTGAAAGAGATTAAGATGGGCGGTAATGTAAGTCTCGCTTACGCAAGCCGCCTGCTCCCAGCTCATACTTTCTGGGATTCTCATTAAGTGTCCAGGCCAGGCAACTGCAAACTCAGCGTAGGCTCCACCACCCACCAGGCCCATCACGCGGTCCCCACAACGCCACTGATCTACTCCGTCCCCAAGGGCCACCACTGTACCTGCGATTTCCAGCCCCAGGATATTTGAGTCCCCCGGCGGCGGTGGATAATTGCCCTGGCGCTGGACCACGTCTGGCCGGTTAACGCTGGTGGCGACTACGCGCACCAATACCTGTCCTGGCCCGGGGGTCGGCTCAGGAACAGATGCCACCCGCATGACTTCAGGGCCACCAAAGCTATCAATGACAATTGCTTTCATCAGATTCGACTCCGTCTTTCTCAATACTTCCAGTGAAGTCCACTCTTGTCAGACCAGAACTAGCTCAAGCTACTGGCATCCTACTCTACGGTCTCTGACTGGAACTAGGGCTTGAGCATCGGTTCCTTAGTTGGGCCGCCGCCTAGAGTGCCTGACTACTGGTATACATTATACGCAGAAATTAAAACCCTGAACTCCACTCTATCGCCTAAGTTAACATGTGCCGAGCGTGTGACTGCCTTGGCAGTTAAAAAACTGCTTTGGGAGGAAAATAAAAATGAAAGCCTACAAGAACACTAATTTCCTTGATAGCCCCGATGCACGACTATTGCGCATCGTTGCCGAATTTGTTGAACCGTCTGCGCGGTTTACCCGAAACCAAATCGAAGACACTATCGTGTTCATGGGCTCAGCACGAGCCCCTGAATCTGTTGATGGCGCCGAACCTGGACCACTGCCCAATGATGATACCCAGGTGAAATACTGGAAGGCGATGGCCCACTACTACCAGGATTGTCGTGAATTGGCCGAAAGGATTACCCACTGGTCTAAGAGCCTGCCCGAAGGCCATCGGCGTTTTGTGGTCTGCTCTGGCGGCGGTCCGGGCATCATGGAAGCCGCTAACCGGGGCGCCTCGGACGCCGATGGGCTAAACATCGGCCTTGGAATCTCGTTGCCGAACGAGCAAGGGAATAATCCACATATCACCCGTGAGCTATCGCTGGAGTTTCATTATTTTTTCATGCGCAAATTTTGGTTTGCCTATATGGCAAAGGCCGTGGTGTTCTTTCCTGGGGGCTTTGGCACTATGGACGAGCTTTTTGAGAT